>JAZDLT010000013.1:0-4710 GCA_043801735.1 Candidatus Liptonbacteria bacterium | reverse complement strand
AATCACCCCCATCAGGCGGGAAATGCCGATACCGTAACAGCCCATTACCGGATAAATCTTATTGCCATCCTTGTCCGCAAAAGTCAGACCGAAGTCCTTGCCGTACTTCTGACCCAGGTCAAAGACGTTGCCCACCTCGGAAGCAGCTGCTGCTTTTAAGCTCCCTTTGCCACATTTGGGACATTTGTCGCCCTCTTTATAAGACTTGATGTCATCTACATTAACGCAGAACTCACAAACATCGCAATAAAGAATGTTTGCTTCGCCTGCATCCGTTAGTACCTCAAACTCGTAGGATATCTTTTCGCTGAAGCTGCCCCCGGAGGCCTCGGTTACTTTTGCGGTAAGGCCCAGCCGTTGGAAAATTTTGAGATAGGCCTGTTTGGCTATTTCATAAAATTTATCGAAGTCCTCCTGATTCTCGTGGAAACTATACATATCTTTCATCAGGAACTCACGCCCGCGCAAAAGGCCGGACTTGGCCCTTAGTTCGTCCCGGAACTTCCAGTGGATTTGATAAACCGCGAGCGGCAAATCTTTGTAGGTCTGCACCCGCCGCATTACAAGCGGAGTTACCACCTCTTCCTCGCTCTGACCCAAAGCGTACTCTTTTTCGGTGCGGCTCGGCACCTTAAAAAGCACTTCTATGTTTTTCCAGCCGCCGGTTTTCTCCCAGTTTTCCTTAGGATGCATCATGCCCATCAGTACTTCCTGCCCGCCGATAGCATTCATTTCCTCGCGCACAACCTGTTCAATTTTACGCAAAACGCGCAAGCCCAAGGGCAGATAATTGTATACGCCTGCCATCAGTTTTTCTACGTAACCCGCCCGGGTCAAGAGCTGAGCGTTTACGGTTTCTTCGTCTTTTGGCGCAAAGCGCTCCGTCTTGGTAAACAGATGGGATTGCTTCATATTCTCCGCATATTAGCACGGCTTTTTCGGATTCGCAAAGCTTGCATTGAACAATACTTAGTTATGTGATACAAAAGTCGCAGATCGTTGAATTTCCCGCGATTCAATCGGTAACCCACCTTGAGGAGTAGTCGTATGATTCAAAACTTCCGTGAGACGCTGACACGGAGACAGAAGGAGACGAACTCTCTCGTCTGCGTCGGCCTCGACCCACCCGAGGAGAAGATTCCTATCCACTTCCGGAAGGAAGCGGGACAGGCGTGGGTCTCTGTTCTTCTCTGGATGATGTGGGTCGTAGACCAGACCGCTCCCTACGCTTGCATGTTCAAGCTGCAGTACGCCCACTGGAGCGCCATCGATGGCGGACTGGAGGCCCTGCAGGCGCTCGTGGCCTACATCCATCTGAGATACCCGATGATTCCCGTTTTTCTGGACTGCAAGAACGGCGACATCGACCGCACTCAGAGGCAGTATGCCAGGGCCCACTTCCTACTGGAGAGAGTGGACGGCATGAACTACAACGGCTACATGGGTAGGAGCACACTCCAGGCGCTCGTCGATCCGAACTATCCCGGTCGAGCGCTGGTTGGCCTTGGTCGCACCAGCAATCCGGAGGCCTGGGAGGTCCAGGACCGCATCCTTCAAGATGGAAGGCACGTCTGGGAGGCCGCGGTCGGAGACATCCTGCACTGGTCGGGGGAGTTCGGCGTACTCGAGAGCGCCGGAGTAGTCATGGGCGCCGCCCACGAGGATCCGAGTGACGCGAGTAAGATCTACGCCAAGCATCTCGTTCAAGCCAGGCAGATCGTCGGCGACGCTCTCTGGTTCCTGATCCCCGGGATCGGAACCCAGGGCGGCTTCGTGGAGGAGACGGTGGCAACCTCTTTCCGCGGACCGGGTTCCATCGCCATCAACTCCTCTTCCGGTATCATCCTCGCGAGAGATCCGGCGGAGGCGGCGGGAGAACTTCGCGAGCAGATTCGCGCCGCGGGCGGCAACTGCTGAAGAAGCATAGGAGGCAAGGGCGGCGGGAACAGCTCCCGCCGCCTTCTCTTTTTAAGTAAACGCGGGTTTGCAAAATATTTTTATAGTATTAGTATCTGAAATTAGTCATCTTTTATGGAGATGGAGGGGCCATGAACGAGACCGACCGACGCAATCATCCAAGAATCGCAGAAGCGATGCGAAGACAGAAGGAAGTTCCCGAGGAGGAACGGTGCATCGCCTGTCGGGGCTTGGGGATTCACACCTACCACGATGGTTCCGTGGTGGACGAATGCAAGTGGTGCGGGGGTACTGGCAAACCGACAAAGACCCCGCCGGCTAGGCAGAATGCCTCCACGGGAGGTACGCCAGCCCGCTTGGCGGCTGCCACCCTTGCCCGCTCGGGAACCTGGCAGAGACCTCGCAGGGCCGTCCCATGGGTTAGCTAGGGACCAGAAGAGACGAGAACGGGAGCGCATGGCACGCGCTCCCTTCCATTTTTACAAACCGACAACTTACCTGATCAAAAATTAGAAAAACTTCGCCAACAAGAAAAGAACCAGACCGAAGGCGCTCGCCACCGCGGATATTATCCAAAAACGCATAGTCACCTGGGACTCCGGCCAACCCAAGGCCTGCAGGTGATGATGGATAGGCGCGGAGAGAAACACTTTTTTGCCAAACAATTTTTTGGAAACAAGCTGGACGATAACGGAGGCCGACTCCAGAACCAACACCAGCCCGATAATAGGCAGGAAAAGAACCGAGTTGGTCAAACAGGCGATGACCGCCAGAGTTACGGTCAAACCCATAATACCCGTTTCTCCCATAAAAAATTTGGCGGGGTGGACGTTGAACCAAAGGTAGGTTACCAGCGCCCCGACAATGACCACGATAAGCGCGGTCAAGTCCAATTGGCCGCGGCTGTAGGCAATGGCGCCATAGGCGCAAAAGATGGGGGCCAGTACGCCCGCGGAAAGTCCGTCTAAACCGTCCACCACTCCGCTCGAGAAGGTCGCGAGCACCACCACCAAGAAGAGCAAGAGATAAAAACCGTCTATTTCCAAATTGCCATGAAAAGGAATGTAGATGCTGGACCAACCCAGCTTGAAGTAGAACCACCAGGCGCCGGCCAGTCCGATGAGCGAAATAAGCCCCAGGCGTACCGCGAAGCGCAATCCCCCGCCTACGTACTTACCTTTGTTTTGCACGACCAGAATATCATCCACCAATCCCAGTAAAGACGCGCTCACTAAGGTAAAAAGCGGCAACCAAGTTTGAGCGCGAGAGACATAATTCATTTGCCCTAGAAAGGACTCCGGGTAAAAATAATGAATTATCCAAAGAATAAGGGTAACCACCACCACCGTGCCCCAAATAAGAATGCCCCCCATACGCGGAATGGAGATTTCTTTCTCGCCATGCAAGCTAGCGAAGATCGGGGTGCCCCCTCCGCCCAACGTTTTTTCACGCGGTTTCTTTTTCCAGGCCTTATATTTATAAAGCAGTTTTATAAGAAGGGGTGCGGCCAAGAGCGCCACCGCAAACGACAGGATAAAAAGCGAAAGCATTCGCACAATCGGAAAGAAACTTATGGGAACGGAAGAAGTAACTGGGTTCATGGGTTGGGGTTGGCCAAAACATAATTTTTCCTGAACCAGCTTATCAGCTTTTCGGTTTCGCTGAAGCGATCCGAAGAACCCATCACCAGCACGAAAATCGGTCTTTTCTCGTAAGAAAACAGGGAGAGTAGGTTGCCGCTGGCATCATTGGTAAAGCCGGTTTTACCCCCCAAAAAGTCCGCTTGGCCGGCGAAAGCATTGATATTCGCAAAGGCCTTGGCTTGGCCGGAGTTCAGCTCCACCAATATTACGCTTGGCCGACGAGTTGCCTCGAATATTTCGGGATGCATTCGGTAAATTTCCTGCGCCGCCACGATCAGGTCTTTGCCTGTGGATTGATTTGCCGAAGAAAGACCGGTTGGGTCGGCCAAGTGGGTCTCGGTCATGCCCCAGTTTTCCACGAGAAGGTTGAGACCCCTTAGGAATTCATCTCTTCCGAAGGACTTAGCCATGGCTTCCGCCGCTTCGTTGCTGGAAAAAACAAGCATGGCGCGCACCAGGTCGTCCAAGGTGTACTGCTCCGAGGCCTGGAGGCCCCTGGTTAGGTCTCCACCCGTAACCTCGTCCTGTTCAGTGATAGTGATTCTTTTATCCGGAGACATCTGATCTAGAGCGAACTCCGCGGTAAACAACTTGGATATGGAAGCTATCGGCCAACGACGGTCGGAGTTCTTGTCGAAGTAAACGTGCCCCGTTTCCAAGTCGGCAATCATGGCTATTTCCGCTTTGATTTTTAACTCCGCCGGACTGGCTTTCGCCGCGAAAACATCCGCCGCTCCCATGGCTTGTCTTTCCCGCATGCCCACACTTGCGGTTATGGGCGAGGATTTTGCCTCGGGCAGAACGGTTTCCGCCACCACGGTCACGGCGTGGACCGGCGAAATGTCGTCCGATTGGTCACCCAGGGAAACAGTACTGCCCCGACCGCGCATTCCGAGGAGAGCTATGCTTATCAGAACGAACAGGAACGCGAATTTTTCTAGATTTGCTTTCATCGTTATTAGACCGCGCCCGGGGATTGGTTTTCAAATTTATTAAGAAGGTCTTTGAATTTTTCGTACTCTGGCAATTCGTTTTGTTCAGGCACGCCGATATGGCGCCAGAACTCAAAAGAGGGGCGGTAAAGAAAAGATTGGGGATGTTCTGGATTGGGAAATCTTTCCACTAACCCCCGGAGCATCAGGTTGCGCAA
>JAZDLT010000058.1:0-3218 GCA_043801735.1 Candidatus Liptonbacteria bacterium | reverse complement strand
CACATGTTTTATTATAACGTGGGCGAGGTGAGTCCGGCGGGAGTAAGACGTCTCTTGGTGCGGATCGGGCCGGAAAATGTGGACGATCTTATAAAAGTTCGGGAAGCGGACCGCATCGGTTCGGGCACGCCGAAAGCGGTGCCATATAAATTGCGCCACATGATGTTTATGATAGAAAAGGTTAAACGCGACCCGCTCTCACCCAAAATGCTCAAATTGAACGGGGACAACTTAATGAAACTTCTTAAAATAAATCCCGGCCCGAGAGTGGGACAGATTTTGGCGATTCTTTTGGAGGATGTGTTGGATAATCCCAAGCACAACACCAGAGCCCATCTTTCCGCGGAAGCCCAAAAACTCAACAAGCTCACGGATGCGGACCTGATTAAGTTAATGCGCAGGGCCAAGGATAAAGCCAATCAAATAGAGAGGGGGATAGAAGAGGGCATCAAGAAAAAGTTTTTCGTGCAGTAGGAGTTGGGGTATAATTAAAACATATGTTCCGGAAAGTATTCAGCAGCGAAAAACTCTGGCGCAATCTGACTAATTTTTGGATGTATTTTTTTATGCTGTTTCTGGTTACGGATTTCTTTTCCCGGGGCAGCTACGACTATCTCATTGCTCCATTCAGCGCGATATACATCAGCGTCTTGAGTATCTATGTCGGGACCAAGGAATTTGACCGTTGGTACGACTATTACGCCGGCAAGCACCCGGGAGAAATTTCCGTGCTGGTTTGGACGGTACTTATGGTCTTTCTGTTTCTGGTCTCGGCCTTTTCCAAGACCGGCTACCGACTCTCTTCCGAGGTCGTGGCGGTATACATAATGGTTATGTCCGTTTTCGTGCTGACCCAGAAATCAAAGGCCCTGTATTTCGCAAAACACAAAAATGCCCAGAAGAAAATTACCCGCAAATAATTCTCACCGCGGAGAAAGCGGACTGTTTGGATTTTTTGACCGCCTGGAAGACGATGTGCGCGCCTGGTTCAGTCGCCACCCCATCCTCTATGGTTTTATGGGCGGAGTGGGAGTAGTGCTCTTTTGGCGCGGGGTTTGGCACACCACCGACTGGTTGGCGGAAATTTTAATAAATATCCGCATGGGCAACGCCAGCTTGGATATGGCTACTTTTCCGGACGGACCCCTCTCTTTTTTATTCGGTACGATACTGCTTCTGGTCAGCGGCCTTTTTGTTTCCAACTTTGTCGGCAATCAAATTATTATCTCCGGTTTACGGGGAGAAAAGAAAATAGAAGAGAAGACGGAAAGCGAAGTGAGAGCGGAAAAGGCAGGTATCGTCCAGATTAAAGAAAAGTTGGCCCAGATAAGCGAACGGTTGGATAAGATAGAAGGAAAATTATAAACATACCCGATTAAGTCCGCGGAAAACTCCCCGTCCTGCCTATCCAACCAAGAATTTCGCCCCAAGAAAACGTCTTTACAGATAAAAACAGTGACTTATAATATGGCCATATGAAAAAAACATTCGTTTGGACAGAGGAGTATTCCGTTCATGTCGCGGAGCTGGACGAACAACACAGGGAATTTATCAATATTTGCAACGGCCTGATTGATTTGGCAGAAAGCGCTTTATTCGCAAAAGACGAGGCGTTAACAGAGGTCATGAAATTAGGGGACTATGCCGTTTATCACCTATCTACCGAGGAAGAGTTGTTCGCTAAAATAAGCTATCCCGATGCTGTCCCGCACACGGAAAGCCACAATCAATTCAGGGAAAAAGCAAAAATATTTATTGATAAAACGCGCGCCGAAAATGCGGATATAAAACGGATCGCCGAAGCAGTGGCAGAGTTTGCCGCCGAATGGTTGCTGAACCATATCTTACATGTAGATAAGAAATATTCCGAATTTTTCAATCAACACGGGATAAAGTAATCATAAATTCCCCCAGTTGGATTCTCGGTCAATACGGCCAAGGAAAAAGCTCCGACTTTTCAAAATGTCTAACTTGGTCGGGCCGCCGGGAATCGAACCCGGTCTCTATCCTCCTCCGCCCTAGGGCTACGGACGGACAGGCGCACCTGCGTATACCGTATTCTTCTTTGGTCGGGCCGCCGGGAATCGAACCCGGTCTCTACGCACCCGAAGCGCATGTACTACCGGTATACTACGGCCCGATTGATTTATATCTACAATTGATAGAATATATTAATTGCTACGGGGAGTAAAGGTTACGGGTACTAGATTCATGATTAAAGGCAAAGATTTTGTAGGGGTTTGTGTGGTTTATTTCTGCCACGACGGCAAGGGTAATTTTGCTATGCACAAACGCAGCCCAAACACCCGTGACGAACAGGGGAGATGGGATGTGGGTGGAGGAGGGGTGGAGCTTCACGAAACCGTGGAGGAGTGTTTAGGGAAGGAGGTCAAGGAAGAGTGGGGTGCGAATATTGTAAGTTACGAGTTTCTGGGTTTTCGAGACGTGCATCGCAACAAGGATGGTAATCCAACCCATTGGATAGCGCTGGACTTTAAGGTGCTGGTGGATCCCACTCAAATCAGAAACGGGGAGCCGCACAAGTTCGACGAGATCGGTTGGTTTAGGTTGGATAATCTGCCCTCTCCGCGCCACTCCCAGTTGGATTACGCCTTACAAAAGTACGCGGATAAGTTAAAATAGGACACATGCGCAAGAAAACGAAACAAATTATTCTTACTGCAATAATAGTGATCGTGGCCATCTCTATGATCGCCCCGATGTTCTTTTCTGGTTACTGAATCTAGTGGTGTTATTTTAGCATTTGCGCGAACCTTTTTTGAAAAGAAACCCTGACCGCACCCCGCCTCCTTTGCCCCAGAAAAATAGTGGCGGGGCGTCCTCATTCGTGGGGGTTCTCCGCAAAATGGGTTCTAATTTTTTCAAACGAACACCACCATTTCAGATTTGCCGAAGAAGCCGCGAGGCAATGCTTCCGTCTGGCTCAAAAAATTTGCAAAATTCCTGTTGGTGGACCCACCGGGAATTGAACCCGGACCTTGGCAATGCGAATGCCACGTAATGCCGTTTTACTATGGGCCCGAATAGTTTCTAAATATTATCCCTTCTGCCGAAAATTTCAAACTCTTGTCCCAATGTTTTAGGCGGGGCCCCGCGGGGCCCCGCGTCGTTTAGTTCACCATCTTGCTACCGGGCACCACTGTCCGCCCAAGCAAGGGGTGCGGCTGAATTCGGGGATAAACCCACTTGCCTTCAAC
>JAZDLT010000040.1:0-5648 GCA_043801735.1 Candidatus Liptonbacteria bacterium | reverse complement strand
TGCCCAAATTAAAATATTCCTACGATGCGCTCGAGCCGCACATTGACGTGCAGACCATGGAAATCCACCACGGCAAACACCACAAAACCTATGTGGATAAGCTGAATGAGACGTTAACCAATCTGCCGGCATGGCAAGATAAAACGGTTCCGGAGCTGCTTCGGGGTTTGGAAGAAATTCCAGAGGAACACCGAACCGCCGTGCGCAATAACTGTGGCGGGCACTACAACCATTCTTTATTTTGGGATTTTTTGGCGAAGCCGGGAGTCGGTGGGGGAGGTGAGCCACAGGGAAAGCTTATGCAATATATTTGCGGCTCGTTTGGCAGTTTTCCGGAATTTCAGGAAAAGTTTAATAAAGCCGCCCTGGGGCGATTTGGCAGTGGCTGGGCGTGGCTTCTGGCGGATAAATCGGGGAAGCTTTCTATAATTTCTACCGCTAATCAGGACTCTCCCGTTTCGGAGGGTCTGTATCCCATATTGGTATTGGACGTCTGGGAGCACGCCTACTACCTGAAATATCAGAACCGGCGGGCGGAATATGTGAACGCCTGGTGGAATGTGGTGAGCTGGGGAAAAGTGGAGGAGGGGCTTAACAAAATAACCAACGACCGATAACCGACAACTAACAACCAGAGAGATAAGAACAAAAATGAGGATAACCAAGTACGGGCATTGCGCGCTCTTGATCGAGGAAGCCGGAGTGCGGATACTGACCGACCCGGGCAGCTACTCCTTACGTCAGACGGAGGCACGCGGCTTAAACGCAATAGTGATTACCCATGAGCACGGTGACCACTTACATCTGGATTCGCTTAAAACCCTGATTAGAGAAAATCCGGGCGTGCGGGTGATAACCAATTCCGGCGCGGGCGCGATACTTTCTGGGGAGAGGATAGTTTTTGAGCTGATGGAAGATGGGGCAAGCGGAAATGTGTCCGGCCTGAAACTGGAGGCGCTGGGCAATGAACATGCGGAAATATATCAGGACTTTGGACGCGCGCAGAACACCGGATTTTTCTTCGGCGGCAGGTTCTTTTATCCCGGCGATGCTTTTTATTTGCCGAACAAGAGCGTGGAGGTTTTGGCTTTGCCTGTCGCCGGTTCTTGGCTCAAAATTTCGGAAGCTATGGAGTATGCCTTGGCGGTAAAGCCGTTGAGAGTTATTCCGGTTCATGACGGCATATTGAAAAACGCAAATCTTGCCCATACCGTACCAGCTGCTTTTTTACCCGCTCATGAAATTGCCTTTTGTCCCATAGAGGAGATGGGCGCCCTGGAGTTTTAGGCATATTTAATCAGAATAGCTCGGATTGATTAGTGCGTTTCCGCCCTCCCGGTTTTTTATATCTTACTATTGACATTGTTTGTAAAATAGTGTATAATGTAACGCATCGGAACTTGAAAATTGTGCTTGGTGGGCTGGGGCCAGCACTTTCAAATTAACCAATCGAGCCCCAGCCCGCTGTGCGCAATCCTGCGCCGGCGAGCTCGTTGACAAGGCGCGCCTACCAGCGCGCTCATGGCAGGAGGAAGCCATGAAAAACATCGTGTGGGTCGGCGGGATCGTGGTCGCGCTGTTGTTGGCACTCGTTGTGCCAGTGACGGCGCAAACGTTCAGGTTGGAGACAACGACAACCTACCAGGTTGCCGCGGGCGACAACCTGTGGCGTCTCAAGGGGACGCAGTGGCGGGCTCTCCTGCCGCTGAATCCCCATCTCGAAAGCGAGGGGCGAGTCGAGGTCCGGTCGGAAGACCTGGTTATCGTCCGGATCTATCCGGGCGAGACCTTGGTGATTCCGAGCGGTCTTGGCATCGAGGAGACCCTCGGGATCGAGGAAGCGTCCTCGCCAAGACCGACAGTTCGGGCTGTCCGGCAAGCTGCACCGGCGGCGGGTATGTACGACGACAGAATCCCGTGGTGGGTCCTGTTGTTCGTTGCACTTGCCATTTTGGTTCTTGTGGTCGCCTTGGCCGTCGCTTGGCTGATCGTTTCTTCCGTGTTGGCGCGCAAGCGTCAGATACGGGAGCGAGCCGCGCAACTGGTGCAAGAGCAGGTCGAACGGAACCGGCAGCTCCAGGCCGAGAGGGAGCGCCTGGAACGGGAGCAGGCCGAGCAGGCTCGCCGTGATCGGGTCGAGACCGAGCGCCAGGCCAGAATGCGTCGGGACCCCGTGACCGCCGGGCCAGCCTACGTGCCAGGGGGGATTGAGGAGACGGAGCGCCAGCGGCTCCGAAACTTCTTCGACTCCCAGGCCCGAGCGCGTTGGGCCCAGAGCGGTATTCCAAGTCTGCGCGGCCAACCCACCCGGGTGGGCCCGATCGAATCGGGCTTTCTCTCCGACGAAGGGTACGTGGGATTCCGAGGTCGTAACCCCGAACTCTTCGTCCTGGAGGCCCCGCTGGCGGGCTATCAAGCCCGCTACCGGTACCCGGACGGCACGGAAGAGGTTCTGCAGTCTGTCGCGGGCTGCATGAATCCGGTTGTGATCGGGGAGGAAATGCGGAGCTTCACCTTCACGGTGGAGCGGCCCGTAGTCCCCGCCTCACGCAGCAGGAAGCGGGGGGTCAAGAGGCCGCCACCCCCGGCGCTACCAGCGACGGCGTAACACCCCTCCCTCCCGCCGCGCAGGTGCTCGCGCGGCGGGAGTAGCAAAGAGCACATTCATATACAAGCCCCGGAGTAGACAACTCCGGGGTCTTGAATTTTTATGAAAGCAGATTCGATTTTTAAAAAAGACGAGAGTGTTTCGCGCCTCAAGTTTCACGCTTTGCGTTTCGGGTCCTAGTCCAGTATCGCTATCTCCGTATTTTTTACTCCAAACCTACGAGCGTCCTCTTTCTTCTCCATCCAGATATCTACAGAGTTCACCATACGAGGGTGCATGCGATCATCTACCACGAATATTTTATCTCCGAAAATCTTAGGTATCTGGATTCTTGTACCGAAAGGAAGAAAGTTGGTAGCCACTATGCCGTCCCGGACTGTATTACCCGTTGCGGTAATAAAAGGAGAGTCATCGGTTTCTTCGGGAGAACTGGTGTAGGCCGTAATTTTAACCAGGCGAATTTGCGCGGACGCCTTTTTTATAATCGGAACGGAAGCCAAGGTGGTGGATACGGTGGTTTGAAAATTAGAGGGGATGTCTGCCTCGAAATCGGCATGAATAACCTCTCCTTGGGTTGGGTAGAGGATGCTCAAGACGAGCCCGACTCCCAGAACCGCATTTTTATACATATTTGAGGGATCCAGCCCCTCTAGGGGGCCAAATCGATTAAGATTTGCGTTCTAACGACTTTCTTTGGGGTTACGACCCCCTCTTCATCACCAGAAGGCAGAGAGTGGCCTAAAACCCCTTGTTTTTCAAACAAAAAACGCCCCTCAGGGCATCTTTCGTTTGTGCCTACATCCTAGCACCGGGCTCCTTAAAAAGCAAGCGGAGGCCAACTTACGATAGATGGGTTATAATACTCCCCAATGAATGCCAAAATGCGCATCGGGGGACATGTTTCCGCCGCCGGAGGACTTTCGGAGGCGCTCCGGCGGGGCAGGGAGATAGGCGCCAACACCATCCAGATTTTCGGTTCCTCGCCTCGTCAGTGGGGCGCGAAGATGCCGAACGACAAGGAGACCGAAGAGTTCAGGGGTCTCGCCGCGGAGATGGACATCCGGCCGGTTTTTTTGCACGCGCCCTACCTTATCAACTTAGCCAGTCCGGAAGAGGACCTAAGGCGCAAGTCGGAAGTCCTACTTAAAAAAAATTTGGAAATAGCCGAAATGATAAACGCGGCAGGGGTTATTTTCCATTTGGGCTCCAGCAAGGGAGGGAACTCGGCCGTTGCCCGGGAACATCTGGCGGAAGCGATGATTCGGATAACGTCCACTCCCGGCCAAAGCCGTCTCATATTGGAGAATAGTGCCGGTGGCGGAGATAAGCTCGGTTCGTCTTTGGAGGATCTGGCAAACATATTTCGCTCGGTTAAAAAAAGCGGTCGGGTTGCGATTTGTTTTGACACCGCGCATGCGCTCGAAGCCGGGGTGGTGAATAAATACGATGCGGCTTCGGTGGGGTTCTTGGAGTCGGAAATCGAGCGGTTGATCGGCTGGGAAAATATCTTCTGTCTTCATGCCAACGACAGCAAGACCGTGGCAAACTCCCATCATGCCCGGCACGAGAACATCGGCCGGGGACAAATTGGCATAGGTGGATTTGAGGAGTTAGCAAAGAGCAAGAATTTCGGCAGTTTGCCTTGGTTATTGGAGGTGCCCGGATTTAGGAGCGAGGGTCCCGACCGAGAGAACATAGATATTCTATGGGGAATATTCGGCGGCAGAGACGGGGATTGATATGTTATAATTCCAAAAAGCCGAGAAACACACAAAAGGTAAGTTAAATAAAATGGATCAAAATAATCAATCCCAAACTCCAAGTCCGGCAGCCGCTCCCAAGACACAAGGGGGCAGCGGCATAAGCGAGAACACAGCCAACCTTTTTTGTTATTTGGGCTTTTGGATTAGCGGCCTCGTGTTCTTTCTGACGGAGAAAGACAGGCCAACCGTAAGATTTCACGCCGCCCAATCCATAATCGTTTTCGGCGGGTTGCAGATATTGTCTTATATCTTGAATAACATACTGCACTTTTACGTGCTATCGGACATAATCTACCTAATTTTGGTGGTGTTGTGGGTGTTTCTGATGTACAAGGGTTATCAGGGTGGAATTTATAAATTGCCCCAAATAGGGGATATTGCGGAGAAAATAGCCAAGACGCAGTAGCTCAAAAGCAAAGATGGCCAGCGAAATAGTTCAGCTAGCAGTAGTGCTTTCCGTTGCTTCCGTTTTGGGCTATCTGGCGCGGCTTTTTCGCCAACCCCTAATCTTGGCATATTTGGCGACCGGCTTACTTTTGAATTATTTTTATCCGGCGGGGGTGCATCAGAGTTTGGGCATATTCGCCGATCTGGGAATCATGTTCCTGCTGTTTCTGGTCGGCTTGGAGATTAACTACGAATCCTTTCGCATTATTAGCAGGCCGGCGCTGATCATCGGCATAGCTCAAGTACTCATAACTTTCGGAGCCGGTTTTTGGATAGCCAAACTGCTTCATTTTGGAATCGTGGCGGCTTCTTACATCGGCATAGCTCTGACCTTTTCCTCAACTATCATCGCGGTCAAAGTCCTGACCGAAAAGAGGGACATGCACAGCCTTTATGGTCGGATAGCGGTCGGCATATTACTGGTGCAGGATTTGGTGGCAATAATACTGCTGGTTGTTTTGGCGGGTATCCGCGGCGGCTCTTCGGTAGAATGGTTGCCTATTTTGGGTGTTTTGGGTAAGGCGGTGGTTCTTTTCGGGATTATGCTTTACTTGGGCAGAAAGATCCTACCGGCGGTTTTGGACCGGGTGGCGCGCTCTCACGAACTTCTCTTTGTCATGTCCTTGGCTTGGGTTTTTTTGGTGGCCACCTTCGCCCGGTTAATCGGTTTTTCCATAGAAATTGCCGGATTTTGGCGGGACTGTCCCTGGCCAATTCTTCGGAACACTTTCAAATTTCGGCGCGAGTGCGCCCTTTGCGCGATTTTTTCATTTTAATCTTTTTCGTTACCCTGGGCTCTTCCATAACTTTTTCCAATATTGGAGAGTCGG
>JAZDLT010000069.1:0-3717 GCA_043801735.1 Candidatus Liptonbacteria bacterium | reverse complement strand
CGGTTCTGGAGGTAATGGAGGAGGCCCCGCCGGAACTGTTGGGGGACATGATAAAGCAAGGCATAAATCTTTGCGGAGGATGCGCACTCCTGCGCGGTCTGGACCAACTCATTGAAAGAGAAACGGCGGTCAAGGCGCAGGTGGCGGAAGATCCCCTAACCTGCGTAGCGCGCGGCCTCGGTCGGATAGTGGATGATTTCGATCGCCACCGAGAAATTCTGGACAATCCTCTGAAGCCCCTTCAAATCAATCTTTGACACTTAGGAGAGAAAGTCCTTTTCGACGAATAAGGAGCTAGGTGAAAATATGCTTATTTATGTTTGGGACGAGCGAGGTTGGAACAAAGGGTTAATACCCTTTATTATTGGAACATGATCAACCGATGGCTTATTGGGGGCGCCCTGCTTGCAATATTGGCACTTTTGTTTTTGCCCGCCGCCAGCTGGCGGATTCAAAACATGATGCGTTACGGATTCTCCTTTGATGCGGACGACTCCAATATTCTGTTGGCGGAAAATATGCGCCTGGAAGCGGAACTCGCCAAGCTGGGTAACTCCGCCGGAATCGTTTCGGAAGCCGCCACGGATATGATTCCGGCCTTCGTTTATTCTCGTTACCCCACGCCCTTTAAAAACGAACTGATGTTGAGTGCGGGTGAGGAGCAGGGTGTAAAAGTCGGCGCGGCCGTCATTTTCCCGCTGGCGGGGAATAAAAACTTTTTGATAGGCAAAATATCGCGGGTTTGGCCGGAGTATTCTTCGGTCCAAACTATTTTCGATAAGGAGTTCAAAATGGCGGTCCGGATAGGCAAAAACGGCACGGACTCGCTCTTGAGCGGCGGCGCCGTGCCCCGCCTCACCCTCATCCCCAAGGCCAAACCCATTGAACCGGGCCAGGTGGTTTACTGCGCCTCTCAAGACGCCCCTTACGGTGCGCCGGTAGGCGAGATAAGCGCGGTTACTTTGATTCCGGAAACGGCTATGCAGGAAGCGGAACTCTCCGTGCCCTACGACCCGAATGCCATCCATGCCGTCCTGATAAAAAAGAAGGGTTCTTAGCATGTTTATCTTGCAAGCCATTCTGATATTTATTTTTTCTTTTCTGGTCCAAGTTCAGGCGATTTCTTTGGGTTGGGATGTGGAATTGGTTCTGCCCTGCCTTATAGCGCTGGCGGCATTTCTTCCTTTTGAAAAATACCTCCTCTTTTCCTTGACGGCTCTTTTTGTGGTCAGATGGTCGCCGAGCATTTTCTCCCCGGAAATCTGGCTCTATTTGGGGTTCTATCTTTTGGCGTACGGTCTGCGCCAGATTCTACCTTTACGCTCCTGGGCATCCGTTCTCGCATCCGTGCTTATTTTTGAAGGTTTGTTTGTTTGGATTTACGGTTCCACTTGGTCCTACGCGGAGACGGTATTTTTACTTTCCGCCGCGGCCATCTGGAGCATCGGGATCTTTGCCGTCTTGCGCGGACTTTTGAAATACCCCACTTTGCCGCGTATAAAATTTTCCCATCTTAGATCCCCATGAACCGCCGGCGCACCGAAATAATTTTCGAGGAATCTTTGTCCGACGACTGGTCGGGAGATTTGGAGACCATCGAAATACCGTTGGATAACAGGCCCTTGTTCTATGTGGCGGTGGTAATGGGCATTCTGGCGTTCGTGGTGGCTATTAGGATTCTTTTTTTGGGTTGGGCGAGAGCCGACTATTACGGCGAACGGGTGGACGTAAACCTGGGGAAGAGAGAAATAATCATAGCTCCCCGCGGTCTTATCACGGACCGTTTTGGAGAGGTGGTGGCGGACAACATATCCATTTTTTCCGCCTATCTCGTGCCCCAAGAGTATATGCGCCATCCGGAACTGCAGGAAAAAACCAAACTGGTGGCGCGGGAAACATTAGAAACATCCGAGGAACAATTCGGTCAAATTGTAACGGGTAGAGATTTTCAAAAATATGCCGAGCCCATACCTCTCGCGATTGACCTTACCCCCGCGCAGGTGGTTACCCTAAAGGAAGCGGGATTGCCCACAATTCTGGTGCGGGACGGTTACCGCCGGAACTATCCGCAGGGTCGAGCATTCTCTTCTGTTCTGGGATATATCGGTCTTACCTCCTCTGCCGATCTCGCGGAGAATTTTTCTTTGAGTAATCAAGATTTTGTGGGCAAGACCGGGTTGGAATTCCAATACGACGAGCGCTTGCGCGGTCGGTCGGGGTTAAGAATAAAGATGAGGGACGCGCGCGGCAACATCCTGGAGGAACAGGAGAAAACCAAGCCCGTTATCGGCAACACCCTGCGTCTTACCATAGACGGAGAGTTGCAGGGATATTTCTATAGGGTCATGAACAACACGCTTGTCTCTTTGGGTCGAACCTCCGGGGTGGGCATGGCTATGAATCCGCAGACAGGCGAGATTTTGGCGCTCGTGAACTTTCCGGTTTTTGACAATAACATTTTTAGCTCCTCCGCCCAGAAGTCGGAGATAAAGGAAGTGCTTTCTTCGGAGGGCAAACCGCTTTTCAATCGTGCGGTTTCCGGCGCATACAGCCCGGGTTCCACCATTAAGCCGCTCGTGGCGCTGGCGGCGCTCAAAGAGGGCGTGGTTACGCCGGTGAAGAGTATTTTTTCGCCCGGATATCTCGAAATACCCAACCCCTACAACCCCGACCAACCCACCCGCTTTCCCGACTGGCGTCCCCAGGGGTGGGTAAACGTCTACTCCGCCCTCGCCCAATCCAGCAACGTGTATTTTTACGAAGTGGGCGGGGGATTCGGCGACATAAGGGGTCTGGGTATCACGCGCCTAAAGGAGTGGTGGGGAAGGTTGGGTCTGGGTAAAAAAACCGGCATAGATATGCCGGGCGAAGCGGAGGGTTTCCTGCCCGATCCGGAGTGGAAAGAAAAATCCGCCGGAAGACCCTGGCGGCTGGGGGACACATACAACGTAAGCATCGGGCAAGGCGATTTATTGGTTACGCCTATTCAGCTTTTGAACTATATTTCCGTCGTAGCGAATGGAGGAATTTTACATCAGCCGTTTCTTGCGAACGATGCCGAGCACAAAGTCCTGGCGGACCTAACCTACCTGTCGCCGGAAATAAAAGAAGTTCAGAAGGGCATGCGACTTACCGTTACTGCTCCCTTGGGTACGGCCAATAAACTAAATGATTTGACTTTTACTGTGGCGGCAAAAACGGGAACCGCCCAAATCAAAAACAATACCAAGGAAAACGCCTTTTTCGCGGGGTATATTATTCCGGAAAAAAATCCCAGCGAGGAATCGGATTTGGGTCTTTCTTCCGTAAACACCGGTTCGCCTTTGGCGATACTGGTTTTGGTGGAGAACGCCAAGCCGGGCGGCTTGAATGCCGTCCCAATCGCAAAAGATGTTTTGAATTGGTATTATGAGCATAGAATGAAAGAGGGTGACGGGAAAAAGGAGGTTTTGGAATAGAAAATAGAAAAAAATGGATCACACGAGAGAAGCATTAGAAAAATATATTCAATCCGTGTCTGTAAAGTTCTCTCACCCCGAAACGAGCGAGATGGGATATCGTGCCGACTTCGAGGCCTTATTAAAAACCGTATTCAGTTCGGTGATGCAGCTTCCACGCGTTGACCATGATGCTCGCGTCAAAGAGGGGAATAAGCCGGATTTTGTAGTACTCAAAGGAGAAATACCCATTGTTTATATCGAGGCCAAAGATATTGGT
>JAZDLT010000027.1:0-2869 GCA_043801735.1 Candidatus Liptonbacteria bacterium | reverse complement strand
TGGTAGGACTTCGGTCTCCAAAACCGAAAACGTGGGTTCGATTCCTACTGCCCCCGCCGTGGCATTTTCCTCTAATTAATCCCTATCCCATAAGGAATTTTGGGCTCTAATGTTTTAATGATTGCAAGCTATTGAACCATTACGGACGAGGGGTCGGCGGGGTATAATGCTCATATGCGCAACTGGATTTGGCTGGTGTTGATTGCCGTGGGATTGGTGGCGGTGTCTTGGTTTTGGGAACGCAGCATAGAGGTTAACCCCCCCTCTACAAGGGAGGTATTTCCAAACACCCCTGGTTTTTGGGAGAAGCCCAAACAAACCATTACGGGGTGGAAACAGTGGCTCTCCGTAGGGGAAGAACTTCCGGACACTTCTGGTTTTTGGGAGAAATCCAAGCAAACCATTGCGGATTGGATAGAACAGCCCCATGAGATGCTCCAGGATTTGACCCAAGGCATAACCCAAACGGCCAACGAGAAAACCGCAGAACTCAAACAGGTCACGGAACAAGGAGTGCGAGAGAAATTAGCGGAGGCGATCCTGCCCGCTGCCTCCTCCGACCCCACATCCGAGTACATTAATCCGGAAATTTCGGCGGAAACGCAAAACTTCCCGCGCTTGGATATTTGCTTAGTTAGGGTAAGCAATCAATCGGTGCGGTATCGAGTAGCTAACCCTTTTTATAATCAAACCGAGGCGAAGTACCGCGTGGATTGGGGTGACGGGGAAAATCTGAGCGGAACATTCACGCAGGAAGAGAAAGAGGTTTTGCTCTCGCACTTGTATCGCACCTCGGGAACCTATCGGGCGATTTTTGAGGTCAAGGCCCCCGGCGCCACGGTGAGAGTAGAAAGTAAGATGTGCGGGGATTAAGGGGTTAACCAATATGGTCTAATCCTCCGAAGTATGTTCTTTCCTGTGCACAGGTTGCGCACGAATACACGCCACCTTGTTTATATCGGACATTCAAAAACCACGCCCCCCCGCCGGTTTGCATAAGTTGCCATTTTCTGTGGTAGGAGGATAATTATAAACATGAAGAGCCGCCTACTGTTTTTGGTTATAGTGTTGCCCTTTTTCGCTTTAGTTCAGGCGGCCTCCCTCAGCCCTGCCGATTATATTAAAACGACATACGAATCGGCGATATTTAGTAAGACAGAAATAACGGCAGGGGAAGCTTTTAGCGTCACCATAAAGAGTAGGGGGGTTGCGACCAAAGATCTTCCTTTCCCATCTAAAGCCGCCAGATTTTCTTACCGTTACGTTGCGGTTAATAAAACAAGTGGGGAAAAGCTTGTCCTAAACTCTTTTTACGGAGCACCTAAAATAGAGCCCTTTCCTCAAAAAACGGGAGAGACTTATGAAACATCGAATTTGATACCCTTGAAATTTCCCACCGGAAGCAAGGCCGGTAGTTACATGGTAATAGAGGAACCTACTGGAGCGGAGATGAAGGCTCCGGAGCTGGGCTGGCAGAATGCTTTCGATTCCTCCCGCCCGCCCGAACCCCGAAGTATCGGAATGGTAAAATACTCTACCGGGCAATCGATTCCCGTCTCGCCTCCGGTTTCTACTTCAACACCAGAGCCCACATCAACTTCTGCGCTTCCACTCCCATTGCCGCTACCGACGTCAACGCCGGAACCAACCCAAATTTCTTTTCCCAAGCCGGCGCCATCCTCTGTCCTTGCCGTGTCATCTCTGACCGTGACGCCGGACTCAGTAGAGGGCGGCACCTCTTTGGTCGGTACGGTAACCCTGAATAAACCCGCGTCCGATATAGATTTTGGCGGCACTATTGTGTGGCTAAGCACCACCCCCAACGCTTCCCTCTCGTTCCCGCAGAACATGAAGGTAAAAGCCGGCGCAACTTCGGGCACCTTCAACATCCGGACAAATAAAGTAAAATCGTCTGTAAAGGTCACTGTTACGGCAAGACTAAATAATGTCGCGAAAACCGCCGTAGTAACCATTAATCCACCTCCTCCGCCCCCACCGCCACTGGCGGTCTCCGCACTCACTTTGTTACCCGCCTCCGTAGTCATTGGGGAATTTTCGGTTGGTACGGTGACCCTAAGTGGCGTCGCGCCTGCCGGCGGCCTAACGGTGCGACTATACGCAAATTATCCCACCACTGTCCTTCTCCCGACATCCGTGATGGTGGCGGGTGCGGCGCGCTCGGGCACCTTTAAATTTCAAAGCAAATGGGTGTCAGCTCCGATGGATGTGACTGTTACGGCCCAGTTGCTTCAATCCAGTAATACTGCTTTGTCACAGAAGACGGCCGTGTTGAAGATTAATCCGTCCATGACAGTCTCCGCGCTCACTTTATCACCATCTTCCGTGATCAGTGGAAATTCTTCGGTTGGCACGGTGACGTTGAGCAAGCCCGCGCCGACCGGAGGTCAGGCCGTACCCTTGTCGGCTACTCCTAGCAGTTCCCTAACACTTCCCGCGAGCATATCAGTAAAAGCTGGCGCAAGCTCGGGCACCTTCAACATCCGAACCAACACGGTGGCTTCGCCCATAAATGCGAATATCGTTGCCACGCTGAATAACTCCCAAAAAACTACTCGACTAACAATCAATCCAACTCCTTCGTCTTGTTCTTATGCTTGCCGGCCGGCGACGCAATCCGGATCATCTTGGGTCACGAAATGTAATAGTAACGAGGTAGCACAGTCCTGGTCTTCTTGTCCCAAGACAAATCAATCCTATCGCTGTGGTTTTTGGGGAACAAGGAGGTGCTATACGCAGGTTGATTCGATTTGCTGTAAGGCCAAATAGTATTCTTGCTTCCCGAATGAGCCCAGAATCAGAGTGCGACATCTTGGCCGCGCGGATATTTTCTGTTATGCTCTCAAGGTAA
>JAZDLT010000020.1:0-36757 GCA_043801735.1 Candidatus Liptonbacteria bacterium | reverse complement strand
ATAAATGGGGTCATTCTGTCCACCCACTATTTCCAGGTTTACTTGGGTAAACTGGCGCAAACGACCGGCTTGGGGATTGTCGTGTCTAAAAACCGGTCCGATGGAATAGAGTTTCTGGGGTTGACCCAAGCGGCTCAAGGAGTGCTGCAAGTAGGCGCGCATAACTCCGGGCGTGAATTCCGGCCGTAAGGCCAAGGCGTCGCCTCCTTTGGTTTTAACGACATACATCTCCTTTTGAACGATATCCGTATCCAAGCCGGTGCCCTTTTCATAGAGGCGCAAGGACTCCATCACGGGCGTATCCAGCCGACCAAAGCCGTAAAATTCCGCGAGGTCCCGGGAAACTTTTCCGACCCGCTCCCACCAGGGTTGCTCCGCCGGCAGGACATCGTGCATGCCCTTGGGGGTTTGCATGCCCGAAGACCCTTCTTTGGTTTTAATTTTCTTTGTCTTTATCTTAACTTTTTTGACAGTCATGTGTTTATTCACTGATAGTTGGGAGCGGCGAAAACCTGCAGGTCGCGGGGGGGCCAGAGACGGAAGCGGGCGGTGCCTACTATCCAGTCCCGATGCACCACTCCCCAGTCACGGGAGTCGTAGCTGTAGGAACGATTGTCCCCCAAGGCCAGATATTCTCCCTCTTTCAGGGCGAACTTGGTTTGACCGCCGGGGCGTACCAGAGTTTCCCGTCCGCGCGGCAAATAATTTTCGTCGAGGGTGAACCCTTCTTTGTTCTCCGTGTTGTAAACGATGACTTTTCCCTCTTTCATCTCGATCGTCTCCCCCGGCAAACCGATAACCCGCTTAATATAATAGACCAGAGATTCGCGCTCCTGATCGCCTTGATTAAACCGGAAGACCACCACCTCCCCGCGTTTGGGCTCGCGTAAATAGTAACTTAGTTCATCTATCAAAAGATAATCCCCGTTCGAAAAGTTGGGCGACATACTGGCGCCTTGGACCAAAAAGGGCTGCACCAGGAAGGTGCGGATCACAAAGACCAAACCAAGGGCCACAAAGGCCACCTCCAGAACCTCCAGCGCGGAGGCAAAAAATTGTTTCATTGTCAGTTAGTATATGTTATGGGTTATAATACAGTCAAGAAAATGAAGGGGACGAAAATAGTTCTGGCGGGTCTGGGTACCCCGGGAAAAGAATATGATAAAACCTATCACAATGTGGGTCGTATGTTTCTCGATTTCCTGCCCGGCCGGACCGCTTGGCAAAGACCGGGCCGGAGACCATTCGAATACCGCCGCGCGGAAAATTTTATTCTAGTGCGACCTCTCCTATATATGAATGAGTCCGGCCGCGCCGTTGCTTCCGCTTTAAACTACTTTAAGACCGAACCAGAACGTCTTTTAGTGGCACAGGACGAATCCGACCTTGTTCTCGGCACTTATAAGATCTCTAAAAATCGCGGAGCGGCCGGGCATAGGGGTATTCTATCTATTCTCAAAGAACTGGGCACACCCGATTTCACCCGCATAAGAATCGGCATTCACGGGAAAAGCGGCAAGGCGGGCGGTTTCGTGCTTAATAAAATGTCTACCGGTGACCTAGAGAAACTTCACCTGGTCTTTGGGGACATCTTGAAGCTGATAGAGAAGGAGTAGTTGCCTTTTTCTTTATTCGGGGTGGCCCGAGAAGCAAGATTCACCTCCGAAAGCCGTCCATCCGAGCGCAACCTACTGGCGAAAGCGGTAATTTTATCCAAAGAGGGACTCTCTCCGTTGATATCTATCCTAGTATCGAATCCGGGAAATACCATTCGAACCAGATCCACGTCGCTCTCGTCCATAATGAGTTTCAGATAGGAAACCGCCTCATAGCGCGGTTCGCGGGAACTGGTCACCATCCCAATCTGACTGACGGATTCGTTAAAAATTGATGCTTTTTTTTGAAGTTCCGCTATCTCGCCCACTTGTCTTTCTCCGGGACTAAAATGGGTGTCGTTCTTTTCTATGGCTTGAAGCGTCTGGCGCAGAAAAACATCCCCGCCCACAAGCACCAACAAAAGAATGCCAAGCGTTACCGGCAGAAGCACCCGCCAAAATTCCAAAAAGCGCAAAACCAAGCCGCGCCTATACTCCTCTTGCGCGCTGATGCCAAGTAAGCTGATTTCCTTATCGTTGCGGGGAGAGGTCATGCCCCTTAGTCCCGTTCCGATTGCCACGAACCAGGCCGGGCCGACTTTTTGGGGGAAGTTTAATTCCAAATTCAGAACTCGAATAGAAAAGTTGTTTTGGACTATGTTTGTCAATTCTTCCGCCAAGCTGGAAGCGGCAATATAAAGACCGGCCAGGGGATCGTTCCAGTGAGTGTTATAAAAATTAAGGACCTGATGTACGCTGCGCATCACCTCCGCTATAAATTTTTCTTGAGAGATTTGTTTTTCGGCTCCATAAACATCCTGCCAGGGTAGGAAATACTGGAAGTAGACGTTGCCCCGTCGGATAACCACAAATTCCATGCCGCTGCTATCCACGCTCAAAACCAAGTAGGATTTTTCAATATCGAAACCAACGCCCATCTCTCGAATCACGCGCGCCAGAGAAGCGGCGCGCGATTCCACGGAGTGGACATAAAAACCGGCGTCTTTGAACGCCCCAACCATACTATCTACCAGTCCCCTCTCTATAAACGCGCTCAATATCTCCAGACGCACGGAGCTTTGATCTTCGCCCACTAATTGCCAGCCGGAATAGTTTTCGGAGTCCTTCTTGGGCGAAGCCATTTGGATATTAAGCTGAACGGCGCTATCCAAATTTTCTTCCTTAATAACGGGCAGAGAGAAAACCTGACTATAGACGCTTACCGAACTCAAAGACACGGCCACATCTATCCTGTGCTGGCCACCCTGAATCGCGTCAATTTGACTTTTGAGCTGACGCAAGGCCTGGCGGAATATAACCGGATCTTGAATCCTACCCCCTTGCATTAGGCCTTCCGGTAAGCGCAGGACTGTCAGGTACCAACGCACTCCATCCCAGCTGGCGTACCGCAAGGAAGTGTCCGAGACTTCCAGCCCGCCGATAACCGGGGTTATGCGCAACATTGAAGAGATTTTCCGCCAGGGCACGATTCCGAAAACCCTGGAGGGGATTTCGCGCCAAGATTTGGGGGCGGTTGGGTTCATAGGTTTAGTTGCTGCCAGCTTACCACGTCTATCCTGCCGGTTGAGGAGCTGACTGAAATTACGGCCTGTATTTTTCTTTTCCTGCGACTTACCGTGGATTCCGAAATAATGGTGGCTTGTCCGACCGAGGGGGTATTTTGAGAAACCGTGACCGAGGCGGAGTAACTGTTGACCGGAACGGTGTAGCCCGTGGTCGCAAAATCTTTATTGCGGTTAAGTTGCATCATGGCATCGCTTGCTCCCGCGGAAGCGGCGGCCAATGCTTGATTGGCGGCCTGAAAACCAAAACCGGAATTAATAAAGCTCACGACCAGAAAGGCCATGGACACGCCCATCAGTATAATGATACCACCAATCAGAAAAACGAGGGACAGGGTGGCTTGAGCCGAACGGGAATGTGGTCCGCCAGCCGGCGGATGGAATGTGGAATGTGGGGGCACGGATTAATTATAACACCCTCGAAGCACTTACAACCTACCACCCACAACAGACAACCTTCTCGTGACCCATCTTTGTTGTGAGTTATTGGTTGTTAGTTGTTGGTTAAAGCGCTTCGCGCTTAGGGGCTCCAATTCACCACCACATCCATCACCTGGGGACTTATGGTTTGGGCTTGATTGGAAATCAAAACCACGCGGTAGCGAAAATAGCGCCTGTCGCTAAAGAGCGAGTAGTCCAAACGTTGGGAAACGTCCGCTTCCGGAGAGTAGTAGGTGTTGCCGGTGCCATCCGGACCCATGAAAATCCATGGGCCGCTCGTTGCGTTGCTGACTGCGAACTGAAATTTCACGTCTGTGCTCACCGGCTCGCTGCCCCGCCAGATGAAGGAATTAAGCTGGGCTCCCCGCGTGATACCCGTATCATAAATCGTGGAGTTCAATGTGCCTGTGGTAGAAGTTGCGGTCCAGGTAGTCCGGACACGATAGTTGGAGGTGCCACAAATATTCGGGTCGGCGCAATTGAAGCTGAACCAGCCGGCGACATCGTTCCAGGCGTAATCGTGGAAGTCGCCGGTATTGGGGTCTATATATACCCGGTAGTCGGAGGTGGCGCAACCGGAGTGGTTGTTGCAGTCAAAACTTATCCAGCCGTAGGTATCGTTCCAACCGTAACCGGAAAGGTTGCCTAGCCCGTCATTCGAGACCCAGTAGTTGCTTGTGCCGCAGATATCGCCGGCACTGGTGGTTGCACAATCCAAAGACACCTCTCCCGCCGTGGAGCTGGCATAACCAGCAATCCTGGGGGAAGAAACCGTTACGGTGTTGGTGTTGTAGAAATCTATCCAGCCAATAATATCGTTCCAGGCCCAGTACTCCCCACTCGAGGAGCTGATATTGGCGGAGGAATAGACGATGAGGGTACCCAAGAAAAGCGTGTGCAGGGCGAAAACCGAGAGAATCGCAATGGTTATGTTTTTAAGAGAAAACATCTGTTTATTCCTATTTCTTGCCGTAAGTTGTCAGTTAACGTTACTGCTTCCAGTCCCATTTTGACTTTTTTGTAAAATCCCCCTTGTCCGCTCGCACCTTTATATTCCTACAAATCGATCACGATAGAACCCGTAGAGGTAGTATAATCTATGTTGGTCGAGGAAGAAAAGCGGCCGCTGACCGTACTCGTAGCATCTTCGTAGCCACCACCCCCAGACCAGTCGGACTGGGTAAATATTCGGCTGCCCGCACGGGTTAGATACGAAACGAGAGAGCTGGTGGTTGAGCCGGGCCAACCATAGACCACGGTCAATTTGCGGGTAGACGGGTCGCGCGAACCGGCTCCGGCAGTAATATTGCCGCTCACATCTCGGTTCGTGTCCTCCAGATAAAAATACCTTAAGAACGCCTGGCCCTTGTATATGGTTTCTATTTCCGTAGCGGAAAGAGAGCGACTATAGATGCGGAAATCATCAATTGGTCCGCGGAAACTGCTTACCCAAGAACTACCTATCTTGAACTGCGCCGCCGGGACGCCGGTACCGTATACCCAAGGGTCGGTATCTAAAAGACGGTTATCCAGATAAAATTTGGAATTTGCGCCGTCGTAAGTCCAAACCACATGATGCCACTTGTTGTCGCGCAGGTCCGGCGATCCGCCTACCGCCAACTCTTGCCAATGCCCCGTCCCATCCGATATGTTGTACCTCAAAACTCCACCCGATAAGAATAATTGATAGCCCGCGTGACTGGAATCTGCCGGCACGCCTTCGTCAAAAATCGCGTTGTATGCGTCCGCTCCGCTGGCTCTAAGCCAGAGGGAGATGGAGAAACTGCCCGCACCGAAAGGAATGGACGAGCTGGCGCGAATGTAGTTATTAGAGCCGTTCAAGACCATGCAGGAACCAAATTTGCAACTGGAAGTGGAAATCGGACTGTTTATCCAGGTGCCATTGTTGTCGCTGCCAGAGAAATCGTAAGAGATGCTTTCCGCCGCCTCATCTAGCTTCCAATAAGCAACCATGCCGCTATTTATCACATCCGAGGCAAAACCTTCCGTACCGGTGGCGGCCGCGAAAGGCGATGGTCCGTAGCGCAGAAAATACCTGCTCGCGGAACTGGTGGCCAAGACCGAGATGTTGTGCCAATCGGATTCCGCCCAGACCCGTACGTTGTCCATCATCTCCTTGCCGAGCGCGATGGAGGCCTGCCTCTTAGTGGCATCCGCATTGCTCTTCATGGCCGGCACAATAATGGAAACTGCCGCCATAATCATAATGACGCCCAATACGGTGCCGATCAGGACTTCAATCAGAGATTGACCCCTGCGTGGCTCGCCTGCCCGTCCGAAGCCATGCCGACCAGCAGGCAGGTCGGACGAAGGAGGGCCTGCCCGTCCGAAGTCGGACGAAGGAGGGTTGACTTGTTGGCTAGTTGGCTCGTTAGACATTGCGGGTCAATAATTAAAAACTCACCAATCCGGTGGCGGAAACCGAAATGGTGGAAGAAATTTTTCCGCCCACATTGACTATGCTTACGGTCGCGGAGGCGTTAGGTAAGCCGGTAATTTGGGAAAAGACAACGTCTTTTGTTGCGCCCACGGCCAGAGTAGAACTGGCGTAGAAAACCCGTTCCGGTAGGCGATAGCGGCCGTTCTCCCCCGCTAGAGAATAGGAACCGCCTCCAAACATCACAAAGAAGGGCGCGGTGGCGGTTGCATTCCAAAATCTTACGCCCCAAGCGGTACTGGAGGATTGGCTCATGGAGTTGCTTTGCGCCTCCCGCAGAAGGGCTACCATCTTCTGGGAAGTGGTTTCTACCTCCACCTTGCTGCGCCGGCCCGCCAGGTTCATCAAGCCAATCGCACCCAGTACAACTATTAGGGATGCAACCGTTAAAACCTCGATTAGGGTAAACCCCTTGGTCGCGGAAGGATGCGTGTCTTGTTTGAACATCACGTCAGAATTGATTGGTAAGCTGATAGATGGGAATAATTATCGCCAGCGAGATGCCGCCCACCATTAGACCCATGGTTATTAAGAGAAGCGGCTCCAGCACGGAGACCAGCGCGCGCACGTTCGCTTCCACGTTGGAGGCATAGAATTCGGAGATGGTTTCGAGCACGTCTTCCAGGTGGCCCGCCTTTTCGGATACGGCGATAAGATTGGTGACCACCTGCGGAAAAACCTTTTCCCGGCGGAAAGATTCGCCGATAGAAATACCCTTGGCCAGGCCCTCGTCCGCGATGCGGACTAGCGCCACCCGGAACTCCTCCGTCCCCACCACTTTCGCGGTTATTTTAATGGCCTGAATAATAGGTAAACCGGCGCGCATCAGAGAACTGAAGGTGGCGGAAAATCTTTGGACCGCCAAGTCCCGATGGGTTTGTTTGATGACCGGCAATCCGCCTATTATCCGATCTCCCACTCTTCTGCCCACCATCGTGAAGAAGAAAAAGTAGATGCTAAAAACGATCGTGAGAATTATGGAGGCGAGCACTCCGTAAATATGGTCGTTAATAAAAAGTCCGACCGCGAAAACAATGCGGGAAAAAGTAGGCGGATTCATGCCTGTGTCCGCGAAAACTTTGGCGATTTTAGGCAAGGCAAAAGTAACCAAAAAAATCACGACTACCATCGAAGTAACAAGTAAAAGAATGGGGTAAATCAGCGCGGAACGCACCCTGTTCTGCAGATCCGCGTCTCTCTGAAGGGATGTGCTTAAATCGTCAAAAGTTTTCTGCAAATTACCGGAGGCCTCCGCCGCCCGGACCAGATTGACCATAACTTCCGAGAAATACTTGGGATGCTTGGCAAACGCCTCGTAGAAAGGCCTGCCCTTGGTCAGGTTTTCCCGCACCTCCAACAAAAAATTCTTCATGGCCGGACCCTCGAAATCCGCTATCAGGATGTTGATGGCGGAAAGTAGGTCGGTGCCAACTTTAAGCATTAGCGACAAGTACTTAGTGAGAAACACTTTGTCCGGGAGAGTTATTCGCCCGCCGGAGAGCGAAAGACCAAAAGAAGACGGTTTGACTGGCCGGACCGCTACCGGACGAAGTTCCCGGCTGTTTATATGCTGCAAAACTCCCGCCAGATCGTCCGCGTCGTAATCGGCCTCCACGACCCTTCCCGTCTTGTCCGCGGCAATGTAATGATAAAGCATAGAGTAATCGCTAATATCGCAAATTTATTGCAAATAATGCGAATGGGGATATACACGACTATTTTGACTTGAAAACATAATAGAGTAATCGCTAATATCGCAAATTTATTGCAAATAATGCGAATGGGGATTTAAAACACGACGATACTTAACCCCATCCTTTGTAAAGTATACCAGAATGCCCAACCTTAATCTGGCCGCACAGAGATACGCCAACACCTGCTTGGCATGAACATAACCAAACTTAGAGACAACTTTTAATTCTAGGAGCGCCCTATCCTCAATAATGAAGTCCGCAAAGTATCTACCGATATTGGAGGTTTTATAAATTAAGGGGATATAAACTTCCCGTTTGAAATTTATCTTACGGGTGGCCAGTTCTTCCGCCAACGCATTCTGGTAATTTCTTTCAGGAAATCCCCAACCGAGATTATTAAACACGTCAAATGCGGCTCCGACGACACCGAAGCTTAATTCTGGCAGCACTATTTCTTTTCTTGAATCCATACTCGCAATATTGGTGATTACATCCCTCTCCATATTTGCGTTATTACCTATTTGATTTGCGTTATTCGCGATTACTCCCTTATGACGCGCAACACTTCTTCCACCGTAGTTATGCCCAGCTGAATTTTTTCCAAACCATCCTCAAACATAGTGCGACTGCCCTCCTGTCGCGCCTCTGCGCGTAATTTATCCAGGTCAAGATGCGGCTCCACGATCATTTTCTTTATCGTATCGCTGACCGCTAAAATCTCGAAAATGCCGATCCGGCCACGGTAGCCGGATTCCGCGCAAATCGCGCAACCCTTACCCTTGAAGAACATTTTGAGCAGGAATTTTTCCGGATCGGATAGATCCATCTCGCGTAATTGGCGCAAAATTATTTCCTTGTTTTCCGGACTTTCTTCGTAGGAGTAAATGCAGGAATTACAGATGCGGCGCACCAGGCGCTGGGCCACCACCAGATTCAGCACCGAGCCGACCAGATAAGGCGGAATATCCAGGTCGAATAGGCGCGGTATTGCGGTCGGGGCATCGTTGGTGTGAAGCGAAGACAGAAGTAAGTGCCCGGTTAAGGCCGCCTGCACGGAAATGGCGGCTGTTTCCTTGTCGCGGATTTCACCGACCATGATTATGTTCGGGTCCTGGCGCAAAAGCGCGCGCAAACCGCTCGCGAAAGTGATGCCCGCCTGAACGTTTATTTGGGACTGGTTAATATAGCGCATATTGTACTCGATCGGATCTTCAATGGTACAAATGTTAACGTTGGGTCGGTTCAGGATATTCATGAAAGCATAAAGGGTGGTGGACTTGCCGGAACCGGTCGGGCCGCAGATTATAAGCATGCCGTAGGTCTTTCTCATATTATCCTCCACGACTCTCGCGATGCGCGGCAAAATGCCGATTTCTTCCAAAGAAAGGGGTTTTTGGGCGGATTCCAAGAGGCGCATTTCTACCTTCTCGCCGTAAAAAGTGGGCATAACGGAAACGCGCACGTCCACCGTCTGATTTACCACATTGTGACGAAATCGCCCGTCCTGGGGTTTATAGTGCTCGTCGATTTTAAGCCCGGAAAGTATCTTGAAGCGCGCTGCAATCGCGGAGTGGACCGACTTGGGAATACGGATGATTTCCCGCAGAATGCCATCTATGCGGTAGCGAATGAGGGTGGCTTCTTCCAGGGTCTCGATGTGAATATCGGAAGCACGCAGGGATATCGCGAAAGACAGGATATTTTCCACAATCGCCACGATGGGCAAGTCGGCCGCCGCTTCTTCCGTGGAGTTGGACTGCTTACGCAGGGATTCCTGCACGTTCTCTTCGATTATCTTCTGGAAATCGGATGTGGACTTAAAACCATAAATGGCATAGCCGCGGTTTAGGTCTTCCCGGGTAGCCAGATACGGCCTAATGCGCGCCTTAAGATATTGCGTCAAAAATTCCACCACCTGCAGGTCGTTCGGATCAAGCATGGCAACATCTAACGTCCCATCCTCCTCTACCCCAAAAACAATGGACTCCTGTTGGCGCGCCACCTCTTCGGGTAAAAGATTAAGGACGTTTTCGTCTATGTGACGTAACCCCAAACTGGCCAAGCCCACCCCCAGAAGTTCGGAAATAATGCCATAAAGATAAAGCGTGCTGGCCACATTTTCGGAGATTAAAAGTTCCAAAAGATTTTGATTTTTCCGTTCCGCCTCGGCCACATATGCGTCAAATTTCTCGGACGAGATGATTCCGTCCGCAATCAATCTTTCTTTCAATTGTTCTATGGGAATAGGTAAGTTCATAGATTAGGGTCTGCGTTTTTATTATACCAGAAAACGCATTTTTATTTCCGGGTCTCGTAAACTCAAACCAGGGCAAGCTCTTAGCCGGATATGCTCTCCGCGCCCAAAGCAAAAACCCCCGTTCCGGGGGTTTTTGCTTTGACTTAGCTATCCCACGGCCTAAAGAGACAACAGAGTGCCTACTTCATAAACCGTTGTAACCGTACCGCCGTCAGTCGTTTCCACGTCTCCTGTTCCGCCGTTCGCATACTTACCACTTTCCATGTTCGCACCCAGCTTGAAGGAGTTATTGGTGGAAGTACCGTTAAACGCGTAGAAGTACTGGGAGTTGTTTAGCGGATCCAGCGGCAATTGGCCAAACGGAGCTCCGGAAGTAATAGCGGCAAAGTTGAGCGGTACCCAACCCGTGCCGTTATTTGCGGCTGCCGTGCCCGAACCAGTGGAAGTCGCGGTTACTTGAGTTCCGAAATAACCACCACAGCGCGCAGGAGCGGTGCTGGTCGTGGCATAGCACCAGGTGGAAGTAACGTTCCAAGTGGTTTGCCCGTCCGCCAGATACAAAGCGACCGCGCTCTTAACGGTAGACAAATCGGAAACCCGGTTGGAATCCCTCGCTTGCTTGAGAAGCTCGGCCGGGTTAAGGGTCAAGATAACCACCACCGATAAAACGGCCACAATGGCGATGACTACCAGAAGCTCGATAAGGGTGAAACCCTTTTGTTTTTTAGTCATATAATACTTAACCTAACTCGACCTTTGAATACGCATTAATTATAACAAATCGCGCAAAATGCGACTGTGGATAATTATGTTTATGGATCAAAACTTTTCGGCGGTTCGGCTTCCAGTAAAATTTTTCTGCCCGGCTGGATTTCAAACTCCAAAGAATAAGCATGCAAGCGCATGCCCCCCGAATCATCCCGCCCCATCTTGCCGCCGTAAATCGCATCGCCCACCACGGGATGACCGATACTTGCCAAATGCACCCTGATTTGGTGCGTCCGCCCCGTCTTCGGGAAGACCTCTACCAGACATATTTTCCGGCCATTGTATTCCTTGCATTCCTTGACAGAATAGTCCGTCACCGCCTCTTTGGACATTTTGCCGGAATGCACGCTGCGGTGGACGCTGCCGGAGCGAATTCCAATAGGTATGTTTATCCTAATCTTTTTATCCTTGGGCACACCGTAAACCCAGGCCAGGTATTTTTTTTCCATTTTATGATTCTGGAAAAGAGATTTGAGATACGAAAAATACTTTTGGTTGCGCGCCAAGATTATTATCCCGGAAGTTTCTTTGTCCAGACGATGAACCACGCCGGGGCGATTTTGGGGATCATCCCCCACTTCCTTCGTTTCCGGATACTTACGGACAACCCACTCCGCAAGAGTGGGCCCCATGTCTTTGCCAGACAGACCGTGCACCAAAAGACCAGCGGGCTTATTCGCCGCAACTATATTTTCGTCTTGGTAGATTATGGACGGCTCCGGGAATTCTGTCATGGATAGGCCAATTATAGCCCCATTTTGCCCAAGCACCACGGGGTTAGGTTGGTGGGCACAGAAGGAATCGGACCTTCGACCTCTGTCTTATCAGGACAGCGTTCTACCACTGAACTATGTGCCCAAACTTATTCGCGGAGCACCCCAAGCCGCCGTACGCGCCCAACCGCAATAATATATGGTAATTCTAAATATATTTCAAACATTGTGCGCGGTAGAAGGATCGGACTTCTGACCTCTTCGATGTCAACGAAGCGCTCTACCACTGAGCTAACCGCGCAATATTTTCTTCAAAAACCCTCTCTTTGTTGCAGTTTTCAAATATATCTTCCTGCCCCGAGCCCAAGGGTATATCAAATAAAGCGCAGAATCAAATTATTCTTATTCCGAAATTTTTGTCTGCTCCAGAACCGCTTTGGCTTCCTCTAGTTTAAAATCAACCTCCGTGGAGGATTCGGACTTGATGCTGGTCGCTTCCGTAGCGACCCTCACCAAAGAGAATATGCCCGACACATAGAAGAACACTATCGCTCCGATTATGATCAGGGCATAAGCCGCGAGGAATACCTCCTGATAGTTCTGATAAATTCTACGAAGGGACATTTTCTTTATTTTCTTCGGTAATCTTACGGAAGTAAACCTTTCCCCGGGCGGCCAGATGGTAAGCGTCTCCATTTTTGGTGATACTTACCGTGTCTACCGTCATTAAATAATCTTTCTTCTTAACTTCTATCCTCTCCAAATATCCCGTCAAGTCAGAGTAGGGCCCATCCGCGGATATACTGAAGTATCTGTAGGCGGGAAATCCATTTTGGGAAAGATTTTCCTGATCTTCCAAGCTGGCAGCCACTTTTACTGTCTGAATGGACCTGGCCTCGTTCTCCAGCCATACACTGAAAGATATTAGGTCGTCCGAAATGGGGAGTAATCGCTCTATCTCCTTCTGGTACCCACTCATTTCTCCGGAACCCTGCTTCAAGGCGGCAAGTATTTCCAAGGATTTGGCGGTGGCCGCTATCGTCCCCCGGGAAAGGGATATATCTCCCGCGTACTTATTCATATCCTTCTTGAACCAATAAGAAGACGCCCCGAATAGGCCCAATATCAGTAAAATAAGCAGGGTGTTTAGGATCGTTTTCCGTTTGTATATTTTCCCATCCATATCCTGGTGAATTCTAGCATATTTTGTCGACCCGCTCCACGTGCTAAACTGAACGAGATGAAGGAACCAAAGGAGGCGGATTTTTATCACGCTTTAAATATATGCCATCAAGCCGACTACGCCGCGCTTGGTAAAATTAAAGACAGGTTCGGCAGCTGGGCAAAGGCCTGGCAGAGTGGCGCAGGCAGAGGAACCAGTCCCGAGAAAGCATCCCGGGAGCTTTCCGCGCTGGACATAAAACTTATCCTTCGAGAGGACGACGACTTCCCGAGTTCGTTGCGGGAAATTCCGCATTCTCCGTTTGGCTTATATGTTTTAGGAAGAAACCTCGGGCCTTCGGATAAGCCGGATAAAATCGTGGCCATCGTGGGAACGCGCAAGGCCACCCCCGAGGGCAAGGCCCTGGCGCGCCAATTTGCGGGCAAGTTCGCCGCACGGGGGTTAGTTGTCGTGAGCGGATTGGCGCTCGGCATTGACGCGGCCGCGCACGAAGGTTGCTTTTCAGAGAACGGCCGGACCGTGGCGGTGATGCCGGGCGGACTCGACCGCATCTATCCCCGCACCAACGAAACGTTGGCCCGAAAAATCATGGACACGGGCGGGGTTCTGATTTCCGAATATCCGCCCGGCATGCCCATTCTGCCTTACCGTTTTCTGGAGCGAAACCGCATAGTCAGCGGTTTAAGCCGGGGCGTTTTAATCGTAGAGGCGGGTTTGCGTTCCGGCTCGCTCGCCACCGCTCGTTTTGCGATGGAGCAAAACCGAGACGTTTTCGTCCTGCCGGGCCCGGTTCGTCATCCCAACTACAAGGGGTCTAACCTGCTTATCCGCGCGGGGGCGGAACTGGTCACAGAGCCGGAACAAATCTTGGAAGATTGGGACCTCTTGCCCGAAGAAGACAAGTCCGCCATCCGCGCGGATGATTCGCGCGAGACCGTAAGCATCCTTACGGTGCTCTTGTCTTCAAAGTCATCGCTGGAAATTGACAAGATCGCGGAACTGGTTAAGCTTGATGTTCAAACCACGAGCCAGGCCCTTTCCTTGCTTGTGTTAACTGATAGAATAAACGAAACCCCGCTGGGATACTCCGCAAAAAAATGAAATCCTCCGCCTCGGTCGCAGCAGAGTCCCCCGCCCAAGCACCCTAATGGAACTTATTATTGTGGAATCGCCGACCAAGGCGAAAACTATTTCCGGCTTTTTGAAATCCGGCTACAAGGTGGAGTCCTCTTACGGACACGTCCGAGATCTACCCAAGAGCAAACTGGGCATTGACTTGGAGAACGATTTTGAACCACAGTACATAGTCCCCGTCAAAAGCAAAAAGAAGGTCGGAGAACTTAAAAAGTTGGTTGCCAAGGCGGATAAAGTCATACTCGCAACCGACGAAGATCGCGAGGGTGAAGCGATTGCTTGGCACCTGACTCAAGCCCTGGGCCTGGCTAATAGCGCAGAGCTAATAGCCGATAGCAAAGAGGCGAACCATCAGCCATCAGCCATAAGCCATAGGCCGGTAGAGCGCATCGTGTTCCACGAGATCACAAAGCGGGCTATTCAGGAAGCGTTGGAACATCCTCGAGAGATTGACCTGTGTCTGGTGAATGCCCAGCAAGCCCGGCGGGTTTTGGATCGCATTGTGGGCTACAAACTCTCTCCCTTCCTTTGGCGCAAAGTGCAAAGAGGTCTTTCCGCGGGCAGAGTGCAATCCGTAGCTTTGCGCCTCATCGCGGACCGAGAAGAGGAAATTCAAAAGTTCCAAAACCAGGAATACTGGTCTCTTTTTGCCAAGCTTAAATCCGGCGAGGGCGAATTCCAAGCGGAGCTTTATCGCATAGGAGAAAAAAATTTGGACAAACTGGAACTTGGGAACGAGGCCCTGGTTAAAAAAATAATTTCCGACTTGGAGGGGGCTTCCTTCCGAATCACGGAAGTGGAACGCAAAGAAACCGCCAAAAATCCCATGCCGCCCTTTACCACCAGCACCTTGCAACAGGCAGCCGCCCAGCGTTTGGGATTTTCCGCCGGGCGCACCATGCGCACCGCCCAACGTCTTTATGAAAACGGTTTTATAACCTACATGCGCACCGATTCCGTTAATTTGGCGGCAGAGGCGCTGAAGTCCGGACGGGCTTGGATAAAAGAAAACCTGGGCCCAAAATACCTGCCCGATACTCCGCGCCATTTCAAAAACAAATCCCGTTTGGCGCAGGAAGCGCACGAAGCCGTCCGTCCCACCCAGCCGGCCCTAACCCCCGAAAAATTTGGGGGCGAACCGGAAGAGGTTAAGCTTTATAATCTCATCTGGCGCAGATTCATCGCCTGTCAAATGAATCCCGCGGTTTTCGACGCGGTGCGGGCGGAGGTGCTGTCGGAAAAAAATGGAGTCGTCCCCCACCGGCTGAAAGCCAACGGCAATACCCTTAAGTTCGACGGCTTTCTGAAAATCTGGCAAACCAAATTTGAAGAAAACGAACTGCCCCCCTTGCGGGAAAATTCCGTTGCGGAATTACGGGAATGGTTGCCGGAACAGCATTTTACCCAACCGCCGGCGCGTTTTAATGAGGCCTCCCTCATTAAAACCCTGGAGCAATACGGCATCGGTCGGCCCTCCACCTACGCGCCCATTATTTACGTGATTCAGGCACGGGGCTACGTGGAAAAACAGCAGGGCCGTTTCTTTCCGACCGAAATCGGTACTTTAGTCAATAAGGTAATGACCGAAAATTTTTCGGAAATAGTCGACATACAATTTACCGCCAAAATGGAAGAAGAATTGGACAATATTGCGGAAGGTAAAAGGGAGTGGCGCGGGGTTATCAAAGAATTTTACGACCCGTTCGCCAAAAATCTGGAGGGAAAATACGAAACCGTCGTCAAAAGAGATTTGATAGACGAAAAAACCGATCAGGTCTGCGAAAAATGCGGCAAGCCCATGATTATCAAGTTGGGCCGTTTCGGAAAATTTATGGCTTGCTCCGGCTATCCGGAGTGCAAAAATACCAAAAGCTTAAAAGATCCGCCCAAGCCAACCGGCATCTTTTGCCCCAAATGCAAACTAACCCGCTCGCCGGCGCCCGAAGGCGCAACCGATGGCAAGCAGGGAGAGTTGGTGGAAAAAGCGGTTTCCCGCAAAGGACGGGCGCGCGGCAAGATTTTCTGGGGTTGCAACAGATACCCGGACTGCGATTATGCCACCTGGACCGACCCGACCCGAGTGCCGCCGGAATATGATCCGATTAAGGAAGCCGAAGCCAAAACCGCCCGAGAGGAGAGAAAGAAAAAATACGCGTCTCGGGGGAAAAAGAATTCTCCTTCCTAGCCAAAACCCCTCCGCCAGTTGGCGGATAGGCGGGATTTTTGGATTCACACTTCACGCTTCACCTCTCTTGGGCTACTGCATTATCTTGAGCAACATTGCTTCCAGCATGGCACGCATGGTTTCAAGTGTGGCGGCTGCCTGGCTTTGAGAGGTTATTCCGGTCTGGGGGGAAGTTGTGGTCGGTGATTGATAAGGAATATACACCGAATTACCATTCACCGGCAAACCGGTAATTGCGGACTGATTGATGGCGGGGTCGGTTACGATATTCTTCAGCACCAGCCATAAACTCTTCGTGCAACTTGGGCAGGGCGAGCTCAAATCAGACCAAATATCCGGCGAAACGTCGCCCCGGATACTTACAACCTTAGTACTACCCGCCGGGATAGTCAGACCGGACGTATTAATGTTACCGGTATAGTAGTGGGAGAAGGTATTGGTCAGATCGGAAAGAGTGCCGACCGTGACGCCATCTACATATGCCTTGATGTTAGACACTCCCTTCATGTCGAGAATTCCGGCTAATTCCAAATTTAGTTGTTTTATTGTAGCGCTCTGACCCTTTGCCGAGATATCTATGCGGAACAACTCTGCTCCATTGGCGCCCGGATAAATATTGCCCCCCGGACTGAAGCTGTTTCGAGACACGCTTAAAGTCAGTTGAGTCGTCCCACAGGAGAACTTGGCATACTCGTTCTGACCATCCATGGTGGTATAGGCATATCCACCACAAGAGCTCTTCCAAGTAACCTGATCTCCCTTATTACCCTTGAGATCAACTACGCAGGCGCCGATGCCATCGCAACCCATCGCTGCATAGTTACTGCCCGCCGGACTGGCTATGTAACAACTTTGCTTACTGGTTGAATCTCCATCAAACAAACATTTAACCTGCTCGGATACCGTTGGTATTGGGGTTGGTATTGGGGGCGGGACGGTTCCACTACAGGAGAACTTGGCATACTCGTTCTGTCCATCCATGGTGGTATAGGCATATCCACCACAGGAACTCTTCCAAGTAATCTGATCTCCCTTGTTGCCCTTGACGTCCGCCACGCAGGCGCCGACGCCGGAACAGCCAAGATTATAGTATTTGTCGGAGCTGTTGGTGGCCGTGTAGCATTTTTGTTCACTCGTAGTGCCATCAAAGAGGCACTTAACCTGTTCGGATACCGTTGGTATTGGGGGCGGAGACACATTTACTGTCACGGGAGCGGTGGCGGTTAGCGCAACAGCACCAGAATCACCTTGCCAGGTTGCACGTAGGGTTGTTTTCCCCGCGGCCATGCCATTTATTTGAGTTGTTGGAATTATGGCATCACAAGTCGAACCGGGTTGAGATTGACAGGAAGTGCTGATTAAGGTGGCCACACTTGTGTTGTCAACGGTCCACTTGGGCTCAATCTCTCGGATGGCCATTGTGCAAACTGCCCCCGGGGGACAAACAGGGCTGTAGTAGGCCTTAATCTTAACGTTTTCTCCTACTCCCAGTGAGATAGTTGCGGGATAAATCGAAATGGAACCCGAAGGTTGAGTTGTCCCGCAGGAGAACTTGGCATACTCATTTTGCCCATCCATAGTGGTATAGGCATAACCACCACAGGAGCTCTTCCAGGTAATCTGGTCTCCCTTGTTGCCCTTGAGATCAACTACGCAGGCGCCGACGCCGGAACAACCAAGATTATAGTATTTGTCGGAGCTATTGGTGGCCGTGTAGCATTTTTGTTCGCTAGTCGCGCCATCGAATACACATTTGACCTGTTCAGATACGACGACCGCATCCCCCACGTTTATGGTCGTGGTAAATACGTTGTTATCCTCGTTGCTTTCATCAACGGAGTTCCAAATATCTGCCGGAAAGTTAAGAGTGTTATTTCCCAAAATAGTAAGACCAAAAGGCGAAGGAGCTTTTACCGTCTTCTTCTCCCAGGCATTCAAGGGAGCGCTTATCGTTACCGCGATTCCCTGAATATTGACATCAAACGATTTTGTAATATCCACGGAACTGTTATTGGCAACTGTTACGCTGCAGGTGATCCACTCGTGTGCCTTAGGATTCGCCGGGTCGCAAACAACGTCAGAAATTATGATGTCCGGCTTCGTAGAAGTTACCGTTCCTCCCACCTGTACACTTATACTCGTTTTGGCAGATTGCCCGTTCTGGTTGGTAACATAAAATATCGGATAATACGTTCCCGCCTGCTGATAGGCATGAGTCATGGTGGCGGACTGGCTAATGGAACGAGCCGCGGAACTGCCGTCACTTGACGTCTGCGCCAGCTCGTCTCCCCAAATAACCGAGTAGCTAAGGTAGTCGTTATAGTTGGCGTTTACACCCACCTTCCAAGTTCCTACTTCACCCACCTTGAGGGTAGTTGGACCGGAAACGCCGGAGACGACCGGAGCCTGGCCAGACAAGTCAATTATTTTCACGGTTAAGCTTTTCTTGGTAATCCGGCCGGAATCGTTTGTAACGTAAAATACCGGCTCATAAACACTACCGGGGTTATAGTAGGTGTGGGTAAAAGTTGTGGTTTGGACGAAGTTTTCCAGGGGAGTTGTCATCATTCCAGAAATTCCAGACGCTTCATCTCCCCAGATAACCCGGTAGCGCAATGTTCCGTTGTTGGGGTCGCTGGCTTTTATCGTCCATGTGCCTACTTCTCCGGACTTAAGAACTGTCGGGCCAGAGACACTATGGATAATCGGAGCTCCCACCTCGATTGGCGGTTGGGGTGGTTGGATTACCGGCTGCAGGCAACCATAAAGCGCATTTAGCTTCTTGCGGGTGCCCGCACCCACCAAGCCACTGCCGTACTTGAGCCCTACCGGAGCAAGAATTTCACTGCGATACTTTTCCTGAAGACCGGTCACCGCGGAGGCGGTGGATTCGCCATACTCCTGGCCGGAGATTTCGTCTTGGCTGATGGCAAATCCCTCTTTTTGAAGAAGAGTTTGAAGATAAGATACGTCTTCGCCCTTAGTGCCCGCGCGCAAGGTGTTGCGAAGTTCCCGGCAGGCGGAAACAACCTGCCCATAGTTGACTTGAGTTTGGGCCTGGACCGGAGCGGGAACGGTTGTCTGACCGGATTGACCGGAGGAGGACCCCTGCTGATTAATGACCATCTTTTGCAGAGCCGCGATTTGCTGCAAAATGGCATTTATTTGCGACTGTAGGTCGGTTGCGCTTTGGGCAAAGGAGGTTGTGGGCACAACCAGCATTACGCCCAAAAGAGCGATAACCAGTTTTTTGGTCATTTTCTATTGGTTTTTTAGATTTAGTGGGACTTTTATATGGATAAAGTATAGCACAACCAAGGTCTCTGCAAATACGTTATCCCATGGTATATGGGACGTTCCAAGGTCCGACTTATGACGGATTACCGGGAGGATGACTTGCGCAAGGGTCTTTCCGCACATACACTAGAAACATGGCTCTCGCGGAAATATTAAAGATGGAACCGGACGGTTTGATTGCTCGTGCCTACAGATTTGCGGAGAAGGCCCATGCCGGGCAGAAGCGCAAAACGGGCGAGCCATATTTCAATCACGTCAAGGCCACTGCCGAAAATTTGTCTGGTTGGCATCTGGATGAAACCACCATCGCGGCGGGGTTGCTGCACGATACCATGGAAGATACCGGCGTACCTCTTGAAACCCTCAAGGGGGACTTTGGGGAAGAGGTTGCCTTTTTGGTAGATGGCGTAACCAAGCTGGGCCACATCAAATACCGCGGCGTAGAGACCCAGGTGGAAAATATGCGCAAGATGTTTCTGGCTATTTCCGAGGATTTGCGGGTGGTTTTCATTAAACTGGCGGATCGCCTGCATAATATGCAGACCCTGGGCGCCTTGCCGCCCCAAAAGCAAAAAAGGATTGCGCTTGAAACCGACGAGATATACGCGCCCATTGCCTACCGTTTGGGTATGCAAAACCTCTCCGGCATGTTGCGCGACCTGGCTTTTCCCTATCTTTATCCCCAAGAGGAAAAGTGGCTGAAGCGCATGGTCAAGGACGAATATGCGGAACGGGAAAAATATCTGAAACACATCCAGCCCGCCCTAAAAGAGGCCTTCAACGAAATCGGCTTGAAAAATTACGCCATAGATTTTCGCGCCAAAAGATACAGCAGCTTATATCATAAACTGATGCGTCACGATATGGATATAAATCAAATTTACGACTTAGTGGCTATGCGCATTATTGTGGACTCTGTTTCGGATTGTTACTTGGTCCTGGGGGTGGTGCATAAAATCTGGCCACCGCTCCCGGGACGCATTAAGGACTACGTCGCCATGCCCAAACCGAACGGCTACCGCTCGCTTCACACCACCGTCATTGGTCCGAAAGAAAAATTCGTGGAGATTCAGATACGCACCCGCCAGATGCATGAAGAAAACGAAAACGGTATAGCCGCGCACTGGCTCTACGAACAAAAGAGGCATGGAGGGGGTAAGCGGTCCAATCTCGGCAAGTTGGCGGAAGAATTAAAGTGGGTTCAACAACTTCGGCGCTGGCAAGACGATTTGGCGGGAAACAAACCGGAAGAGGCCCTAAACTCCATGAAGGTGGATTATTTTCGCGACCGCATTTTTGCAATTACGCCCAGAGGGGATGTGATAGATTTGCCGATTGGTTCCACGCCGGTGGATTTCGCCTACCAAATTCACAGCGATATCGGCGACTCTTGCGTGGGCGCGAAGGTCAACGATAAATTTGTGCCACTGGATTACGAATTGCACTCCGGGGACGTGGTCCTGGTTCTAACCCAAAAGGGCAAACGTCCCTCCGAGGATTGGTTGAAGTCGGCCAAAACCAGCATCGCCCGCGATCATATACGTTTGACCCTGAAACGCAAGAATAAGGGGCTCAAGGCCTCTGTCTCTTCCCCCGCCAGGGTGGAGTTTCGGATAATTGCTAAAAACAGAATCGGATTATTGAAAGACGTGTCTGGTATATTTTCCCAATCCCACTTTAATATTCTCAATATCAACACCCCCGAGCAGCCCAATAGCGGATTTTACACCATCAAAATACAGACCGACCCGACGGAAACACGCAAGATAGAAAAGACGATTATCAAGATAAAGAAGATAAAGGAGGTGCAAGAAGTAGGCTATCAAATAATTTAGTCCTCCGCGCCCGCGATTTTTTCCAATATCTGCCGTAATTCTTCTTCCGAGAAGAAGTTGATGGTTATCCGGCCCGCGCCCTCCCCCTTTGCGTCTATTTCCACCGGCGCGCCCAGCTCGGAACTCAAACGTTCTTGGATGATTTTTATTTCCGCGGGCAAAGAATGGCGCTCGTAGTGTTTGGGCACAGAGGCCGCGCGGACCTTGTTTTTGAGTTCGCGGGTGGTCATGCCCTGCGTCAGCAAGTCCTGAAAGAGGCGTTCCTGCGCAGATGGATTATCCACCGAGAGCAATAGGCGGCCGTGGCTTTCGCTGATTTGATTTTTCTCGATGGCCTCCCGAATATGAGCGGGCAGATCAAGGAGGCGCATGGTGTTTGCGACCGCCTCCCGGCTTTTGCCCAACCGGGCGGCTACCTCGCGCTGGGTCATGCGGAACTCGTCCTGCAGTCGCGCGAAGGCGCGTGCCATCTCAATGGGATTCAAATCCTCACGCTGGATGTTTTCTATAATCGCAAGTTCCAAGCGTTCTTTTTCAAATTTGATGTTACGGATGATGGCCGGAATCGTTTCAAGTCCCAATAATTTCACCGCCTGTAGGCGGCGTTCGCCGGAAATGAGCTGATACTCCACCTGCGTTCCTCCAGCGGTTTCGTGCTCCACCTTGGTAACCACGATTGGTTGAAGCAAGCCGAATTCACGGATAGAGGCCGCCAATTCCTTGAGTGCCTCCGGGTCAAAGTTACGCCGGGGTTGTTCCGGATTCGGGAAAACCCTATTTACCTCCACATGAAAGATAGCATCTTCTATGCGCGAGGCCTGTAATCTTTCTTTGTTTTTCTTAGCCGCCTCCCACGCCCAATTCTTTTTTTCGTCCAGCGGTTCTTCCTCCGCGGCAACGGGAACATCCTGCGCCGAATGGGTAAGTGGCGATATTCCGGAAGCAGGATCCGGAACGGGAGAGTTCTGGCTGGGGATAAGCGACTCCAAGCCCCTACCCAGACCGGAATCATGGGAGCTGCTGCTCAAGGAATTGTCCCGATCGTCGTTATACATTAAAGTTGCCCGCCTCTTTCTCGCCTGTAGGTTTTTTCTGGCGGGTAATTTCCAGCGCCAAGCGGTGGTATGCCTCCGCGCCGGCGGAATCCGGGCGATGTAAAACCACCGGCTTGTTGAAACTGGGCGCCTCCGCCAACGCAATGCTGCGTGGAATCTCGGTTTCGAAAACCGGGTATGGAAAATGAGCGCGAAGATCGTGGGCAACCTCCCGATTCAGCTGCTCCCTGCCGTCATACATGGTAAGAAGCGCGCCCGCCACTTCCAAGTTGTGTCCGAGATTGGCACGGATAAGATTCACCGTTTCGAGCAACTGTCCCAGTCCTTCCAAGCTGTAGTATTCCGCCTGAACGGGAATAAGAATCTCGTCGCTTGCCACAAGCCCGTTTACGGTAAGTAAACTCAAGCTGGGCGGCAAATCTATAAAAATATATTCGTAACCATGGCGCAGATGATTCAGGAAACGGCGCAACAGTCCTTCTCTTTTGGGAATATTTACCAACTCCACCAACGCGCCCGCGAGATGCGGCGCGGAGGGAATGTAGTGAAAGTTATAAAGCGCGGAGGGGCGAACCAGCTCCCAGGGCTCACCCTGTTCCAAAATGCCGTGATAAACACTGGGGGTGTCCGAACGCGGATCATGACCCAGGGCGGAGCTTGCGTTTGCTTGTGGATCGAAATCCACCAGAAGCACGCGCCTACCCTGCAGCGCGACATAGGCGCCCAAGTTGACCGCGGTGGTGGTCTTGCCCACTCCCCCCTTCTGATTGCAGATGCCTATTACTCTTGCCATAAGTTCATTGATTATCCCGAGCTGGTCCAGAGATTACGCTGACCATTGCTGTAATTGTATAAATTAATGGGCCCTAACGCAAAGAAATGACCTTGATCTCAGGGGTAAAAAAGGGTTAAATAGGACGGTAACTTGATATGCCCGGACGCTGGAGGTAGACCTGCCTACCGGCAGGCAGGCGTGCACGACAGTCGTGCGCATCGAAAGATACGGACAATCAGTTGAAAACTAGCAAGATACCTCACCCTGCCCGGGTGGCGGAATTGGTAGACGCGCACGACTCAAAATCGTGTGGGGAAACCCATGCCGGTTCGATTCCGGCCCTGGGCACATTTTATTGGCAGACCTGCCCGCCGACAGGCGGGCGCACGGGACTTCCGCCGACGCCAAAGCTTTGGCGGACAGGCAAAATCCCGCGATCGCAAGGTCATGAGGGTTCCTTGCCCGCCTCTGGAGGGGACTCCCTCCCGCGGCACAAACCTACCGGCTCCTAGTCCATCCGTAGCTTTAGTGAAGGAGGAGGTTCCGTTCTGGGCACCATGAATAAATTCTATTTAAGTCAATAAATGTCACATCCCTCCTCGTTAACAATTGATTATGCTGTCCTACTCAAAAAATATCCTTGGATAATAGATCCTGGACAAAATTGCATATTAAGTCCAGACGTGGATGGTTTATTGTGTGGTCTTTTTATGAGCCAATATCTCAATTGGCAGATAAAAGGATTTTATGATGGGAAGTCTTTGTTAATCGTGCCCGGCATTTCGGCTAGAAAGTGTATTTTTCTAGATATGGAGATTCTGCGGGAGGGGGTACGCTCCGTAGGACACCACATGAATATTCACATGCTCAATACCCCTCCGATTGACTATCACAAAAAAATGTCTGACTGCATAAATCCAAATTACATAAGAGGGTTTGACAGACAGAGAAGTACGTTGGCAAGAAAATACCCACTTGGTGCCATTCATTTTTTAATGTACATTCTCGAGAATTACTCTCCGGGAAAGATTTCTGTAAGGACACAAGGATTGGCTCCTATATTTTTTGCGGACGGCGTATGGAAAATTCTTTTCAAGTATACTGGCAACGTTTTAGATTGGTTCGATTATTTGCACCATGGAGCAGAAGCAGATTGGTGGGTAAAGCTGAAGAACATATCTGTCATAGATCTCATACAAGAGATAGATTCTTTTATAGCTAAATTGAAGTCCATCAATCCGACTTATTATGGACATATAGACCTTTTTAAATTTAATGGGGGTGTTTTAACAGAAACCCTATCTTTAATTAGTGATCTCACGGGATGGGAACTTAAATCAGAAAACTGGAATTTAGAGAACTTAAAGCAACACAAGTTTACTAAGGAAATTTATGGCCAGAACAGAGGTAGTCGAGGTAATATGAAATTTTTAGAGATATGGAATAAGCAGCCCCTTTCTTTAGCAATGACAGAGGGCGCCGTAATCCAATACACACTAGAGACACCAGATAGATTATCCTAAATTAATTTACCGTTCTGGGCTATTTTGTTTCCTCTTGTATTCTTTTCCTTGCTATTTCGCAATATTCGGGTGCGATATCAATGCCAATATATTTGTATCCAAGATTCTTTGCTGCGACAGTCGTTGTGCCACTTCCGACAAAAGGATCGAGCACTATCCCGTTTTTTGGCGCAAAACAACCAATAAAATCATACGGGAGCTGATTCGGGAAGGTTGCGGGATGCTGGTGCTTAAGGCGACTTCCATCGCCCGCCGTAAGATACTCCCAGATCGTCCCCCTACACTTCATTGGGTTTATTTTGATTGAGCGAGTTGCTATTCGAACGCCGTTCGTAAGCCGAGTACCGCCCCCCGTCATTGTTTTTCCACCATGTTTAGACGGAATTTTTAGACGCTCTTTATTGAAATATTGCGGCCTCTCGCCTTTCAGAAAAATTGGTATATATTCATGGTCTACGCGGAAACGTTTATTCCACCATGCGCCCTCCGCGCCATACTTGCGATAAATAACCGTCTCAAAAAGCTTGAATCCGAAACTATCACACCAATCTGTAATCGTACGGAAGGAAGTTAACGATTTACCAAAGTTTTTTGTCTGATCTTGAATTACCATAACAGCTACTCCACCATCTTTGAGGACACGATATATTTCTTTTCCCGCCGAATGTAAATCAAGGGAAAATCCCTTATAATCACGAACGGCATCATAAGGTGGAGAGGTAACTACAATATCAACTGAATTTGGCGGAAATTTCTTCATTACTTCTATCGCATCTCCACAAATAATTTTATTAACGGGCAGTTCCTTATATTTTTCTTGCCCTCTGGGCTCTGGCAACTGGATATCCGCAGCCCTTTCTTCGCGAATGACATCAAGCACTATTCCCTGTATAGAAACATCTCGTCCGTTTCTGAAAATAATTGGTTCCATGCTTTTGTTCGCAGGTTGTAGGCGGATCTGCCCTCTCTCTTTATAGAATTTTTTTAAGGTTGCCTCGTGGTTATCAATAAGAGCCACAACTTTTTGCCCATTCTCGGCCGTTTCTTGTTGGCGCACCAAAACCACATCTCCGTCGTTGATATTCTCATCAATCATGCTATTGCCAACCACGCGGAGGGCATACACCTCCGTCGAAGAAGGAATTTTACTTTTGGGAACAGCTATCATTTCTTTGTTCTGTATCGCCTCTATCGGTTGACCAGCGGCGATAGTTCCTAAAAGCGGAATTTGTACCATCGTCTCACGGCCAAACGCCTCAATCGAACGCGGTTTGTTTTCCTCTTTTGATAAAAATCCCAAGTCGCGCAGCTTAGAGACATGAAAGTGAGCCGTTGAAACAGATGAGAGTTTTAATTTCTTGCGTATCTCATCAAGAGAGGGGGCATATCCTCTCCGCTTCTGATAATCGGTTATAAAATCCAGGGTTTGTTTTTGCCTTTTTGTTATCATAGCGATATTATAGAAAATAAATCGAAAGTGTAAAAGGGCTGGTTATCCACAGTCACAAACCCGCAAAGGGCGATTCGATAAAAAACAATCTTCGGGGTGCCCGACTCTAAGCATATAGCAAAGTCCGCCCAACCATACTTATCAAAAACCCCTTGCGGGGTTTTTGATTTACGTGATTCCGGGCGGCTCCTCCGCTTGTTTCTCCGAAGGATAGTGTTTTCCAAGCAGAAAGTGTATTAAAGCCGCACTCAAGAGGCCGACCACGATACCGCCCAAAATATCCAGCGGCCAGTGCACCCCCGCGACTATACGCGCGATACCGTTCACTAAAGAAAGGGTCAAATAGGTAAACCCCCAACGCCAAGAATACATTAAAAGTCCACCCGAGAGCGCGAACATAAAAGAAGCGTGGCCGGAAGGAAAAGAGTTACCGCCTTCGGCAAGGAGGGCATCCACGCCCAACACGTCCATAGGGCGGAGGTGCTTATAGAAAAACTGAAAAGATTCCGTGATAATTCCTCTGCTCAAAATAAGAATGAGGGCAAGTTCAAAAAATACAAACCAACGCTCCCGCTTGCTCCCGAAAGAATATATCCAGCCGAGCGCCAGTAAAACCATAAAATAAGGCAGATATTGTCCCAAAAACACAAAAAGGCCGTCCAGAAGAAAATTCTGATGGGAAAGACCGAACAAAATCCGGAAAAGCGACTCGTTCGCTGTCGCCATTTTTTTATTTTATTTCTTGACGTACGGCAAAAATCCCATAAAGCGCGCGCGCTTAATCGCTTGGGCAAGCTTGCGCTGGTGGCCGGCACAAATACCGGTGTGTTTGGGGTCTATAATTTTGGCCTGACCGGAAACGAAACGCTTCAGTAGGGATACTTCTTTATAATCTATATCTTTCAGGTTTTGGGAGCAGAAGAAGCACTGGACCATGGTTGGATAATTAATTATTAATTATGAATTATTTATTAGAATGGTAAATCCTCTGGCTTAATGTCATCCTCCAGATCGATTATCGGAATCTCTTCTGGCGGCGCGGACTGCACGTCTTCCGCTTTATTCTCTTTGGCGGATGCAGCGGCGGGATTTCCCATCGGAGCCGCTCCCCCGCCCGCGCGCGGACCAAGCTGCAATCTTTCGCAGATTGTTTCCGTAACCTTATGATTCTGGCCTTGCTTATCTTGCCAAGTGCGAGTGCGCAAACGACCCTCCACATAAACCAACGCGCCTTTTACCAAAAATTGACTGGCAATCTCCGCTTGGCGACCCCAAGCCACTACGGAGTGGAACTCCGCCTCTTCCTGTTTCTGACCGTTCTTTCCCTGCCAGACCCGATTGGTCGCCACCCCGAAGGTTGTAACCGATGCTCCCGCGGGCGTGTTGCGTAACTGCGGGTCTGCCGTCACTCTACCTATGATAAAAACTTTATTTAAGTTCATTGGGGTGCTCACTAATTCCGCCAGTCGGCGGAGCTAATTTTTATTTAATAATGCGAATTGTCGGTGTTTTTTGCAAGTTTATATATTCGCGTTATTTATTCCTTGATTCGAGTTGCTCACCTACCGGCGGGCGGGTTTGTGATTACTATTGCTGACGGAGTATTTCTTCGATTTTCTTTTCCAGATCTTCGTTGCTCAAGGTCTCGCTGATCGGTTTGTGCTCTACGGACGGCAAGGAGGCCTCCACCGCCTCCGCCGGGCGGCTGCCGCGTGGATTCATGGTCCTGGGTTTGGCCTTAACGCAAGGTGGAGTAACCAGAAGAAAGCGCAGAAACGTTCCGGCGGTTTTGAGTTCGCGTGCCAATGCCGCGGCCTGGTCCGGATTCATACGGAAGTGCGCAAAGCCAAAATAGGCGGAGGTTTGCTTGGCGACAGGATAAGCCAGAGCAATCTTTTCCGATGGTCCCTCCAGTAGCACCTCTCCCCCAAAACGGCCGATCCATTGAAGCAGAACCTCCTTGCCGTTTTCTTCTTGGCTTAAAAAAGAGGCCTCGTAATCCCTGCCCTGTTTTTCGTTATCTTGTTCCATTTGCCTGATAAAGAAGTTGTTCTTTGTTTCAGAAAACGCACCCGACCGCGCTTCGCGCGGCACTTAAGCGCTACAAACTTTAACCGATTTAAAAGGTTACGTCAATTATTCCGAAACCGCCTCTTCCTCTCCCTCTTCCGAGGGAGAAACCGCTTCGGAAATAAGCGCTTCGCCCTTTGTTTCCGGGCTCAAACCGGAACGACTGGTGTCCCCGGCCGGGATGAGGCGTCCAATAATCACGTTCTCTTTGAGACCGCGCAAGGAATCCGTTCTGCTCTCGATGGCGGCCTTAACCAATACCCGGGCGGTATCTTGGAAGGAGGCGGCGGAAAGAAAGGATTCCGTGGAAAGCGCCACCCGAGTGATCCCCAAAAGTAGTTGCTGGGCCTTAGCCAGGCGCTTACCCTGATGCTTCAGCTCACGATTTATTTCTAGAAACCGGGAGCGTTCCAGAACTTCGCCCATCACTAAATCGACTGCGTCACCCGTTTCTTTCACCCTTACCCGAGAGAACATTTGGCGGGCAATTATTTCGATATGCTTATTATTGATGGAGGCACCCTCCGCGCTATATATTTTCTGGACCTCACCGATAATATAGCTGATAACCTCCGCGCTGCCGCGATACTCCAAAAGTTCGCGCAAATCCAGGTTGCCCTCCGTTATCTGCTGACCCAACTTGACCGTGTCGCCTGTTTTCACGTAGATCATCGCGGAGCGGGGAATAGAGTATTCCAGGGCTTTTTTGTCCTTGGTGCGCCTACCCTTGGCACGGACCTTTTCCCCGGAAACGGTCAGGGTGATTATTTTAAAGTTGCCCCTTTCTTCTATTTTTTCTATACGGCCGTCCGCGCCCGCCAAGATCGCGCGTCCCTTGGGCGGACGAACCTCAAACAACTCTTCCACGCGCGGTAAACCGTGAGTGATGTCCGCTCCAGCCACGCCTCCCACATGGAAAGTGCGCATGGTAAGCTGGGTGCCCGGTTCACCAATGGATTGGGCAGCCACCACCCCGACCGCGGAACCGATTTTAACGGGTTTGTTGTCGCCCAGATCGAAACCGTAGCACTTTTGGCAAAGACCATAAAGGGTTTTGCAGTTCAAAGGCGAGCGGACTTTAACGCTCTCCAGGCCGGATTTGTCTATGGTATCCGCCGTAGCTCGGTCTATTGCCTCTCCCGCGCGGACGACAATTTTACGTTCTACCCGGATATCTTCCAGAGCGGTACGTGAAAACACTCTAGAACTAAAAGATTGTCCCAGATTTTTACTGTCATTGCGTAGGATTTCCATACCGTCCTTACTCCTGCAATCCTCTTCCTTGATAGTCAGGTCTTGAGAAACGTCTACCAGACGGCGGGTTAGATATCCGGCCTGGGCGGTTTTAAGAGCGGTGTCGGTCGTGCCTTTGCGCGCGCCGTGAGTAGAGATGAAGTATTCCAACACAGATAGTCCTTCCTTGAAGGACGACTTGATAGGTAATTCGATTACTTCTCCCCGGGGATTTGCCACTAAACCCTTCATGCCCATCATTTGAATCGGCTGAGACCAAGAACCGCGCGAACCGGAATCAATAATTTGGTAAATAGAGTTGTCCGCGGGCAAGGATCCGGTTACCTGTTTGGCGATGTCGCTTTTTACTTTTTCCCAAATGCTAATTACCCGTGCCCGCCGTTCGGCTTCCGTCAAGAAACCCTGATCGTACTGCTCCCGGATAACGCTCACTTCTTCTTCCGCCTTGCGCACAATTCCCGCCTTGGCGGCTGGAATAATAAGATCGGCCATTGCCCAAGTGATGCCGCTCCGGGTGGCCATGTCAAAACCCAGAAGCTTTGCCCGCTGGAGTATGTCCCGGGCTTTTTCCAATCCCGCCGAAACAATTATCCTTTCTATTAAGCGCGCCAACTTCTTTTTATTCAAGGTCTCGTTCACGTATTCCAACGTATCCCCTAGAACTTCGTTAAAGATAAGACGGCCGAGGGTGGTCTCTTTATGTTCACCCACCCGAATTGGGGCATGGAGCGAGAGCGCCTCGTAGTGGTAAGCCATTAGGGCCTCTTTGATGCAGGTAAAGGCTCGGCCCGCGCCCTTGGTCTCCGGATACATTTGAGTAAGATAATATGTGCCCAAAACGAAATCCTGGGTGGGCGCGGTGATTAGTTCGCCCGTGGCGGGCTTCAGTAGGTTGCGGCCGGCATCCATAATTTCCCTGGCTTCCCGTTGGGCCTCCTCCGAAAGCGGTATGTGCACTGCCATCTGGTCGCCATCAAAGTCCGCATTGAAAGCGGCGCAGACCAAGGGCGGAACCTGAATGGCCAGACCTTCCACCAAAATCGGCTTGAAGGCCTGGATGGACAAGCGATGCAGGGTCGGAGCACGATTCAAAAGGACGCGATAATTTTTGGTGATCTCTTCCAGGATTGCCCATATTTCATCCGTGGCTTGTTCTATGAGACGATTCGCATTGCGGATGTTGTGCGCTAATTCGCGTTTGATTATTTCACTAATAACGAACGGGCGGAAGAGTTCCAGCGCCATTTTCTTGGGTAAACCGCACTCATCAATACTAAGCTTGGGCCCGACCACGATGACGGAGCGGCCGGAATAGTCCACGCGCTTACCGAGTAAGTTTTGACGAAACCTGCCTTGCTTACCCTTCAACATATCCGCCAAAGAACGGAGTGGGCGGCGCCGGGCGGAAAGTTGTTGGGTGCCGAAGCGGGCGGAATTATCAATCAGGGCGTCTACCGCCTCCTGCAGCATGCGCTTCTCGTTTTTAACGATGACTTCCGGCGCTTTTATTTCCAGAAGTTTCTTGAGGCGGTTGTTACGGTTGATAACCCGGCGATAGAGGTCATTCAAATCGGAGGTGGCATAGCGTCCGCCGTCGAGGGCTACCATCGGGCGCAGATCCGGGGGCAAGACCGGTAGAACGGTCATTATCAACCACTCCGGGCGCGTGCCGTTTTTAATCATGGAACGCAGCATTTTCAGGCGCCGCAAAATTTTGGTTTCCCCGACCGTTTCTTTATCCTTGGAATGTTCTAGTTCTTTCTCGATCTTGTGGACCTCTTTGCGCAAATCCATCTTTTCCAAAATCTCCCGCACCGCCTCCGCGCCGGTACCCGCCTTAAACACGCTGCCAAAACGCCGACTCAAGGAAAGATATTCGTTTTCCGACAGAACCTGACCGGGACGCATGGCCTCCAAAGTCGCCCGCGACTGGTTGGCTTCCGAGTTTAGTTCGGTTTTCACCTTACGGTCTTTTTCGTCCACCGTTTTCAGCTTACCCCTTAATTCCCGATCCAGATCCTCCAGAACCTCCTTGCGGTGCTCTTCGTCCACTACGGTTACAATGTAGTCCACGTAATAAATAACACGCTCCAATCGAACAGAAGAAACATCTAAAAGCAAGCTCAAACGGGACGGAACACTTTTGAAAAACCATATATGGCTGACCGGCGCGGCTAGGGCAATATGACCCAGGCGCTCCCGCCGCACCACCGCGCGCGTGACTTCCACGCCACATTTGTCGCAAATCACGCCCTTATAACGGATGCGGCGATATTTGCCGCAGGTGCATTCATAGTCCTTGGTCGGCCCAAAGATACGCTCCGAAAATAGCCCGTCTTTTTCCGGTCGTTGGGTACGATAGTTGATGGTCTCCGGCTTCAGAATCTCCCCGTGAGACCATTTCAAGATATCGTCTGGGGAAGCCACGCTGATGCGTAGCGCCTTAAAGTCGTCTTTGCGATCGGCGGGCGAATCATATACGGGCTCAATATTAAGACTCAATGCCTTGAGCTCGTTCACCAGAACATTGAAAGAGGCGGGGATATTGGGGCCCTTAATCGGCTCGCCCCGAATAATCGATTCGTAGGCGGAAGAACGACCCAACACATCATCGGACTTGATGGTCAGCATTTCCTGCAAGGTCGCGCGCGCGCCGTAACCCTCCAGCGCCCAGACCTCCATTTCCCCGAAGCGTTGGCCGCCGAACTGCGCCTTGCCGCCCAGGGGTTGCTGGGTAATGAGCGAGTAAGGACCGATGGAGCGCATATGCACCTTGTCCTCCACCAGGTGGTTTAATTTGAGTATGTATTTATACCCGACCGTGACCGGTTTATCGAAAGGCACTCCAGTGCGGCCGTCGTAGAGTTTAATCTTGCCGTCTTCCGGCAACCCGGCCTGCTTCAATTCCGCGCGGATGTCTGCTTCTTTGGCGGAATCCAATCCGGGAGTAACCGCGCGGTAACCCAGGGTCTTGGCCGCCCAGCCCAGGTGGGTCTCCAAAATCTGACCCAGGTTCATACGGGAAGCCACGCCCAGCGGGTTCAGCACCACATCCACCGGCGTGCCATCTTCCAGATAGGGCATGTCTTCCACAGGACGAACCTGAGAAATAACGCCCTTATTGCCGTGCCGGCCGGCCAATTTGTCGCCCGCCTGGATTTTGCGCACGTCCGCGACTTCCACCTGAATGCGCTTTATTACGCCCGCTTCCAGCTTGTCGCCCTGTTCACGGCTGAAAACTTTCACGCCCACGATACGTCCATGTTTACCGTGCGGCAAAGTAAGCGAAGTATCCTTAACATCCCGCGCTTTTTCACCAAAGATCGCTCGCAATAAGCGCTCTTCCGGGGTCAGCTCCACTTCGCCCTTAGGCGAGATCTTGCCGACCAAAATATCGCCCGCCTTTACTTCCGCGCCGATGCGAATAATGCCCTCTTCGTTCAAGTTGCGCAGCTTTTCCTCGGATACGTTCGGAATGTCGGGTGTGGTTATCTCCGGTCCAAGCTTGGTGTCCCGCACGTCGCAATAAAATTCCTCTACATGAATGGAAGTGAAAAAGTCATCTCTTACTACCCGTTCCGAAAGAACAATCGCATCTTCAAAGTTGGCTCCCTCCCAAGAGATAAAAGCCACGAGCAAGTTCTGGCCAAGTGCGAGCACTCCATTCTGGGTCGAGGGTCCGTCCGCCAGGAGGTTTCCTTTTTTAACCTTATCCCCTGCCACTACCGCCGGCCGTTGAGAGATACAGGTAAATTGATTGGAGCGTTTGAATTTTTCGAGGTGGTAAACTTTGGTTTCGTTGGCATACCTAACCTTAATATGAGAAGCGTCTGCCTCTATCACTTCTCCGTTTGCCTCCGCCCGGACCAAGTAGCCGGAGTCCTCCGCGGCTCTTTCTTCCTGACCGGTACCGACATAGGGCGCAACTGGTTTCACTAGGGCCACCGCCTGACGCTGCATATTAGAACCCATTAGGGCACGGTTGGCATCGTCGTGTTGTAAAAATGGAACAAGGGAGGTCGCTACGGATATGAATTGATTGGGGGCAACATCCATAAAGTCCACTTCGTCTGGCGGGCAAGTGGTGGGATTGATTCCGTATCTTACGTCTACCATCTTGTCCAAGATTTTACACTTCTCGTCTCGGCTAACGGTCGCATGCACGATTTTGTATTTCTCCTCCGAAAGGGCGTCCAACCAAACCACTTCATCCGTCACCCGACCGTTTTTTACCCTCATATAGGGGGTTTCCAAAAACCCGAAGTCGTTCATGCGGGCAAAGCTGGCCAGATAGTTGATAAGGCCGATGTTGGAACCCTCTGGCGTTTCAATGGGACAGATGCGGCCATAATGGGAGCGGTGCACGTCCCGCACTTCGAAGCTGGCTCGCTCGCGAGTGAGGCCGCCCGGGCCAAGAGCGGACAAACGGCGTTTATGCTCCAGCTCCGCCAGGGGATTTATTTGATCCATAAACTGGGAAAGCTGAGAAGAGGAGAAAAATTCTTTGATCACCGCGGTAATTGGGCGAAAATTGATCAGTTGCGCGGGCAACATGCTGTCCTTGTCCAAAGTGGACATACGATCCTGAATAATGCGCCGCAAGCGCGCGAAACCGATGCGCAAACGGCCTTGCATCAGCTCCCCCACCGCCTTGAGACGACGGTTGCCCAGGTGGTCAATATCGTCCGCTTCCGCGTCCGGAGTGTTGTCGAGACGGATTATTTCTTTAATAATCGCCTTCAAGTCCTCTAGGTCAAGTAGGGCGCTCTCCTTTTTGGGATTTAGATCTAAACGCTGATTTAGTTTGAAACGCCCCACCGGAGATATGTCGTAGCGGTCGGCGCGGTGGAAAACGGAGTCCACCATATTCTTGGCGGTTTGAGCGGTAGCCGGGTCGCCAGGGCGGAGGCGGCGGTATATTTCAAGATAGGACTCCTCCACGTTTCGGGCGATATCTTTATTGAGGGTAGTTTCGATATAGGAAATACCGCCGGCGTCCACTCCCTGGAACATATCCCGAATTTGTTCGTCGCTCGCCCCGAAAACACGCAGGAGGTCGGTGACGGGCACCTTGCGGTGTCGGTCTATTTTCACTCCAATGGTTCCATCAATGTCGGTCTCGAACTCCAGCCAGGCGCCGCGATTCGGGATAACCTTCGCCCCGAAAAGCATTTTTTCCCTCCAGGGTACCGCGGTGAAGTAAACGCCAGCGGAACGGATGAGCTGGGAAACCACCACGCGCTCCACGCCGTTGATTATGAAAGTTCCGCGGTCGGTCATCTTCGGGAAATCCCCGAAATAGACCTCCTGGGAATGACTTTTGCCCGTGCGCTTATTTTCCAATCTTATCTTCAAGTAAAGCGGAGCTTCGTAGGTCGCATCCTTGTAACGGGTGGTTTTCTCGTCGTACTTGGCCTCTCCGAAATAGTATCCGTCAAAATAAAGCGCTAACTCCTTGCCGGTGTGGTCCCAAATGGGCGAGACCTCTTTTAGTATTTCCTGCAAACCCTCTTTAAGAAAAACATTGTAAGAGCGGATTTGGATCTCGTTTAAATTGGGCTGGGCTATAAGGGGGAGATGCTTACCAAAGTTTTTTATGGGCAACGGATGAGATTTCATTTATGAGGTTTTTGTAACAATTGTTTTTGAAATACGGCGGAGAGAGAGCTACTTAACGACATAAAGGCGGAGAGCCGTGTCGACACAACGGTTCCCTGGCCGGCGGACTAGATGACCGTAGGTGTAGGGTAGAAATCATAAAAAACTAAAACACAACAGCGTCCAAGGTGTGTTTTCTTGGCTAGTTCCTCATTTATATTGCCCGACCATTAAAGCTCATCGCGTTATGTCCGTCAAGTCCTCTTCCCTGTGGGTGTGGATAACCCACTAGAGGAATCTATTGGATGAGATTCGCACACAAGGGAGCTGTCTTTATTTTAGAATTGAGATAAGATTACATGCATCTCAAGAAAGATGGATTCAGATTCTGTATTGGAAGTGGTTGGGCTCAAAAAATCATACAAAGAAACCGCCGCTGTGGATGCTGTTTCTTTCGAGGTGCAGCCACGGGAGATAGTGGGCTTACTTGGTCCGAACGGGGCAGGAAAAACAACCATCATAAATATGATTCTGGGGGTACTGGAACCGAGCGGAGGAACGGTACGGATTGAGGATAAAGACATAAGCAAGGAGCGAGAGAAGGCCCTTGCCAAGACTAACTTTGCGGCGGTTTACGCCCAGGTCCCCGGGAATCTGACGGTGGCCCAAAATTTGTACATCTTTGGCCTTATCTACGAAGTGAAGGATTTGAATAAACGAATTAATGAGCTTATTAGAGAATTTGATCTGGAGCGCTTCCGTAATGTTAAGGTCGGTACGCTCTCTTCTGGAGAACAGACCCGGGTCGCGCTGGCCAAAGCCATGATCAACTACCCCCATCTGCTTCTTCTCGACGAACCTACCGCCTCTCTCGACCCTTCTACTGCGCAAATCATCCGGCAGAAAATTAAGGATTATGCCAGAAATGGAGGAGGCGGAGTTCTCTGGACGTCTCACAACATGCACGAAGTAGCCGAGGTTTGCGATCGCGTTCTCTTCCTTTCCCATGGGAAGATTTTACTGGAGGGAGACCCCAAGACTCTCCCCAGAGAGCACAACAAGAAAGATCTGGAGGATCTTTTTATAGCCGTCGCCAGAGAACCGTTGTCGCTAGAATCTTAAACTTATGAATTTAACTAGGGTCTACGCTATTTTTATCCGTCAATTTTACCTCTTACGAGACAACCCGACTCGTTTGTTCCAAATGTTGGTATGGGGCACGGTGGATATTATCTTGTGGGGATTCACCAGCAGATATCTCACGTCCATTGCTCCCGGCTTCAAATTCGCACTGGTTTTCCTGGGTGCAGTATTAATCTGGGATTTCTTGAGTCGTATCATGCAGGGTATAACCATGTCCTTTATGGAAGACACCTGGACCCGAAACCTGTTAAATATTTTCGCCTCCCCCATATCCATTTCGGAATATATGTCCGGACTTATAGCGACCAGCATTTTAAAAAGCGTTGCAAGCTTCGGCGTGCTCTTGCTTGTAGCTAGCGCTGCGTTCGGGTTTTCTGCATTCTCTTATGGATTTTCGATCTTGGCCTTCTTGCTTATACTTTTTTTGTCCGGCATAGCACTCGGAATCCTGGGCACGAGCATAATGCTGCGCTGGGGACCGATTGCAGAATGGTTCATCTGGCCCATACCGGCGCTCATGTCTCCCTTTGTGGGCGTTCTATATCCCGCCTCTACCCTACCCCATTGGATGCAACAGGTAGGACAATTTTTACCCCCATCTTACGTTTTTGATGGTTTACGTTCCATTGTCGCGGGCGGAGAGTTTCATCTTGGTTCTTTTGCAATCGGTATCGCCTTGGCGATATTCTACATTTTTATAGCCTACCTGATCTTTTTGAGGGTCTACCGACGCGCGGTCCGTACCG
>JAZDLT010000077.1:0-15315 GCA_043801735.1 Candidatus Liptonbacteria bacterium | reverse complement strand
GTTGGCGGGCGACTCTATCATCATGGTTTGGCAACCCGCTCCTGCCCCCGCGGCGATATCTGTAATCATGTCTCCGATCATAAAGCTTTTCTTGAGGTCTATATCGAAATCTTGCGCCGCCCTAAAAAGCATTCCGCTACCCGGTTTCCGGCAGTCGCAGGGAATCCTGTATTTTTTCGCGTGCTCCGGCACGTCCGGATGCATTTCCGGATGATGGGGACAGGTGTAGAAGCGGTCAATTAAGTTATCCAACTTGTCATTTAGAAATTGGTGCAAACTATCCACCTCCTCCGGACTCACCAGGCCCCTGGCGATGGCGGGCTGGTTGGTAACCACTATTCGCAGATATCCCTTATCCCTAATCTTCCGCAGGGCCTCCTTGGCTCCGGGGATAGGCAGGCAGCTTTCTTTTGTCAAAATGAAGCTGTGCATTTCCTGGCCCTTAACCAACTCATTTATTACCCCGTCCCTGTCTAAAAAAACGGCCTTGTTCATGGATAATTTTTTTACCTTGGATTTGAATAAGTTTAAATCAGCGTGTCGGCGGATTCCTTCTTTTGATATTGCACGATAAAATTTCTCCGGTCAAATTAGTTGCAATTGCCGTCCGCTTGGCTATAATTGCGCCTATGGCAATTATCCCCTGGCAGAAAGTGGGCGGACCTAAAGTTTTAGCGGAGGGTTACCGGAAACGTCTGGACGTACAGAAATTCAAAGATCACAAGGGGCGAGAAGTAGATTTTTATTTTATAGAAAGACCTTTTTGGTCGGTCATATTGCCAATTACCAAAGACGGCGAGGTTTTAATGATCAGACAGTTCAAGCAGGGCTCCGAGACCATAATGGAAGAATTGCCCGCGGGAGTTGCCGACTTCCCATCCGAAACCCCGGAGCAAGTTATTCAAAGAGAATTAGAAGAGGAAACCGGATATGTGGCTCAAAAGGTAATATCTTTGGGTTCCTGTCATTACGATTCGGGTAGCTCCCATGCCAAATTTTATTGTTTCCTTGCGACCGGTTGCGAACATAACGGGCGGACAGAGTTGGACGAAACAGAACAAATAGAATTGGTCAAAGTACCCTTTATTGATTGGGCCAAAGAAATATTAAAAGCAAGAACGGACGAATGGGATGCCGTAGTTTTGTTTCTGCGCGCTCTACCGCACCTCGGGGTCGATGTTTTTGATATAATAAAGTCACACCTACCAACGAAATTTCAATAAGAAATGGACAATCACACCAGCAACCTGGGCTCTATACCGGGGCTTTCCCAGAAGTTCCCCAAGGAAAAAACCCTCGCGGTTTTTCGGAAAATGTGCATTTCCCAGTGTTTTGAATACCGGGTCAAAAAGGCCTATGACGAAAAACATATCCGAATGCCGATTTATCTGTCTGCCGGCCAAGAGGCGGTTGCCGCCGCTCTTTCGGAGTCCTTTCTTAAACCCTATATTTTCGCCCAACACCGGGCACACGATCTTTATCTGGCGTATGGCGGGAGCCCCCAAGCGTTAGTGGATGAATTATTACACAAGCCCACCGGATGTGCGGGAGGCATGGGCGGGTCGGCCTCTATTCATTCTCCGGAAATAGGCATGTTCGGCCATAGTGGTCTTTTGGGGGATCAGGTTCCGATCGCCACCGGTTTCGCGCAGGGCTCGGGCAAGAAGACCTTAAGCATCATGGGAGATGGCGCCGCTGAGGAGGATTACGTTTTAGCATCTTTGGGATATGCCGCCCACAGAAAACTACCCGTACTTTTTGTCTGTATAGATAACGAGCTTTCCGTGCTGACGCGGGTAGACGTGCGACGTAGTTGGCGGACAGTAGATGTTGCCAAAGGTTTCGGTCTGCCGGCGGTGGACGTAACCGATGACCCTTGGCTTATAATGCATCATGTCCAAAATCTGGAAGGCAATCTGCCGGCGTTTATGAACGTGCATGTGGTTCGCCACTTGTGGCACGCAGGTACGGGCAAGGATTCCGAGCCGGAGTGGAATCGCTTTGATCTAGTAAAGAACGAAATTATACGGCTTGGATACGGCAAGGAGGCGGCGGAAATAGAGTCGAAAGCCAGGGAAGAAGTGGATGACTGGTGGAATTCCGCCCTACCTTCCCTAAATAAAGCACAATAGGAAAATGACCCTAGCTCAAAAAATACAGGAAATTACGCGCAATCACCTCAAGCAGGGGAATGGAGTGGCTTTAGGGCAGTGTCTGACGGCGGTAGGTTGGGTGGCTGGCACCGTGCCAGAATTAACTCAAGAGGATGGCCTGATCGAACTGCCCTTGTCGGATGTGGCAAATGGTGCCGTAGCTGTAGGATTAGCTCTGGCGGGCAGACGGCCGATATACATAGTCAGATATCAGGGCTTCCAGTGGTACAATGCCACAACCATTTTGAACTATGCCGCCAAATCCAAAGAAATGTGGGGTATTCCCTGTCCGGTTTTTGTGCGTTCCATAAGTATGGATGGAGGAATCGGACCGGTGGCATCCGGCAGTCACCACGGCATATATAATCGTATGCCGGGTATTTCCATTGCTGCGCCCATGACGCCGGGCGAGTACGAAGAGGTTTGGAACTACTATCTGAAACACGACGACCCTATATATGTCAGTGAGCACCGCCGGGGCTTTGCGGTTGATTACGAGATGGAAGATGTAATTTTACCAAAAGCAGATGTAACTTTGCTGCCAATCTCATCCACCCGACTGAATGCCATTGAGGCCGCAAAATCATTGGCGGCGGAAGGGATATCTTGCAACATATCGCACTTGTTGTGGCTCAAGCCATTTGTGGTAGAAGAAAGAATGAGACGAGCTCTTGCTAGCTCGGAAGGAAGAGGATTGGTGTTGGATGGCGATTTCCAGAACGGGGTAGCCAAGTCCATCGCCTTTGATATCGTTCATGATATTCCGGGCGCCAGAATGGAGGTGCTGGCCCTGGAGGAAAGAACCGCAGGTTTCGCTCCCCATCTAGATAATCTACCTCCCGACCCGGACAAGATCGCAAAATTTGTGAAAAAGATGTTGGCTTAACGAGGCATGATCCGCAGAATAACCCCATCCGCTCTGGACCACGAGAGTTTAAGTTCGCTCATCGTGAACCCCGCCCAACTGGCGGACGACGGCACGGATTATACAAACCTGTTCATCAAAAAACCCTGGGGCGGGGAGTATCTTACCTTCCAGAACCCTCAGGTGGCGATATGGGTTTTGCACATAACCGAAAAGAACAATACTTCCTTACACTGCCACTTAAGCAAGAAAACCTCTCTTATCGTTTTGGGCGGAAGAGTGGCCATAACTTTATTGAATGAAGTTATAAATCTTAAGGCAGGCGACGGCTTATTTTTGGATGCCGGTGTTTTCCATTCTACGCGAGCGGTTTCCGCGGGCGGTGCCATCATAATGGAAACGGAGACGCCCATCAACAAAAGAGACCTTATCCGATTGGAAGACAACTATGGCCGAGAGAAAAAGGGCTATGAGGGCAAAGAGTTTCATGCCACCGCGGTGGATATCGAGAGGCAGGAGTTCCATAACGAAGAAGAGCGTTACAATACCGAAAAAATCATCGGCGAGTGCAAGTTAATGATACTAAAGCACTTTGACGGGGATGGGGTATTGCGCGCCGCCAACGATTTTAATCCCACGGTGTTGGGGCTTCTTTCTGGGACGGTCAAGGTCAACGGGAGAGATACGTTTTGGCCGGGCGACGTGTTGAGCTGGTCCGAGATAGAAGGGTTTGCCATTTTGGACGAGGCGGAGGTATTGTTAATAAAAAATATAAACAAATAAAAAAATAAAAAACAAAAAATGAAAAAAGCCATAATTATTACCGGCAAGAATGTTCAAGATCACGAATTCATATATCCCTTCTACCGCCTAAAGGAAGCCGGTCTGGAAGTAGTTGTTGCCACCGAGGACGGAAAGGAAACGGTTGGAAATCTGGGTACGAAAATACCCGTGGATTGCACCATTGCCTCCGTTAAGCCGGACGAGTATGTTCTGATGGTTCTGCCGGGTGGGGCCAAAGCAATGGAATATATCAGACAGAACCAGCAGGTGCTGGACATGATCAGGGACTGGAACAAAACGGGCAAGCCCATAGCTTCTATCTGCCACGGCGCCCAACTTTTAATCTCCGCTAAAGTAGTCAAAGGAAGAAAAATTAGCGCGTATTACAGTATCAAGGATGACATAAATAACGCCGGCGGCATCTACGTGGATGCCCCCGTGGTGGTGGATGGCAACATTGTTTCTTCTCCGCACTACAAGCATCTTGGTGATTGGATGAGAGAAACCCTGAAACTTCTTTCCTAGGGTCGCACATGGAAAAAAACTTTATCCCAAAAGCGGTATTGTTTGATTTTGACGGAGTTCTGGGGGACACCCTGGGAGATATTCTGCGTGCTTGGCAGTCGACATTAGCAGAAGTAGGTGTTTTTTTCGAGCCGGAGGAATATTTCCTATTAGAGGGCACCAAGATGACAGAGGTGGCTAAAACTTTATGCCAGAAGCACGGCGTGAAAAGCGCCGATTGGGAGAAACTAGTTCAACAAAAGGAAAAGAATTATTTACAGAATTGCTCTTTCGAATTGTACCCTGGTGCGGTGGAGCTACTGCGCGCCCTAAAGAACAAAAATATTCGGTTGGCCCTGGTTAGCGCCGCAAGACTAAACCGGATCCAAGGATCCGTTCCGCCCGGCTTCCCGGAACTTTTTGAGGTAGTGATAACCGGCGAACAGACGGAACGGGGCAAGCCCTTCCCGGACCCATATCTTAAGGCAAGCGAGAAGTTAGGGATCGAGCCGGCGAGCTGTCTGGTTGTGGAAAACGCTCCCCTTGGTATAGAATCCGCCCGGGCGGCCGGGATGAGGTGTGTTGCAATTACTTCCACTTTGAGGGAAGATAAGCTCAAGAAAGCCGATTGGATCATATCAAAATTAGAGGACCTGGTTCGAACTCCACCGCTCGCCCCAATATTTAATTTCAATGATCATAACCCGAACTCCCTATAGGATATCTTTTTTCGGCGGCGGGACGGACTACCCTGCCTGGTATGAAAAAAACGGAGGGGCAGTCCTGTCGACCAGCATAGACAAGTACTGCCACATAACCGCCAGGTCCCTGCCTCCGTTTTTCGAGAAAAAGCATCATATAGTTTACTCCCGTATAGAAAATATAGACCATTTAGACGAGATAGAGCATCCCTCCGTTAGGGAATGCCTCAGATTTTCGGGGATAGATCACGGCGTTTCCATTATCCACGACGGAGATTTGCCAGCTCGCTCCGGGGTGGGCTCCAGCTCGTCTTTTACCGTAGGGCTACTCCATGCCCTCTATGCGTTAAGAGGTAGAATGGTCAGTAGGTACCAGTTGGCAAAGGACGCGATTCATGTAGAGCAGGAATGCATCAAAGAAAACGTGGGGTCTCAAGATCAATCCGCGGCGGCGTTCGGGGGGCTGAACCGCATCCTTTTCGGTGGTTCGGAAAAAATAAGAGTAGAGCCGATTATGATGAATAAAACACGCCTAAACAATTTTCAGGATCATCTAGCGCTGTTCTTTACGGGCATGTCCCGCAATGCCACGGAGATGGCCGCCCATTGGATAAAAAACACGGAGCGGAACGAAAACGATCTGCACAAAATACGCAAAATGGTTGATGAGGCCGTGAATATTTTAACCGATACGGCTACGGATTTAAGAGAGTTTGGGAAACTGTTGGACGACAGCTGGAAATTAAAAAGAGGGCTGACCGAAAACATTTCCAATTCCACGGTGGACGGGGTTTATAATTCCGCCAAAAAGGCGGGCGCCCTGGGCGGGAAGCTTTTGGGCGCCGGCGGGGGCGGGTTTATGATATTTTTCGTGGAGCCGGACAAAAGAGAGTTGGTGCAAAAAGCCCTACAGGGATATATGCACGTCCCTTTCAGATTTGAAAACTTAGGCAGTCACGTGGTGCACTACAGCCAAAACATAGAAGTTGCCGGGACGGGGGTGGTATAGCGGCAGAACCGATCCTTAGGGATGCATGAAGTATAGGATCTATGAACAATCCTAAAATAAGCGTCATCTCCACCAATTATAATCACGGCAGGTTTATCAGAGCGACCATAGAATCCGTCCTGGGACAGTCCTATGACAGCTTTGAGTATATCGTGGTGGACGGGGCCTCTCGGGACGAATCGGTTACAATTTTAAAGGAGTACCCCCAAATAAGGTGGATCTCGGAAAAAGACGACAATTCTTATCAGGCCTTCGAAAAGGGCCTTCTTATGGCGCGGGGCGAATACATCATGCAATGCGCGGTGACGGATGGATATTTGGATATGGATTGGCTGCGCAAGTGCGCCACCGCCCTGAGCGAAAATAAAGACATTTCCTTGATTTGGGGTCTTTCTAGGCACATGGCCGAATCCGGAACTCTAATGGGGCCCGCCTATCCCCAATTTATAAATTCCGACCCGCCCCAGAGGCACGACTATTTTTATTATTGGCTGGCGACGTTTTTCTGGTTTCCGGAAGGAAATTTTTGTGTCCGCAAAGAGATTTTCCAAAAATGTTTCCCGCCATATGACCCGACCAAGTATCTAAAGTCCGGGGAGGTACAGTTTGACCCGTGGCTGGAATTCAACTTCAACTTCAACAACCGGGGATATCTACCCCTCTTTATCCGCTCCGAGGCGAGCTTTGGAAGGTTCCACTCCGATCAAAAAAGCCAAAAAGAGGTGGAAGACGGAGCGGGCAACAAAGTATTTAATGCTTATTATGAGTTATGCCGGGAATATAGGAGATCGGTCATTTGGAAAGGCGGTCATGTCTGGCGCGGCTCCACAGGGGAAACGTTGCCCATTCAGTTTTCAAGGAGCAGATTTATTTGGAAGCACCTGTTTACCATAAGATTTGTTCTCAACTACCTGAAACCTTTTCTGCGCCCGATCATAAAAAAGATGATGCGGAATCAAACTGTGGCGAAAATACTGCGACCACTGAAGAAATACTCATGACCAGAATATTGTTTGTGGGATGTAAGTATGATTATGACCGCACGGGAAAAATTACGGGCAGGGGTTACAGCCATGATTACACCGTATGGTACGAATCCATGCGAAAATTCAGACCGGATGCCATGGAGGTTGTCGCTTATTGGTACGACGAGGTTTTGTCCGCTCGAGGCAGAAACGTCATGAATAAGGACCTGCTTGAATTTATAGAAAAAACCAAACCACAGTTTATAATTTTTGCATTTGGAGCGGACGAAATAAAGAAAAGCACCCTCCGGAAAATAGCGGAAAAACCGGGCTTAACCACGATCTACATCGCCGGCGACGACGCTTGGCGGTTCGATAGCAACTCCAAGATATTCGCGCCGTATTGCGACTGGGTTTTAACGAGCTACTCCAAAACAATTCCCAAATATAGAGCAATAGGCTGCGAGAACGTAATTACTTACGCGGGCTGGGCCAACCCGGATATTTTCCAGAGGAAAGATATTGCCAAGGATATAGATGTGGGATTTGTCGGCACGAAAACCAGAGCCAGAGAAACGATCGTAGGCGCCCTGCGCCAGACCGGTATAAATGTGGCAGTCAGGGGAAAGTACTGGGCGGAAGGGGAGTTGCCGAAAGAGGAAATGGCGAACTTCATTTCCCGCACGAAGATAATGCTCGGCCTGAACGGCTCTTCCTATTATTTCGGAATAAGGCCCATTGCCAGATTATTTTTGCGCCGCCCGCGGTTGGGTTCCCGAAATCCTTTTTACGTCCCGGACATTCATCATCTCTCCAGAAATTACCGGGAATGGCAGCAAAAGAAAATAGTGCAAATTAAAGGAAGAATTTTCGAAATACCGGCCTGCGGAACGGCCCAGATTACGGAATATGCGGAAGATCTGGATTTGTATTATAAACCGGGCAAAGAGATAATATTGTTTGATGGCTTGGCGGATCTTTTGGATAAAATCAGGTATTATTTGACGCACCATCTGGAACTGGAAAAAATAGCCAAAGCCGGTTTCGAGAGAACAATGCGCGATCACACCTCGGAAAAAAGACTGACAGACATGTTTTCCAAAATAGGTATCATTTGATGATCGATAAAGCATTAAGCAAAATAAAAAGCTTTTTAGCCGGCCACGCCGGGCTGCGTAACTTTGTGAGAGATGCGCGTTGGCACATAAAGCGAATACCCGTCCTACGCGATCTATCGATCGCCTTCGATTCCTACTATTTCAGCAAGACGGGAACAGAGAGAAAGTCAGACGGCGAACTCATCCCGGATGCCTATTTCGAAAGTTATGCCTCCGAAATATCCAGTAGGGCCAAAGGGGACGTGTTGGACCTGGGTTGCGGCTACGGATATCTTACAAAAAGGATAGCGGAGAGCGGCCAGGTAAATAGCATCGTGGCTATGGATAAAATAGACGATTTCAGGTGCCACCACGATAAAATTGAATATAAAACGGGGGATATAAACTTAGCGGAAATCGGCGCCCACCGATATGACACCATTGTAACCAGTGAGTTTGTGGAACACCTCTCCGAAGAAAATTATAGGGTTTTGTTGGGCAAGGTGGCGAGGGCGTTGCGTCCCGGAGGATCGTATCTCGGCTCTACACCAAACAATCCTACTCCATACAAGACCTTTTCCGGGTCAAGGTTTCATGCGAGAGAATACAGCCAAAAAGACCTCCTGGGGCTTCTGGGTAAATATTTTCACAAGGTTGAAGTTTTCCCATCGAGCGTTCATTGTCTCATTTGGGAGGCGAAAAGCCCCAAGGCAAATGCCTAAGAAAGCGGCAATCTTTCTGGACCGGGACGGGGTGATTATCAGAGACGTGCATCATCTCCGGCATGAGAAGCAGTTGCGCCTGTTGCCCGGGGCAGCCAAAGCCCTGCGCGGATTGGTTCTTGCGGGCTGGCCATTGGTCATAATTTCCAATCAAGGGGCGGTAGCCAAGGGGTTGATGAGCAAGGAGAAAATGTATGAAATAGATAATATATTGCAAGTCAGATTGGCCCAAAAAGGAGTGAAGTTAGCCGCCGCGCACTACTGCCCCCATCATCCCCGGGGCACGGTGCAGGAGCACACGCGGAAATGCTTTTGCCGCAAACCCAATCCGGGTATGTTTTTGCGAGCGGCGGCGGAATTGAATATAAATCTTAAAAAGAGCTATACGATAGGCGATAAGACCGGAGATATTCTCGCGGGCAAGAGAGCCGGCACTAGAACGATTCTGGTTAAAACCGGCTACGGCGGCAAAGACCGGATTTACGAGGTTGAACCGGACTATGTCGCCCGGAACTTAATGGCGGCCGCCAGAATAATTACAAAACATGCTTAAAGTCAGCATAATTCTGCCTTGTTATAACGGGGCAAAGTATTTGCCCCGGGCCATAAAAAGCGTGTTTGGCCAGACCCTGGAGAACTGGGAGCTTATCGTGGTGGACGACGGCTCCAGCGATGGCGCCCCTTCTTTGGTGGCGGAATTTGCGAATCAAAATCCGAAAATAAAGCTTGTGCGCAACGAAAAAAACCTGGGCATACAAAAATCTCTGAATCGGGGTTTGGTTGTCGCGCGGGGGGAGTATGTAGCGCGCGTAGACGACGATGATGAGTGGGTGGATAAAGATAAGCTCAAAAAACAGGTGGAATATTTAGATGCCAATCCGGACTGTGGCCTGATCGGAACGGGGGTTATAGAAGTGGACGAGAATAATAAGGAGCTTTTTCGTTACCGCCAACCCCTGACGGACGCGGACGTAAGGAAAAAAATACTAAAACAAAATTGTTTTACCCACTCTTCGGTGATGTTCCGCCGGCGGGCGGTGATAGAATTGGGCGGTTATCCGGAGACGGAAGAAACCAAGCATGTGGAGGACTATGATCTGTGGCTGCGCCTAGGGGAGAAATGGAAATTCGCCAATCTGCCGGACTATGCCACTAAATTTACGCTGCGGGCGAACAATATCAGCTCCAAAAACAAATCCGAACAATTTCGCAAGGATATCACTCTAGCGAGAAAATATTCCTTCATGTACCGGGGCGGATTCTGGGCGGTCCTTAGGGGATACTTGCGTCTTTGGGCATACCGTATTTTATTCTTCCTGCCCAAAAATCTTATGCGTTTCGTCCTGAAAATCTACAAGAAATTCTAACCATTTTTAATTGGAACTTCCTCCTATCCTATTTTATCTTATCTTATCTTATATCCGTCATCTATGCTCATTCGCGCGAAAGGTTCCAAGTAGTGGAAATAAGTAGTATTATTAAATTATGAAACAAAGCGAAATAAAGTTGGAGAAAGAATTAAAGGCTTTGGCCAACCGCCGCCGCCTGGGCATCCTGCGATATCTCAAAACCAGAAAAGATGCCTCGGTGGGGGATATCGCCCGAGAAATCAAGTTATCCCTTAAGTCCACCTCTAAACATCTTGCGATTTTGGCCGCACTCGATATTGTGGGTAGGGAGCAGCGCAATATACAGATGTTTTATTTTCTTAACTACGCCCAGAACCAAATCGCAAAATATATCCTTTCGATCCTTTAGGATCTTTATTACATATACTCATTCGCGCGAATGGGTGGTGGCAAGTGGGGGTGGGCGGCAGAGCGGGGTTTAAATAAGAGTTTTAAAAAACAGAAGACCACACGCGGCTAACCCGGTGTGGTCTTTCTGGAATTGGGGTCGGCGCCGCCGCCCCGGTTATTCGGTGATGAAGCGGAGCGCCACCTCCACTTCTTGCTCGGGCGTGAACTTGGAACTGTTGAGCTCCAAGAGCGGCCCCAGCTCGGGGAGGTGTGTGTAGTCGTGGCGCACATCTCGATCGGTGAGATAATGCTCCACGGTCCCGCAGTAGCCCTCCTCTCGTAGCTTGTCCGCGAGACGCCGGCGGATTTCTTTCGGCTCATCGTTGAACGATAGCCGGATTGTCCGCACCCGCGTCCTCGGATTCGCCAGCGCCGCTTGGAGCAGGAGATGTTGCCGTTCCTGCCAAGAATAGGTCGCGGAGATGATGATAGATCTACCTCTTTGGACGTTTTCCGCCACCGCGGCGTGCACGAGCGCATAGGCGATGTCCATGTCTTCGGATTCTCGTCTCGCCCTATCCTCGTCCGCCCAGGGGTTCACCTGGTCGTGACGGTAGTCAATCGACCTTGCGGCCAGGGCTCGCATCCCATTCACGTCCACATAAACCCAACCCAGGGCTTTGGAAAGTGCCCGGCCAAGAGTGGTCTTGCCGGTGAGCGGCAACCCCCGCAGAACGACCACGGTCGGTTCGCCAATCGGAGCTGACATTTTACACCCCTCTCAATACCTGGAGCGCCACCGCGTGAATCTCGAGATTCGCGGCGCACACCAGGTTGCCGAGATTGCCGAGCGAGGGCGCGTTGCCCTCGAAGTCGGTCACGATACCTCCCGCCACCTGAGTGAACAAGATGGCGTGAAGGTTGTCAGTGACCTTGTTCTCCAGGCACACCAGAAGTTCGGCCCGGCCGGTCGCGATGCGAGTGATAGACCAGACCATAGAGAGGTCTATGCGCGAGCGCGCGACAGCCTGGGTCAGGCGCCGGATGCGTTCGTCCCGAAAGAGTTTCCTGGACGACCCTTCCAGAAGAAGGGTTGCCTGATGTAGTTCGGTGATATCCTGCTTGACGTGCAGTCCGCTCGAGCCGTCTCTGCTCGCCCAGTAGAATCTCTTGGGTAGGTAGGGCGAGTAGATACAGGACAGGAATGGAGCACTATCTTGCACCGAGGTTACCATGGAACCGATGAGGGGCAGGCCCATGTTGTGGTTGTTCGAGCCGTCGAACTCGTCGATGACCCAGAAGTCGCCTTGGGTTGGCGGCCACGTTTGACACTCACCTTCCTCACTGACAACCATGATGTCGCAGAGGCTTTTCAGTCCAGATGTGAGAATCACTCTCATCTGCTGGTCGGCTTCCCCAACCAGGGTCCCGTCCTCCTTGGTGGTCATTTGACCCCGGATCAGGAAAGACCTTTCATTTTTCATAAAAAGCTCCCGAATCCCGGCGACCAACCTCGCCACTTCTTGGACAATCATGTTTCTACTCCCTCCGGAATACGGCTTGTCCGCGTTTCTTGTTGCGTTGTAGGTTTTCAAAGAACGCTAAAGTTTAACATATTTTTTAAATTTGTCAAAATTTGTCAAAAGTAATATAGAACAAGGGACTTGTAATAAAAACAGAAAGCCGCGGTCGACTTGCTCGACCGCGGCTGCTGCTGACCCCCTCTGCGCCCTAGGGTAGAAGGGTTTGGTAGGGGTGCGTGTCCTTGGGGTCGAAGGCCTCCCCTAGCATTCCCACCAGGACCAGTCCTGGCTCGTTCGCGTTGGCGTGCGCCACTCGCGGTGGAATCGTGATCAGGACACCTGGCCCCAGATCGTGCCAGATGTGCCTTTCTCCGGAGTCGACTTCCGCCAGGACGAGAGCCTGCATCTGGCCGGCGACGATGAAGAAGCGCTCCCGGCTGTTGTGCCAGTGGTTGCCGCCCACATGCGAGTCCCCCGCACTCCCTGGCTTGAAGGTAAAGACGCAGACGTGACCGGCCCTTGGAAGCCCTGGATCCAGAAGATCGTATATTGTCCGACGAGGGTCGTCGGACGCAGGCGATAGGCGTCTCACGCACAAACTCCAATCAATTGCCATCTTGCCCTCCTTGAAGCACCTTCAGTACCACCGCATGAACAATGGGTGTAGTAAGCAGTTTTCGAAGAACACTGAAGAACACTAAATAATGACAAAAATATGCCGTTTTGTCTAGTAGCTAAACATCGATTCTAAAAGTTATCTTAAAACAAACTACTTCTTAAGAGCCTTCCGGATTCCCGCCCGAAGTTTGATACGAGGCGCCCAGCCGATAACTCTTTTGGCCAATCTAGCGTCCAGAGAGATATGTTTTACCTCGCCCTTGCGGAAGGGTTTGTAAATCGGTCTGCCGGAGAAGTTCAGCTCGCGGGAAACCGTGTTGAAAATGTCCTGGTCGCTCACTCTTATGCCCCGTCCGATGTTCATCTTCTTGCCACCCCCTTTTTTGAGAGCCAGCACGTTCGCCCGGACTACATCCGATACGAATACATAATCCCTGGTCTTACTGCCGTCCCCGAAGATTACCGGGCGCTTGCCCACGCGTAGTAGTCCGCCGAAAATGGCGACTACGCCCGCCTCGCCCCTGGGGTTCTGGCGCGGGCCATAGACGTTAGAGTATCTGAACATCACATAATCAAATTTATGCTCTCGAGCATAGTATTCTATTAAATCTTCGCCCAGTTTTTTGGATAAGCCATAGGGCGAGAGGGGATTGGCGGCAATCCGCTCGTCCGCGGGCAACTTCCGGGGCTCACCGTAGATCGCTCCGCCCGTAGAAGCGAATATAAATCTGCGCGCACCCCTGCCGTACTTCCCGAAATGGTTCAAAATGTTGGCCGTGCCCAAAACGTTCACCTCTAGCGTGGGCAAGGGGTCACGCAGGGACTTGGCCACCTCCGCAATCGCGGCATGGTGGTTTACTACCTCTGGCCGCTCTTTCTTGAATATCCTTTCAATTGCAGCGGCATCCCGAATATCGGCCTTATAAAACTTGGCCTTTTTGTTCAGATTCTTGCGAAAGCCGGTCAGGAGGTTGTCTATCACAATTACCTTGTGGCCAGCCGCAATGTATGCGTCCACGACGTGACTTCCTATGAATCCGGCACCACCTGTAACTATGATTTTCATAATGTGATTAGTAATTAGAATTTAGGATTTGGCCAGTCCACTACCTACTACTCCGCCGCCTGGCGGACTACCTGCCCGGGTTCACAAACAAGACCTTTATGGTTTTTAAAATTATTGCCACATCAATAATAAAGGAGCGGTTTTTCAAATAGTATAAATCATAGGAGAGTTTTTCTTTAACGTCCTCCGCGGTAGCATCCTTGGGGTGATGGATTTGCGCCCAACCGGTCAAGCCCGGCTTGATCAAGCTTCTCATCTCGTAATAGGGGACGCTATTTTTAATTTTTTGAATAAGCTCCGGACGTTCCGGGCGGGGGCCGACAAAGGACATGTCACCCTTCAAAATATTCAAGAGCTGGGGCAACTCGTCCAAGTGGCTGGCGCGCAAGAATTTTCCCACCGGGGTTTCGCGGGAATCGCCCACGGGCGGACTCCAGATGGGACTACTGGAGTCCGCGTCCGGATTTTTGGCTTTGTCGTTGTACATTCTGCGGAACTTGTACAGCACGAACCTGTGCCCGTGCCGCCCCGCGCGCACTTGTCTGTAGATCACCGGTCCGGCGGAAGTTAACTTCACGAGGGGAACGATTATGATTTCGAAGGGTAAAAAAATAATTTGCGTGATTAGGGCTATGCCAAAGTCAACACCCCGCTTCAGAAGTTCATAGATATCGTGAGTACCAGTGATGTGTTCCAAAAACCACTCCTCGTCTATTTCGGAGAGAGGGACTTTGCGAAAAACGGACTCATAAAACGTAGGTAAGTCCTTTATCTCTACTCCGGACTCCACAAGCGCGGGAAACGTTTTCTTGAGCTTGTGGTCGCGCAGAATGTTGCGAGGTATAACCAACATATCCGCGGAATTGGAGCGCGCCAGCTCCTCCCAACTGTGGGCTTGAGCGGGCAAATCTCCGGAGGCCTGCACCCAGGCGCGCACTTCGTAACCCAATTGGGGATTTTCCTTGAGAAAACGATAAAGCTCCTCGTTCGGGGAATTTTCCCCCAGGAGAACCACCCGGCTTACCGGACGAAGCGAGCGGGAGACGAAATTGAACCACTGCCGCCAGAGGGTCTCCAGGATAAAAAACAGAACCAGGAAAACCACGAGATTGGTCTTGGGGGTAATGCCGGAGGCGCGCGTGAAATAGAAAAACAGAATTGCGAGCAGAGTATTGATAAGCAAGCTGGCGGATAGTACTTGGAAAAAATCCAGACGGTTGCGTAGCTTGCGGAAATCATAAAGCCCGGCGATATAGAAAATTATGAGCCATATGGCGAAAACCCCACTAAAGGGCAATAAGTGGGGGATAAGACGCGTAAGCCATTCCGCTTCACCATAGCGCAGCAAAACGGTAAGCGCCAAAGAGGCGTAGAGAACCATCAGATCGCCCAAGAGAAGCAAAAAAACTCTCATTCTTTGGGGCAAGTATAGCCAGAATTCCGACCCCCCACAAGGGTCGGAATTCTGGCTAACCAACAACTAACAACAGGCGGCCGTGGGCTGACTGATTATCTACTGTTTACCGCTTACGTCGCAGGAAAGCTCGTGGTTAGTGGTTTGTTGTTGGTT
>JAZDLT010000028.1:0-2093 GCA_043801735.1 Candidatus Liptonbacteria bacterium | reverse complement strand
CGTCCGCATCAAAGGAGAATCCGTAACGCATCATGTTTTGAATCCGCCAGCTGGCGGTGGGCAAAAACAAAAGCGCCAATATGGCAAGCAGGACGCCCCCAATAAGCCATCTGTTGATCATATTCCAATAATAAAGGGTATTAATCCTTTATTCCAATCTCGCTCGCCCCAAACATAAATAAGCATATTTTTATCTAGCTCCTTGTCCGTCGAAAAGGACTTCTCTCCCCAAGTGTTAAAGATTGATTTGAAGGGGCTTCAGGGGATTGTCTAGAATTTCTCGGTGGCGATCAAAATCATCCACTATCCGACCTAGGCCGCGCGCAACGCAGGTTAGGGGATCCTCCGCCACCTGCGCCTTGACCGCCGTTTCTCTTTCAATGAGTTGGTCCAGACCGCGCAGGAGTGCGCCTCCTCCGCAAAGATTTATGCCTTGCTTTAACATGTCCCCCACCAGTTCCGGCGGGGCCGCCTCCATTACCTCCAGAACCGTGTCCACGATCGTGCGCAAGGATTTGCCGAGCGCCATACGAATATGGCTGTTTTTAATGATCGCTTCCCGCGGCAGACCCGTAGAAAGATCCCTGCCTCGGATGGGCACCTCTAACTTTTCGTCGAGCGGAATAGCCGAACCCACCGCGATTTTAGCGTATTCCGCGGTTGGCTCGCCGATCAATAATTTGAACTCATCCCGCACGAAACGGATGATATCTTCGTTGAACTTGTCGCCCGCCACTTTAAGAGTGCGCGAAACCACCGTGCCGCCCATGGATATAACCGCAATGCCCGTGGTGCCTCCACCGATGTTCACCACTAAGCTCGCAACCGGTAAATCTATGGGTAGCCCGGCGCCCAGGGCCGCTGCCACCGGCTCCTCCACCAGATAGACCCGCGAGCAACCCGCATTCGCGGCCGCATCTTCTACCGACTTGCGCTCTACTTCCGTTAAATTGTCGGGTATGGCCAGAACCGCGCGACGATAACCGGAAACGGAAAGTCCCCCGCCTTCCAGGCGGCGCAAAAACTGACGGAGTATTTCCTGGGTCATTTCAAAGTTGGAAATCACGCCATTTACCAGCGGGCGGATAACGTTGATGTGGGAAGGAGTGCGGCCGAGCATACGCTTGGCATCCTCGCCTACCGCCAGGATTTGATTGGTCTTATTGTTCACGGCCGCTACAGAGGGCTCGTTTACGATTATGCCCCTGTGCCTCAAATATATGAGGGTGTTGGCCGTGCCCAGATCTATGCCTACGTCTTTAAAAAATGAGTCGAAAAATCCAGCCATGTTTTTACGCCATCAGCTTAATCAATTCCTCTAAGGACACGAGCTTTGTCTCGGATTCGCTTCGTCTCTTCAGCTCTATCTTTTCCCCCGTCTTGGGACTCACCACCGCGCGCCAGGGAATGCCCAGTAAGTCCGCATCCGCGAACTTTTCGCCTGCGTTTGCCTCCCGATTGTCGTAAAGCACCTCCCCGCCTGCAGCTTGCAGTTTCTCATAGACACCACTCGCGTCCGCGCCGTTAATCTGCAGGAGGTGGATTTTGAAGGGCGCCACGCCTTCCGGCCAGACGACACCCTTGTCATCGTGGGTCTTTTCCACTATCACGCCCATAAGACGGGATATGCCAATGCCGTAACAGCCCATTACCGGATAAATCTTATTGCCATCCTTGTCCGCAAAAGTCAGACCGAAGTCCTTGCCGTACTTCTGACCCAGGTCAAAGACGTTGCCCACCTCCGAGGCGGTGGCGCGGGTCAGCTTGCCCTTGCCGCACTTGGGGCAGGGATCTTTTTCGTTTTGTTTGGCAATATCTTTATTGACGCAGAACTCACAGACATCGCAATAGAGGATATCGTCTTCGCCGGCATCAGTGAGCACCATAAATTCGTAGGAAATCTTCTGACTGAAAGAACCGCCGGAGGCCTCGGTTACTTTTGCGGTAAGGCCCAGCCGTTGGAAAATTTTGAGATAGGCCTGTTTGGCTATTTCATAAAATTTATCGAAGTCCTCCTGATTCTCGTGAAAACTATACATATCTTTCATCAGGAACTCGCGCCCGCGCAAAAGGCCGGACTTGGCCCTGAGTTC
>JAZDLT010000015.1:0-4379 GCA_043801735.1 Candidatus Liptonbacteria bacterium | reverse complement strand
TTTGTTTTTTTTTGGGGGGGTGCGCACATGCCGCCCCCCCCCCTTTTTTTTTAAAAAATTGTGGCCGGGGGGATACACCCCCGGGGCCACCACTGGTTCGTTTGCGGGGCTGCTTGCGCCTGGCCGTGTGGCTACTGCGCCAGGGCGGCACAAAGAGCCGCGCGCTTCCGTTCGACCTCCTCGCGCCTTCTCTGCCACTCCTTGATTCTGGAGTCGCATTGTTGGAGCTGGGTGTCGAGTTCCTCGAAGACCTGAGCGAGGGTGAGCTTCATGAGCTTGGAGCGGAGACAGACCTTGGCCCTGCGAGTCCTTTGGGTCGGGCTGGTCTTTGCGGGTCCGGTCTTGCGCCTCGCCCTGGGCTTCTTCGGAGAGGCCGCTTCGCCGGCCGTCTCGATCTGCGGCTGACTCGTGCCCGATGAAGATGAGGTTGCTCCCTCTTCCATCCGCGCCAGAAGTTGCTTGATTGCGCCCGGTGTGATTACCCAGTCGCCCCGTTTCTCGCCGCGCACGAGAAGATTCTTCTTCCTCAACTCATTGAGGTAGAAGGAGGACAAGGATTTGGATGTCAGTGTCCTTGTGGCCGCGCGGGCGAAACCGGAAAGCAGAAGACCATTCTCCTCGGTCACGTGATTGAGCGCCGCCCAGAACAGTTCGGCGCACCGGGGACTAAGAGATAGGGCGCCGCGTAACATCTCGAATCCGTCCCGCGTCCGCAGGCACGCCTGGACCACCTGAAGGTCAGTCATCGTACTCCTCCTGGAAATGGGTCTGATTCTGAAACGAGGGTACTTCAAAGTTCTCCTCTGGTCAATTAGGGTCGGCCTTTCGAAAGATTAGATAAATTAAGGTGACGGCACTTGACGCTCATTTTACTTAGAGCATACTTAACACTCAATCGGCTATCCTAAGGGCAAATAACGATTACTTTAAATTTTCCATAAATAATGAAGTTATCTCTCGCTATAGTCGGTCTTCCGAACGTGGGCAAATCCACCCTATTCAATATTCTGACCAAGCAGAACGTTTTGGCGGCGAACTACCCGTTCGCTACCATAGACCCCAATGTGGGCATAGTTCCGGTACCGGACGAGCGCGTGGATAAACTGACCAAATTAAGCAACTCCAAGAAAGTCATTCCGGCGGTAGTGGAGTTTTACGATATTGCCGGACTGGTTAAGGGCGCGAATCAGGGCGAGGGTTTGGGTAATCAATTTTTGTCCCACATACGCGACACCCAGGCCATTGTAGTGGTTCTGCGTACCTTTAGGGATGATAACGTGGTACACGTGGAAAACAGCGTGGACCCTCTGCGAGACATGGAAATTATTAACGCCGAGTTGGCGCTTAAGGATTTAGATGCGGTGGAAAAACGATTAGATAAGCTGGAGGGGGAGGCGCGCACTGGAGACAAAGCAGCCATAAAAAACTTAGAGTTGCTTAGAAGAATTCAGGAGGAGTTGGCGGAAGGAAATCTTATTCAAAAATACGCGGAGGAGCCCCTGGTGAAAGAGATGCAACTTCTGACCGCCAAGAAACAGATATATCTTTTAAACGGCGGGGAAAAGGATGCGAGCGAGGAATTAAAGAATAAGATAAAAGAGATGGGCGCGGATTATGTCTCGGTTGATTTATCAACGGCGGACGGAGTACCAGAGCTCATAAAAAAGGGATACGAGATACTGGATTTGATATCTTTCCTTACTACGGGCGAGGACGAGACCAGGGCTTGGACCATTAGACGTGGAGCTAAAGCGCCCGAGGCGGCGGGCACGATTCACACCGACTTCGAAAAGAAGTTCATCCGAGCGGAAGTAATTAATTGGCAGAAGCTGCTTGAGGCGGGCGGTTGGTCGGAGGCCAAACAAAAAGGTTGGTTGCGCTTAGAGGGCAAGGATTATGTGGTGCAGGATGGAGATGTTTTGGTTATAAGGCACGGCTAATCACTTTTTAGGATAATTGATTTATAGCCAGATCCTCATTGACTTACCCCCTAGTTTTGAGAACATATAAGGAGCCGGAGGCGACTTCATGCTCATGCACGTGCGGAAGGCGTTGGGTCGTTGGCGCTCTCGGATTCGCCGGATTCTGACTTGGTGGGAACTCCCCAGGCCATTCGGCGACTACCCCTGGTGAGGGGGCGCGCATTCGAGGGTTGTTTGGCTTAAAACCGATCAACCCTCGCAAAATTCAAGTTGGTCGCATACGTCAGCGGCGGGCCGGTATTCAGTCCCGTCGCTCCAATGCACTGCCCAGCGTTTCGTCGTCCGCGAACTCTATCTCGCCGCCTGTGGGCAGACCTCGTCCCAGGCGGCTTATTTTTTTAGTTAAACCCACCAACTCCTTATTTAAAATGGACGCATGAAAATCCCCCACGCTGGTGGGGTTTACTCCCAATATTATTTCTTTTGCCTGTCCGTCCAATTTTTTCTTAATAAACGTTTTCAAGCTCTCCAATCGTTCTTTTTGCCAATTTTCCAATAGCCCTGCCTTGGGGATATCGCCCAGAATTAAATACCTGCCGTGGTATTTGCCGGTATTTTCCAGGGAGAGCAAGTCCGTTTCTTTTTCCACCAGAAGAATTGTGGTCTGGTCGCGTTCCGGATTGGAGCATATCTCGCACAATTCGTCTTCGTTTTGATGCACAAAATGGCAGTTCGCGCAAAACTTAAGCTTCCTTAAGGCATCTACCTCTTTGGCCAGCCCGCCGATAAAGCCATTACCCTGATTTAAAAAGTAGAATACCAATCGGATGGCCTGACGGGGGCCTATGGAGGGCAGTTCCGCCAGTTTATCCGCAAGCTGCTTAATGGAATCGGGTAGGGTCATAAGTATCTGATATTGGAAAGCAAAAACAAAAATTAAGATGTTGGCGCAGCGAACATTTCCGAAGTTATTGACTTTACGTTTTTCATTATAAATTAATTTAAAAAGCCCCGAAATCTTCCAATATGGGCTTGTCTGCCGAAATTGGTTCGCCGATATTTTTATCTATGGCGCGGAAGCTGACCGCCTCCGTATCAAAGCGCAAACTTACCGTGCCCAGGGGTCCGTTGCGATGCTTGGCAATGATTATTTCCGCCACATTCTGTTCTTCCGGCGGCACGTCTATCTTATCCCGGTCTTTACGGTAAATAAACATGACTATGTCCGCGTCTTGTTCGATACTGCCGGATTCTCTGAGGTCGTGCAACTGGGGTCGTTTACTGTCTCTCTGATCCACCGCGCGAGAGAGTTGGGATAAGGCCAAAACGGGCACGTTCAGTTCTCGAGCCAAACCCTTGAGGCCACGGGAGATTTCCGTTACTTGGGCGACCAAGTTGTCGGAGTTGCGCCGAGGCGCGATGAGCTGAAGATAATCCACCACCAAGAGGCCCAGGCCGTGCTCAATTTGCAGGCGCCTGCTCATGGAGCGCATCTGAAGAATATTGGGAGAGGGGGCGTCGTCAATATATATCGGTGCGGCGGAAAGCACGTCCAGGGCATGCTGGATTCTTTGAAAATCACCCTCGTTGTTCAACTTGCCGGTGCGCAATTTCCAGAGCGGAATATTGGCCTCTGCGGCAATCAAGCGATCTATAACCTGCTCGCGGGACATTTCCATTGAAAATATGCCGACTGGCACATTTGCTTTAATGGCGGCATGGCGGGCCATATCCAGCGCCAAAGAGGTCTTGCCAAGCGATGGCCTGGCGCCCAGAACCACCAGATCCGATTTTTGGAGGCCGGAGAGTAGGTCGTCCATTCTGGAAAAACCGGTCGGGACTCCGCGCAGGGCCCCTTTGTGTTCGTGGAGTCGCTCTATTCTTTCGTAGGCCTGTTTTAATTCTTCTCTGACGGGTATGAAATTTTGGGGCAGGGAGCTTTGGGAAATGGTCAAAATCTTGTGCTCGATATCGTCCAAAAGCTCCTCGAACTCCTGGGCGGGCGCGAGCGCTCCTTCGGTTATCTCCGCAGCGGCCCGGATCAAGTCGCGCAAAACCCTTTTTTCTTTGACTATGCGCGCGAAGTGGTCAATATGAGAAGCGGTCGTAATCTTATTGGTTAGATCGGCGATATATCCCGCCCCGCCCACATTTTGGAGGAGCTGTTTTTCCTTAAGGCGATTAGTGAGAGTTATTACGTCCACCGGTTGGTGTTTTTCGTGTAGTTCCAAAATGGTTTCGTATATCTTCTCGTGAGCGGGACTATAAAAATCCCCGGGCGCGAGCACATCCGCCACTTTATGAATGGAGTTTTTGTCTATCAAAAGACCGCCCAAAACGGATTGTTCCGCCTCTGGATTCTGGGGAGGGAGCTTAATGTTTGCCTGTTGTGGTACGGGGTTGGTCATGTGTCTGGGTTTGGGGCGTCGAACTTCAGATCCTATCTGGGTCTGACCT
>JAZDLT010000063.1:0-17070 GCA_043801735.1 Candidatus Liptonbacteria bacterium | reverse complement strand
GAGGTATTGATTGTTTCTGCCCCGTTTCTCGTCGCACCTTTTGCATTTGCGCGAACAGCATCTTTGTCGTTCTCTCCGGCGCAAATCATCCAAGGCGAACCACTTCTAGTGCAGATAGACGGCATCGTGAATATTGCATCCGTAAAAAGCATAAAATTTGATGGGGCGGCAAGTGGCGTCTTTGCGTATCAAGGCAAGCCCACTGCTTTAGTTGGGATAGATTTGAATAAAAAACCGGGTAGTTATGAGCTGGTTGCGGAACTGTCCGATGGGCGGATACTTAAAGAGACCGTTGATATCGGAGAGCGTAATAGAATAGAAGCACCCCTTGGTATTCCTCAGAAACTCGGCGGAAGCACTTCAGAAAGTCAAAAAAAGCTCATTGCCACTTTAGCTGCGGAGAATAAGAATCTAGCCAATATACGTACCGGAACTAAATCTTTCTGGACGGGAAGGTTCAACCCACCCCTTAAGCAAGTATTTGTTACTGACGAGTATGGTTATTCCCGAAAGACAGGGGAGTATTCGATTTCTCATAAAGGAGTTGATTATCGCGCCAAGGAAGGATTGCCGGTCATGGCTTCGAATCGGGGCGTGGTGCGCATCGCTAAAACGTATCGTAACTACGGCAAAACACTTGTAGTAGATCACGGTCTTGGCCTTATGACTTTTTATATGCACCTCTCCGAAATAAAAGTTAATAATGGCGAATTGGTGAAAAAAGGGCAGATCATAGGATTAAGTGGTCAGACCGGTTATACAGAGGGTGCACATCTGCATTTCACCGTGCGCATTAACGGCATATCCATAGACCCAGTCAAGTTTTTTCAATTATTTTAATAGATCTGGGCTATTCGGGCTTGCAACCTTTTTCCATTCGGAACGGCTTACTTTGGTTGGAAAGGTCGGCTTAAAATATATACCCGTCATTAGTATAAAATATGGACGAAAAATGCCCGAAGTGTCAGCACCCCATTCATAATGAAGCTGAAAAATGCTCGCAATGTGATTGTGGAGCTCCGAAAACGCCCTAGCTAGCGTTTTGTTTGGACCCCGGCCAGGGCCCTCCGGGGTTACTCCGGGGTCGCTTTTTATAATTTAATTATTAGATTAGTTCGAAAATCCCTCCTCCATCCACACTTCGCTAGAACTATGAGTGGCAAGGCAAGATTACGGAAGGGTAGACGTCCAGGACCCCCAGCTATCCTTTGCTAAAGCTACGGAATAGCAAGTTAATCTGAGGCCAAGGTGATCAGTTGGGGGGTGACTCTCTTGTTAGGAAAATAATCTTTGTATAAGTAGATAGGAGTAGCTCCCAAAGTAGGCGAGTGAAATATTGAATATCAAGTTGCCCATAGCCAAGGGAATCATTACTTTCTTGAATGGATACCTGGCCAATCCAGCAGAGATTACTATGAAGTCGTTAGATAAGGGGATCATAGATCCATAGAGAAGAAAAAATATAGGCATTGTTCTTGGATAACGAGACCCGAACAAGAACAACTTGTTTAAATAGCTTCTTATTTTTTCAGGTATGATTTCTCTTCCGCCGTAGCCTATATAGTAGGAGGTGGAGTCGCCCAGTATCACGCCCACCCCCGTGATGACGCCAAGCAGCAAAGGATTTAATCCCCCGGAAGCTAGGGAGATGAGCACTAGATGATAGGGGACGCCGCTGAATGTTGTAAGGCCTCCAACGAGAGCAAGGATAAAGATAATTATATATCCGTTTTCCGCCCCGATATAAGAAATTATCTTATCCGGAGAAGAAAAATAAAAGACAGCAGAGATTCCCAGCAGGCACGATATTAATACTGTCCGGGATAGGTAATTTAGGACCCTTCTCTTCATGGACTACCTATGGAGCCGGTTTTAATATCCGGATTATCTTTGCATCTATCTCGCCATCATTATTTACTGGACCAATGATTATAATGGGCCTATTTGTCAAAGTCGCTCCAGAGATAGTATCTCGCCCTTGTTTTATGGTGGTGTCTTTGCTCAGGTTGATTCGGAAAAGAGCGTGCTGATTTGTTTCTAAAACAAATCCGCCTTCTTCGGTTTGGATAATGCGTCCAAAATGATATTGGCCAGTCCAGCGCATGTATTGTCTGGCGCCAAGAAGTGCAGCAATAGCCACAATGATAATTAAGACTACCGTGATCAGTAGTCCCCTCATCGCTCGAATGCAAGCTTGTCTGTCCATGTTTTTAGATTAACCATTCCCCAGCGGATTTTTTAAAGAAATGGAAATGGCGAGTATCCACGTGAATATCGCCATTGTCCCTAGCAGCGCGTGTTTCCTGTAGTGCAGTCATGCCCATAAAGGAGCATTGTTGCGAAAATTGTGCGGAAGCAACGTGTTGTTCATAATTAAGCCGTTACAGAATAGTTTTTCTTACAAATATTAATATTATTAATATCTCGCCCGGCTATATTCTTTCTGAAGTATCCTGAGGTGGTCAGCAGAATCCAAAATTTTCTATTCCGGAAAGCTTAACTTGCCGAGAACGCTTCGGATCATGCCGCGATTGCCGGTGATCATGGCGTTATTCAAATCGGCCGTGAGCTTATTCAGTTTACTTTCAAATGCTCTTATCTTGTCCCTGTCCGCCGCATTGCGAGGAGTGCCGGTTTGGGTTACTTCCGCCAGCGCCCGTCGGTAAAGCCCGACCGTCTCTCGAAGCTCCTCGTCTCCGCCTCCGTCAAGAACTTTATCCAGATTAATGCCCGCCTCTTTCAGGGCAGACGAAAAATAAGCCAGATTTCCGAGCCTATCCACCCTTTTTATCTCTTCCGGGGGCAAAAACTCCGGTCGCAACTTATCAAACATATTCTCACCCTACTCTCTTTTGGGCGCTTCGTCCATTATTGATCGTCTGCAGAGAGTATTATCCTCCCTTTGCGTGCCGTAACTCCTTCTTAAGTTCATTGAGAAGCGCCTGCAGTTTTATCGTGGCCACGCCCGTAACTTTGTCCGCTCCGCCATAATATACGTAAAGAGTATCTTTAATTAATGCGTGACCGTTGGAAAAAACAACGTTTGGCACTAAACCGTTCCGCTCGTAAGGCAACTCCGGCTCCAAGATCGGGTCCTTGGTGCGCACCAAAACCTTGGTCGGGTCCTTGAGGTCCAGAAGCGCTGCGCGTAAATGATAGTGGTGATCCGGTTTCTTGGAGATGCCGTGATAGATCAAAAGCCAGCCCAGCTTGGTCTGGATGGGGGGTCCCGCGATGCCTATCTTCTGGCTATCCCGCATGCCCACGCGGGGAGTCATCAGGACTTTGCCCTTAATAAATTTGTCACCCTTGAAATTCAGGGAATCCACGAAATCAATCCAGATATTCACGCCCAGCCGGTGCAGGATGGCGTACTTGCCCTTAATCTTTTTGGGAAAAAATGCGGCATCTTTATCATCCATTCCGGGCGGCGAGACGAGTACGGGCTTTCTCCAGTCCCATCTGTGCGCCAGAAAATCCTTGGAAGAAATAGAGGTCATCGCCACGCGCGGGACATCCTTGCCGTTATAGGCGGTATAGAGCATATAAATCCTGCTTCCGATTTTCATCAAGCGGGGGTCTTCGCAACCGGAATTTCCACCGCTCACCATTTTATTCTCAAAACCTTCCCGCGGAACGTAAATCGGTTCGGGCAGACGTTCGTCTATTTTATATCCATCCACAGATGCCGCATATCCCAGGACAGAAGTATTGTCCGCGGACATGGCGCGGTAGAGTAGGTGGGTCTTGCCGCCCGTCCGCAACACCCCCGCATTGAACGCCGCCTTTTTTTCCCAAGCGTGTTCCGGCGAGGGAGCAAGAATAGGATTTAGAGAGTATCTTTTAAGTTGGCTCTCTTCTGGTTTGAGCATGTGGCGCAGGAGATCCTTGAGCCTACCCACGGCCAGCGCGCAAACCGTATCCGCGGCGCCATAGTAGAGATAAAGCAAGCCATTTTTAAGCAGAAGGCCGGTGGGAAAGACGATATTCGGCACCTCTCCATATTTTTCGTACTCCTCCTGGCTTATTAAAATCGGGCGTTTCGTGCGCGCGACAATTTTGGTTGGATCTTTAATATCCAGAAGAACGGCTTCCACCGAGAAATTTGCCGGCGGCGCAAAATAATTTTCAATATAGGAATATATAAGTAGCCAACCGTGCTTGGTCTTAATGGGGGGAGCGCCCACCTCGATGTGATCGTTGGAGTTGCGACCAAGCCCGATTTCGTGGGCTTCCAGATTTTCGTACCACTTTTTCCAGTATTTTTCCGACCAAATCTGTTTCTCGTTATCGAAAAACGCGATACAAGCGCGCGCCGGCGGTCGGTCGGTGTTAACGGTAAGTATCGCGGCCATCTTACCCCTTATTTTTTTCGGGAAGAGGGCCATGGCTTTGGCATTAAAAGGTGTAACCGGATGTTTCTCTATCTTTTTGAAATCCCGGGTAACCGCCGCGCCGATGCGAATACCTTCCGGCGTAAAGGGGAAAGCAGAAAGAGCGGTATAGAAAACGTAGTACTTACCGCCTAGTTTGGTAACCCGTGGGTCTTCACAGCCGAACTTCTCCCATTCGTATTCCGGCCAAATAAACTGTCGCCGATTCCCAAAGTGAACACCGTCTCGGCTTTGGGCGTAGCCGATGGAAGATGTGCGTGCGGCCGAAACCGCTCGATAAAGAAAATGGATTTTGCCGTTCCCTATCGCAGGACAGCCGTTAAAGGCGGCGTTGGATTCCCAAGTGTTACGCGCGTGCGGCAAGAGAACGGGATTTTCCTCCGAACGCTCAAATTCAAACATCTTTATTTCTTGCCCGCGCGCGACAATTTGGGCGAAGCCGCACCGGACTTGATCTGTTTTAGAAACTCATTCAAATCCGCGCTGGCAACGCAAGTTACTTTATCCGCTCCACCATAATAGACAAACAGAGTTCCATCTATCACCACGGCTCCGCAAGAATAAACCACTCCCCACTTATAACCCTGATTTTCATAATACTCCTCTGGTTCCAGGATGGGATTTTTTGAACGATACAGAATTTTGGTTGGATCTTTAAGGTCAAGAACAAGGGCTCCCAACCTATATCGGTCAGGCTGGCGGTGATCCATGGCGTGATACAGAATTAGCCATCCAGCATCGGTTTTAATGGGCGGAGGGCCCACTCCTCGGAACCAGCTGTCCCATGACCGAGTTTTGTCTACTGGCCTTGAGTTGTCGCTTTTGATGAACTTCGTACCATCGAGCTGACTTAAGGAATCAAAGTAATCAATAAGAATGTGCGGATAAAAACTATGTAGGATTGCAAATTTCCCATTGATTTTTTCCGGGAACAGAACCCAGTTTTTATGAACCTCGCCGGGTGGGGAGATGGGCACGGGCTTTTCCCAATCCCAATTCTTGTTCATAAAATCATTCTTGTCTATGGAGGAGAGGGCGATACGCAGAGAACCCCAGCCGTCAAAGTCGGTGAAAAGTAGGTAAACTTTACCATCTATGCAGGTGAGACGCGGGTCCTCGCAACCGCCGTTCCAACCCCCGCCGGAAGTGTAGGGTAGTTTGTAGGCGGGCTCGCTACGATTGGTGGTTTTTCTGTGTACAAAGGCCGGCTCGGGCAACCTTTCCGAAATATGTATGCCATCGTCGCTACGAGCATAACCCAAGACGGACACATCGTCGTTTCCGATAGCGCGGTAGAGCAGATGAACTTTGCCGTCTTTCTCAAAAGCGCCCGCGTTAAAAGCCGCCTTGGATTCCCAGGAATTGCCCGGCGCGGGTTGGATGATGGGATTTCTTTCGGAGCGACGAAGAAAAGAAACTTTTTCTCTGGCAGCCGCAACTTTTTTGGCAACCCTTCTCTGTCCGGTGGGCTTTGCGCCCTTGCGTGTCAAAACTTTTTTTGTCACCATCCGTTTGCCCGGCTTTTTTAAAATGCGCTTTTTTGGCGGCGTAAGACCGGCCTTATTTTTCTTCAACTTCCTTTTTGGTTTAACCATAGCAAATGCAGAAAATATTTTTTGGAACGAACTTGTTTTGAAACAATCCCGGAGATTACCGATCCACCCAATTTTCCGCAGATAGGATAATTATAGCAGAATCGGGTGGAAAATTAAACAAGTTGATGGGGGTTTGGCGGAAATGAGTATTTGTAGCATAATCGGCCCGAGGGAGGCGAGTATGGAGTATCGGTCCAAGGTGCTAGACGGGCTCGCCAAAGAACCCGCCGCGCAGAAGCCGGTGGCGAACACCGGCCTGGACGGGTTCTGGTGGCGCCTACTTATCGGCATAACGCTAGGGGTGGTACTCGCCGGTCTTTTGATTAGGGCGGGTGCCCACCTCCACTTCTAGCGAGAGAACGGGAGAGGGGTCCTCGACGGACGCCCCCTACTCTTTTTGTGATATAATTTTAATATGGCTAACATATCCGAGGGAGTAAGTTCGAAATTGATCGAACTAATCAAGCGGCCCAAAGATCAAATATCGGTGGTGGAGTTGGTGGATTTGATGGTGCAGCACGCATTCTTAATGGATGCCTCCGATATCCACCTGGAACCGGCCGAGCAGGAGGTGCGCTTGAGACTTCGCATAGACGGCATGCTGGTTGATGTTTTGCGCCCCGCCCAAATTATCAAAGAGCTCCATCCCGAAATAATCTCCCGCATCAAAGTTCTATCCGGTATGCGCACGGACGAGCACCTAGTTCCGCAGGACGGCAGATTTAAGGTGAAGATAAACATGGGCGAAGTGGATGTGCGCGTTTCCATTATGCCCACTTACCACGGCGAAAATGCAATTATGCGCATCTTGGCCGAAAGCCACAGTTTTAAATTGGAGGAGTTGGGTTTTTCTCCCCAAGATTTGGCGCGGGTGGAAAAAACATTAGAAAAACCATACGGCATGATTCTAGCGAACGGCCCCACCGGCTCCGGCAAAACCACCACCCTTTACACCATTTTAAAAAGATTGAATCAACCGGAATCCTCGGTGATAACGATTGAGGATCCGATCGAGTACTATCTGGAAGGAACCACTCAAATCCAAACCAACACGCAGGTGGGACTGACTTTTGCAAACGGCTTGCGCTCCATCCTGCGCCAGGATCCCAATACCGTCATGGTCGGAGAAATCCGCGACGAAGAAACCGCCAGCATCGCGGTAAACGCCGCCCTAACTGGACACTTGGTTTTATCCACCCTCCACACCAGCGACGCGGCCACCACCTTCCCGCGCCTAATGGACATGAAGGTGCCTCCCTTTCTGGTTGCTTCCACCGTAAACGTGGCGATGGGCCAGCGCTTAATACGCACCATCTGCACCAAGTGCAGGTTGGAGATAAAACTCACCGAGGCAGAGGCGAAAAGCGTGGATGAAATTTTACCCGGACTGGCGACCAGCAAATCCGTTTTCTATCGTGGCCAAGGTTGCGACAACTGCAAGAAAACCGGTTATCAGGGCAGGATAGGTATCCGAGAGGTGTTGATGGTGTCGGATAATATTCGACAGATGATTATGGATCACGCCAACGCCACCCAAGTCAAAGATGCGGCAGTCAAGGAGGGCATGACCACCATGGTTCAGGATGGCATACGCAAGGCCCAGGAGGGAGTCACCACTATCGAAGAAGTTTTACGCATAATTCATGAGTAAGGGCATTTCTAATTTAACGGCTTTCTTTAGCCGCGTGCCGGAGCTGGATATCATAAACTTCGCGCGCCATCTTTCCATCGTGGTGCGCGCCGGTCTGCCGTTGCTGGAGGGCCTGAAAATAATCCATCGCCAAACCGCCAAGGGATACCTGAAGACGATTATCGAAGGTGTTTCCAAGGACGTAGAGGGCGGACAGTTTTTGGCAAGCAGCTTGCAGAAATATCCCTACGTGTTTGACCCGTTCTTCGTAAATATCGTCAAGGTTGGGGAGGTCAGTGGCACTCTGCCAAACAACCTTCTGTATCTTTCCGAAGAGAAACGCAAAGCGCGCGAGTTTCGAAACAGAATACGTTCCGCCATGGTTTACCCCGCCATTGTGCTAGGCGCCATGGTGGTGATCGTGGGCTTCCTGGTGTTTTTCATATTTCCCAAAGTATTACCTATTTTTCAGAACTTGCAGGTCAAGCTGCCGATGCCCACCAAAATTCTGATGTGGACCTCCCAATTTCTTTTGGCCAACGGTTACTTGGTCGCGCTGGGAATGATTGCGTTTGTTGTCGCATTTAAATTTTGCCTGCGCCTGCCCGCCTTCAAATATCTTTGGGACAGGTTTAATATGCGCGTGCCGGTTCTGGGGTATTTAATTGTTGGTTCCAACGTGGCCAACTTCACCCGGGTGCTGGCGGTACTTCTTAAAAGCGGTATCAAGATAGTGGATGCCCTAAATATCACTTCGGATACCTTCGAGAACCTGGTCTACAAGCGCACTATTGCGGAAACCGCCCAAGAGGTCAGTCGGGGGGAAACCTTGGTCAAGCATCTAAACGCCAATTCTCGCGTTTTTCCGCCGCTGGTGGGAGCGCTCATAGAAATCGGGGAAAGCACAGGCAATTTGGAGGAAAATCTCGGTTATCTGGCGGGTTATTATAACGAAGAGATGGATAACAGTTTGCGCTCTCTAACTGCGCTGATGGAGCCGATCTTGCTGTTAATTTTGGGGGCGATCGTCGGGTTTGTGGCCATCTCCATAATTTTGCCGATATATAAGATTACCCAGGGAGTATAAAAGAATAAAATGAAGCGCCAGCCGGGTTTCACCCTTATCGAATTGCTACTGGTGGTGGGCATCACGATTATCCTGGTCGGTATGGCTTTGCCGGTCGGCTTGGATTTCTACAACCAATACTTGCTCGTGGCGAACAGGGACAATCTGGTTCAGGTTTTGCGTAAGGCACGCAGCGAGGCCATGGCTAACATCAACCAGAAACCGCACGGGGTTGCTTTCTTGCCGAACCAATACGTTCTTTTTCAGGGGGATTCCTATTTGGGTCGTGACGTTCTTTGGGATCAAACGTATGACTATTCCGGCGCAGTTAATGTCAGCTCCACACCAGAGATCGTTTTTTCCCAGCTGGAGGGTGCATCCGTAAGTAGCACTATCAACTTGAGTGATTCCGGAGACACGCTAGATATTTTAATCAACAATGCCGGATACATATCCTGGTAAGAAAAAAAATATGCTAAATGGCCGGACCGGCCAATCCACCATAGAAATTATGGTTGCCCTTCTGATTTTGACTTCGGCTCTCGTGGGGGCGGTTATGGTTATTTTCGGCGGGCAATCTTTAGTGATCGATAGCAAAGAAGGCAATCTGGCCCTGCGTCTGGCCCGGGAAAATCTGGAAAGAACCATAGTGGCCGCCAAAAACAGCTATTTTTCTCTGGCCGACAGCACGGTAGCGGAGGGAGAGTTTACTAAAACCATAACCGTAGAAGAGGCGGGAGCGAATACCGTGAAGGTGACGAGTAGGGTGACCTGGCAAACCGACCCTATCCGCCTACAGGAGCAGGAGGTAAGCATGCTCGTTACGGACTGGTATAACGTTTCCCAAACCGGAGGCGACACGGGCGGGGGAGGCACTTCCGGGGACTGGCGCAATCCCCGCACGCTAGGTTCAATAGATCTGGGCGCGGGACTCTCCGCAACAGATCTCGACGTAATGAACAGGATTGTCTACATGACAGCGGAAGCATCCGACTCCAAGAAGAACGACTTTGTGGTAGTGGACGCTACGAACGGGGAAGCTCCCTTTGTAACCGCGGGTATAGACGTGGGCTCGAGTTTGAACGCTTTGGATGCGGCCGGGAATTACGCTTATGTCGCCAGTCGCTCTACTAGTAAACAACTCAAAATAATAGACATTTCCAACATCAGCGCTCCCGTCATGGTTTCTTCCACTACCCTGCCGGGCGTGTCCGGTTCGGGCGCGGTGGGACAGTCCATATTCTATTTCGGCAATAGGGCTTTTATCGGCACCCAGAAAGCCAGCGGGCCGGAGTTCCATATTATGGATGTAACCAATCCGCTCGCACCGGTGTCGCTCGGCAGTTTGGAAATCAACGAGGATATATATTCCATATATGTTTCGGGAAACGTGGCTTATCTGGGGACTTCCGATGACGACGAAATTAGGATTCTAAATGTATCCAACCCGGCTGCCATCACCGAACTTGGCCGCTACAATATTCTGGGTTCCACGGAAGACAGCCGGGTGGCTCACTTGGTGGGCAATAAGCTTTACGTGGGCAGAACCAAGGGGGGCGACCATGCTGACCACCACGAGCTTGCGATATTGGACGTGTCGAGCTCCACCACCCCGGTTTTGCTGGGATCCAAAAACTTTATTACGGACATAAACGATTTGCGCACTCGGGACGGACTCGTGTTTCTGGGCACTTCCGATTCCAACCAAGAGTTTCAGGTCTGGGATGCGTCTGATCCGCAGAATATAGAGCTTTGGAGTTTTTTTAACTTTCCCCAAGTTGCCACCGCCGTGGATTACGAGAACAACTTGGTTTATGTGGCGGTGCGCAGCAATGACGCCTTAAGAATTATCACCAGCCAATGATACTTGCCCGGAACAACCGCAAAGGATTTACCCTGCTTGAGATGGTGATATACATCGCAATTTTTTCGATTACAATAATGCTGGTTATCGTGGTTTTCTACCGCATGATGGATAGTCAGGACCGCAATCGCGGACGGCTGGAAGTGGAAACGGAGGCCAACTTCCTGATGCAAAAAATACGCTGGGCGGTAAATGACACCCAATCCATCTCTCTGCCGGCGGCGGGGGCAACCTCCACCCAATTAACCGTAACCAAGACGGGATACGCCCAAAATCCAATTTCCTTCCGTCTCGCGAGCAGCACCCTCCAGATTTCCCAGGGAGGGGGAGAATACTTGACGCTTTCCAGCCAGAAAACCAGGGTGAATAGCGCGGTTTTCGAACACCTTGCATCTACCACCAACCAAAAAGACGGACTGACCGTCACCCTGAATCTGGCCTACGGCATTTTGACTAATGCCGTGCCGGCCTCCACCACAATTCGCGTAACCTATTACCTAAGATGAAAAACAAAAAACAAGAAGGTTATATCGCAATCGCGTCCGCGCTGATTATTTCCGGAACGGTGATACTTCTGGTAAGCGCCATGGGTCTGGGCTCTTTTCTGGTGCGCAACAACATCTCCGACTCCTATTATAAGGAGCGCAGCTATGCGCTGGCGGAAGCGTGCGTGCAAGCAGCTCTTTTGAGGATTTCCGAAAATCAGGCCTATGCCGGCGGGGAAGACATCTCGGTGGCTAGCGATACCTGTTCGATCGTGGCGGTGGAATCCAGCAGCACTTATAAAGTTATCCGGACGCAGGCGGTCTATCAAAATTCCTATACCAATCTTCAAGTCGGCGCCTCCACCAGTACTATTCTAAACTGGCAGGAAATGGCAGAATAGTATTGAAATGAAACATCTGCCCCGTCGGGGTTTTACCATGATAGAAATATTGATTGTCATCGCGATTATAGCCGTGATGGCCGGTGTTATGATCTACGCGCTGGACCCGACAAGACAGCTGGCCAAGGGCCGCAACGCCCAACGTCGATCCAATATTATGACTCTCGTAAACGCCATCGGTCAGAACATGGCGGACAACAGGGGCTCCTTCAATTGTGCCGCCGGAATCGTGCCTGCCACCAGCACCGTCCTGGGCTCCGGCGGCGGGCAGTATAACATTCACGATTGTCTGGTGCCGGCTTATCTTCCCTCTCTGCCCTACGACCCAACCGCGCCCAGCTCCAGCTTCGTAAGCAGTTCCAGCTACAATACCCAATATACAATCCTGCGGAACGCCAGCACCGGCCGGATTACGGTTGGGGCCCCCTTCGCGGAAATAGGGGAATCCATCTCGGAGACGAGGTGATTTTTATCCGTTCCTATTCAAATTCTCTATAAGCGCAATCTCGAGTGGTACTATCGCGAAAGGACTATAGCGCATTTCGGTGTAGGCCCGGATGAGGGCCTTTATGAGCGTGATGGTTTTTTCGGTTTCCGCTCCGCCCGCAAATTTTTTTAAATTCTCCAATTCGTCCTTAGTGAGTTCGGTGGCAAAGGATTCGGCGAGCGTGGGATTGAGTTTCAAAGATAAAACTCGTCGCAGGTAGTGAATCAGATCGCGTGTGAGTTGAACCACATTGTGGCCCTCTTCTTGGACCTCGGCTATAACTTTCAGGATTTGGGCCATATCCGATTTCAATATCAATTCGGTCAGCAGCTCCACCTTTTTAAAACCGATCCGGCCGGTCAATTTCTCCGCGGCCGCCAAATCAATCTTCTCGCTCGAGTTGGCAATCTGATCCAAAAGGGACTCCGCATCCCGCAAGCTGCCTTCGCCTGCCGCCGCGATAAGATCCAGCGCATCCGCGTCTATTTTTATTTTCTCCGCCGTCGCGATTCTTTCCAGCTTCTCAAGTATTACGATTTTGGATAGGCGCTTGAAGACGAAACGTTGGGTGCGGGAAGTAATGGTAGCCGGCAGTTTTTCGTACTCCGTGGTGGCCAGCACGAAAACCACGTGCGCGGGCGGCTCCTCCAGGGTTTTAAGAAGCGCGTTGAAAGCCGGTCCGGTCAGCATGTGCACTTCGTCCACGATATACACCTTATAGTGGCCGCCCACCGGCGCCACCCGCAAGTTTTCCTTGAGATTACGGATCTCGTCTATGCCGCGGTTGGAGGCGGCATCTATTTCCACCACATCCAAGGAGTTATTTTGATCTATTTCCGAGCAGTTTTTGCACTTATTGCACGGCTCTCCCTCGCCCGCAAACTTGGCATCCGCATGCCTTTTCTCGCAGTTTAAAAGTTTGGCGATCAGGCGGGCGGTGGTGGTTTTGCCGGTTCCGCGCGAACCGTAGAAAAGATAGGCGTGGGCGAAACGGTTTTGGACGGCGGCATTTTTAAGTATCTGAACGGTGGTTTCCTGGCCAAGCAGGTCGGCCATGGTCCGGGGACGGTATTTGCGGTAGAGGGCTAAAGACATTGGGCTGTATCGATGCGAATATGCCAACTTACCAATGATACCAATCGGATTCTGTTCGTATAATTAGCACCCATTCGTATGTTGGTATCGGTGTTACGACATTGAAATTATCCGCCAAGAACCTATAATTATCAAGACCTAAGGACACTCACCCCATGCGCTTTTTTATTTTGAAGTACCTAGGGATATCGTTTATGGCTGGCCTGATACTCGCGGGCATTTTTTTATCTTTCAAGGAGAGCCGGATGGAGATTGTTCCAAGCGGAGGAATCCCGCCGGATTCCTCGCCGGAAGACGGCCTATTCGGTTCGATCAAAGATAAGTATCTGGGGATTTTCATGGATAAGGAAGAAACAAAGGCCACCTCATCCGTGCCGGAGGAAGAAGGCGCGAGCTCGTCCAAACAAAACCCGCTCTCCGATCCACCCACGATAGTGAAGGGACTGTATCTTACCGGCTGGACGGCCGGTTCAGAGAAGCGACTGAAGCAAATTATTTCCCTGGCGAAAGAAAAAGGTCTGAACGGGGTGGTGGTGGATGTCAAGGACTATTCCGGCTATCTGACTTATAAAACCGGGCTTGCGGAGGTGGCCGCGACCGGCGCGGAAAAAGAATTGCGGGTGGAAAACATGGACTCCGCGATCAAGCAGTTGCACGAAAACGATCTTTACGTGATCGCGCGCATCACCGTCTTCCAGGATCCGATTCTGTCCCAAGCTCGGCCGGATTGGGCCCTGCAAGATAAAACCAAGGGCGGTCTATGGCGGGACCGCAAGGGTCTAAGCTGGTTAGATCCCGCCGCCCCGGAGGTTTGGGCATACCATGTGTCCCTGGCCAAAAATGCTTTGGAGCGCGGTTTCGACGAGGTTAATTTTGACTATATCCGCTTCCCTTCGGATGGCGATCTGGCCAACATAAAATATCCTTTTTGGGACGAGAAGATCTCCCGCCGGGAAATATTGCGCGATTTTTTCGAATATTTACGAAGCAATTTATCCGACGCGAAAATATCCGCGGACCTTTTCGGCATGACCACTTACGCCGCGGATGATTTGGGTATCGGTCAAATAATCGAAGACGCTTATTCCAACTTCGACTTTATCTGTCCCATGGTCTATCCTTCCCATTACGGCGCGGGCGTTTTGGGTCTTAAAAATCCCGCCGAACATCCCTACGAAGTGATAAAATATTCCATGGAGGCGGCTCTTGCGCGCCGGAACAAGATGTCTCTCGCGAGCTCCACCACCAGCACCGTTATTCTTCAGATTCCGCCCCGACTGGCCAAGTTGCGTCCCTGGTTGCAGGCCTTCGACTTGGGGGCGGTTTATGATCGGGAAATGATTAATAAGCAAATTGTTGCCACCCAAGAAGTTCTGAATTCCACTTCCAGCGATTCCTATGCCGGTTGGCTGCTGTGGGATCCCAAAAATATTTACACCAACTTCCAGCCATGATCCGCCGACTCATAAACATTCCCATCCCTTTCTATCTGGTCATCGTTTTCCTGATTCTGGTCGGTTTCGGTTTTGTGTTTTCCATCAGATATTTCGGCGGCCAGAAAGTTTATAGCTATCAATTCTCCTTGCCGCAACTCAATTCCTCCTCCACTCCCCTTGAGTACGGTGGCTGGCCGGCGCTTGCCAACCGGGACTTCTTTCTGCAGGTCAAAGAAGATTTTATAACGAACGAGGCCAGCTTTATCGAAGCGGACCTCTCCGCCATGAAGCTCAATGTTTATCAGGGCGGCAAATCCGTCTTGCAGGTTGACATTAAAACCAAGGGCAGAGAGGGTTCTTGGTGGGAAACCCCAGCCGGGCTTTATAAGATAGGAAACAAGGAAAAAAATCATTACTCCAGCTTCGGTAGGGTTTATATGCCCTGGAGTATGCCCTTTCAGGGGAACTTCTTCATTCATGGCTGGCCCTACTATAAAAACGGCACACCCGTATCTTCGGACTACTCCGGGGGGTGTATCCGCCTTACCACCGCGGACGCGGAAAAGGTTTTCACCGCCGCTACGGTGGGGATGCCGGTTTTGGTCTATAAGGAAGAATTTAAGGGGGACAACTTTGGTTTGCGCCTTCAGTCGCCCGAGGTGCAGGCAAGCGCCTACTTGGTTTCGGATCTGAACAGCAATTTTGTTCTGGCGGAAAACAATCTTTCCGATCCTTTATCAATAGCCTCCATAACCAAATTGATGACCGCGGCGGTGGCGGTGGAGTATATAAATATGGAAAAAGAAATCACAATCACTCCGAGTATGCTGGTTGCGACTTCCAAGCCCAGATTAAAGACGGGGCAGAAAATCTCCCTTTATAATCTTCTGCCGCTTCTACTGATGGAGTCCTCCAATGAAGCAGCGGAAGCGATTGCCGCCTTCTTGGGCAGGAGCCGCTTTGTGGATTTAATGAATCACAAAGCCAGCGCCATCGGCATGAATAAAGCTTACTTCAAAGACCCTTCCGGCCAAGATGCGGGAAACATTGCCAGCCCGGAGGACCTTTTCGCGCTCGCCAGATACCTTTACCACAATCGCCGCTTCGTATTGGATGCGACCGCGGGTAAGATCGGGCATGGGGTATATGGATCTCTGGTTTACGCCGACCTTAAAAACTTTAATGCCTTTAGCGACGACGAGCGTTTTATGGGAGGAAAGGTGGGTAAAACCGACGAAGCGGGTAAGACCATGCTTGTCATCCTTAATCTTTCTTTCGGAGGAACCGAAAGGCCAATTGTGATAATTTTGCTCAATACGCAGGATTATATTTTGGAAGGCAAAAAGTTGGCGGACTGGGCGCAAGCCGCGTACATTCCCATAGAAGCGGAGAACTGATATGACTTATGAACTGAAATTGGCGCAATACAGCGGCCCGCTGGAAAAACTTCTGGAGCTAATAGAGGCGCGCCAGATGGAGATAACGGAAATCAGCCTGGCGGCGGTAACGGACGACTTTTTTCACTACCTGGAAGATCTCCGCAAAAAGGAAGCGGGAATTTCGAGCGGTAATTTGGATATGCGCATCCTGGCGGATTTTATCGTGGTCGCCAGTCGTTTGATTTTTATTAAATCCAAATCACTTCTACCGGATTTCCGCCTGACCGGCGAAGAAGAAGGGGAGATAAAAGACCTGGAATGGAGATTAAAATTTTATCGCGAGTTTCGTCCCGCGCTCAAGAAAATTTCGGAACTGTGGCGCACGCGTAATTCCGCTCTGGCTCGTCCGTATTTCATGAATCTGGCCACCTGGATGATGCCCCGTCCCGATCTGGAATGTCACGAAAACGGGGGAGACCTACGCTTTTTTTACCCGGGCGAAAATTTAAATCCGCGTACACTCTTGGGAGAACTACATCACTTACTGGATATATTTGAAGCGTACGTCCGGGAGACAGAGGTTGTCCGTGAGAAAATCGTCAGTTTGGACGAAAAAATCGGCCAGATAATAGAAAAGTTCAAAAATATTAAGTCCGCCAGCTTTAAAGACGTGACCAATGATTCTTCCCGGGCGGACACCATCATCGCTTTCCTGGCGATTTTACATCTGGCGGGGGAACAGATTTTAATGGTCGAGCAGAAGGGTTTGGGTTCTGATATAATAATTACGCGCAATCACGCCTGAAATCATGCAAAAAGACAATCTAAACGACAAATTGGCCGGCCTGGAGGCCATGCTCTTTATCCACGGCGAGCCCATCTCTTACCGGCGGATAGCCCCCATTTTGGGATTTGAAGAAAAAGAAATCCCCGCCTTGGCGGAGGAACTAAAGAAAAGATTATGGGAAAGAGCCGATTCCGGATTGGCGCTGATTCGGGACGAAGACAAGGTGCAACTGATGACCAAACCTCAATTTCATAAACTGCTGGAGAATTTCGTTAAAGACCAATTGAGCGAAGATCTGACTCCCGCCAGCTTGGAAACCCTAGCCATAATTGCCTATGCTGGGCCGATTTCCAGGGCACGCATAGAATACCAAAGGGGAGTCAATTCCATTTTTATATTGCGCAACCTGATGCTCCGGGGGTTAGTAGAAAGATTTCCCAACCCCGAGCAT
>JAZDLT010000054.1:0-3179 GCA_043801735.1 Candidatus Liptonbacteria bacterium | reverse complement strand
GTCGGCTCACCACATCCCGGGGCTGGAGAAGGTCCCAAGGGTTTGGCTGTTCGCCAATTAAAGTGGTACGTGAGCTGGGTTCAAACCGTTAAGGAACGGAGTCATAACGATTCGGTTTTTTAACGGCTTGAATCCGGGCTTGCGACATCGATCATTGTTTTAGTTTTTTCGTCTATGAAAAAGTTTTAAGCAGACCAATCAATACACGGCGGGCATATTCAGAAATGAGTATGCGTCCAGTTAACTGATATCGGTGGAATCCTTCGAGAAAAAATCTCCGAGGACAATACCGAGGGAAGAGTAGTTCGAAATACTCACTATGAGTTTTTCCAAACTCACCCGTAGAGACTACAGGTTAACCCCCCTGATGTAAAATCGGGGTGAAGATATAGTCCAATGCACATAGTAATATGTGGAAACCCATTCTGGCCCAAGAGGCCATCAGGGTTGCAACATGCGTGAGACAGGTTGGTCTCTATCTGCTGTCAGCGTAGAGGTATTTGAGGGAAGTCGGCCCTAGTAAAGGCATTTGCTACTCTCCGAAGTAATTCGGAGTGACAATGCGGCTCATAACGGTGAAGTCTTCCCATATTTTGGTTCGTAGATAACGTTTCGTGCCCTCGGTCCGGTACAAAACGAACTGCTTTCCCGCTTTTAGTGGGTTAGCTTGAGGACCAGAATGTGATAAGATAATACCGTGGGAAGTCGATCAAGCAACAATAATTCGGCGTATATTGCAGGATTTTTAGACGGGGACGGGAGTTTGATGTTGCAGGTGAAAAAGCGGAAGGATGGGGCATTGAAACGAAGGTTTATGCTCACTATCTGCTTTTATCAAGACACGCGACACGAGCAACCGCTCCGCTGGATTCGCGATATATTCAACATCGGTTATCTGTCAAAAAGAAACGACGGTATGACCGAGTTGCGCATCAATGGCTACGAGCGAGTGGCGAGCATACTGAAACGGCTGCTCCCGTTTCTGAAATTCAAGAAACGGCAAGCGGAAGCGATGTATGCAGCTGCAACGCTTTTAACGCGCACCGCGCGTAAGAAGTTGACGCCGCAGGAACTGCGACGGCTCGTACGTTGGATGCTCGTGATACAGAATGAAAATTACGTCACGAGAAAAAAGAAAACGAAAGCGGAATTATTGAAAATGTTTGATTTGACCCCGTAACGACTGTTCCATTTATTTGGACGAGTTATCCTTTTTAGGATAGCTAACACGCCGCTACCCTAATCCGCTAATCGGCGGATGGGTAAAGGTATAGTCTGCGCCCATAGTGATATGGGAGTACGTGACGAGAGGACCGGGCTGAACGAACCTCTGGTCTACCGGCTTTGCCACCAGGTGAATTGCCGGGTAGCTACGTTCGGACGGGATAAGCGCTGAAAGCATCTAAGCGCGAAGCCTCTCCCAAGATTAGATACCATGGGTCCCTGGGAGACTACCAGGTTGATAGGCTCTAGGTGTAAGGTCCGTAAGGATTTAAGCCAAGGAGTACTAATAGACCCTGTACGCTTACTCTCTGTGTCCGTCAGTCGCTTTTTTACCGACTATTACAAACGCTAACGGTCCGCACCAAAATTTTGGTGTGCCGGTGTTTTATTCAGACGTGACCTACCCCACTCCATTCCGAACTGGGAAGTAAAAGCGTTTGAGCCCGATGATACTAGCCGCTTCGGCGGCAGGGAAAGTAGGATATGCCGGTACTCCAAAGTTTTGGTGCGTTATACCCCGCCACCGGCGGGGTTGTTTTTTTGTTATTTTTCCCCGTTCTGCGCTACTATGAATCCGATGCTCAAATTCCTGAATCTGGCGGTGGCGAAGAAATATGTCGGTAAAACCGCACTGGTGCGCGTTGACCTCAATATTGATCCGGATGGTGCGGCGGACAATTTGCGGATAGATGCGGTTATTCCGACCATCCAGCTTCTCCTGAAGCACAAGGTAAGGGTGGTGCTTTTGAGCCACCGCGGAAGGCCCAAGGGGATTGACGCAAAGTTTTCTCTGCAACCGTTTGCCGATATTCTTTTCAAAAAACTGGGCGCGCCGGTAATCTTCATTCAAAATCCCGACTTCCGGATAATAAAACGCCAGCTCCAGTGGTCGTCGCGGAAGATATTCCTTTTGGAAAACCTCCGCTTTTCCGCGGGCGAGGAAGAGAACGACGAGACGTTCGCGCGCGCTCTTGCGGAGCTCGGCGATTGCTATGTGAACGACGCGTTTGCGGTCTCGCACCGCGCGCACGCATCCGTGGCGGCCATCACAAAATTTCTCCCGTCATACGGCGGCTTGTGCTTGGAGAAAGAACTTTCCTCGTTGGATTACGTGATGAAAAAGCCGCCGCGCCCGTTCACGCTCATTTTGGGCGGCGCCAAGGTGGGGGATAAATTGCCGGTGTTGGACCATTTCGTAAAGAGAGTGGACTACATCCTCTTGGGGAGCGGCCCCGCGTGCACCTTTTTCGCCGCGCAAGGATTGCCGGTCGGGCATTCAATCGTTGACCGGGATTCCATTCCTGTCGTGAAAAAACTTCTGAAATCAAAAAAGATAATGATTCCGGACGATGTGAGCATGGTAGAGCATAAGATTTTGGACATCGGACCGCGCGCGGTGGAAGCGTACGCGGCGCTCATAAAGAAATCCCGCACCATTCTTTGGAACGGCCCTATGGGAATGTTTGAAAAGGAGGAATTCGCTTTCGGCACGCGCGAGGTTTGGAAAGCGGTGCTCGCGTTCGCCAAAGCGCACCCCCGCTCCCGCGTGGTGGTGGGTGGCGGAGAAACAATAGCTTCTGCGAAGCTAATTTCGAATTTCGAATTTCTAATTTCGAATTTGCGAAATGTACTCATTTCGACCGGCGGCGGCGCGATGCTGGAATATCTTTCTGGAAAGGAGTTACCCGGTATAAAGGCGCTAAAATGATATAGCACAAGCGATTATTTTGACCTTTTGACTTATCCACCATTTCATTGACTTTTTGCAACGAGGAGCGTATTAATAAGTACATAATCGCCCCAGCCAGCCGCAAGGTCCGCTGGGGTTTTGGTTTATCTTGTTACGGATTATACTCAATATCATGGAAACTGTTCTGCTCATTGATGGAGAAAATTTCAAAAGGAAGGTAAAAGTGGTTTTTAAAGAGAATGGAAAGGAAAAGTTGGCGTGGCAC
>JAZDLT010000034.1:0-12764 GCA_043801735.1 Candidatus Liptonbacteria bacterium | reverse complement strand
ATCGGGACCGGTAAGGTGCCGCGCGACAAACCAACCGACAACCAACGACTTACAACTTACAACTACAAGGGGATCCCCCACCATCTATTAGATGTGGCATCTCCCAAAAAGCAGTTCAGCGTGGCGGAATATCAAAAACTTGGTTTTAAGGTTATCCATAAGCTATTTGCCATTAGCCATTTGCCAATAATTTGCGGCGGGACAGGTCTTTATATCGATGCCTTAATAAACGACACCTTTCTGCCGAACGTCCCGCCCGATCCAAGGTTGCGTGCTAAACTGGAAAAATTATCCGTTGCTGAACTTTTTACTAAACTCAAGGAACTTGATCCGACTCGCGCCAAAAGCATCGACCCCAAGAATCCCCGCCGCCTGATCCGTGCGCTGGAAATAGTTCTCAAAACCGGCCGTCCCGTCCCTGCATTACGTTCCAACGTTCTTAAGAACGTTGGAACGTTATTTGGAAATGTTCTTAAAATCGGTATCAAGGTTAGTCCCAAAAAACTGCGCGAGAGAATTCATAAAAGACTTTTAGCCCGAATGAAACAGGGCATGGTGGCGGAGGCAAGAAAACTGCACCGGAGCGGCTTGAGTTGGAAGCGAATGGAAGAGTTGGGCCTGGAGTATCGCTACCTCTCCCGCTATCTGCGCGGAATGATGAGCAAAGAAGATATGTTGAGTAAATTGGAAACTGAAATTTGGCACTACGCTAAACGCCAAATGACCTGGTGGAGAAAGGACAAGAATATTATTGGGATAAAAACCGAACCAGCGGCGGTGAAAAAAGTTCGTCATTTTTTATCATCATAAAAAGAGCTTCCCCCGCGGCTTGCCGCGGGGGAATACTGACTTCCTGGACTAGCTACAGAAGGGCTTGTCTAGCCCCTCTAGTTCATCCATGGGGTCGGGCTCGGTGAGGGCGGGGTGACAGAGCGACGGTTGTTCGGCGGGCACCTCCTCGATTTCCACTCGCCAGTGGAGCCAGTCGCCCTCAGAAACGCGCTCTTCTTCCTCCCTGGCCTCCTGGCAGTACTGCCAGCTGCCGGGAAGACCACCGTCGGACCGCGAGTCGGGCACGAACGTGCCGCCGAACTCTGTCGGCAGTGTGTCTTCCGCGCGACGCCTGTCGCGCGAGAGAGGATACCGATCTTCTCCCGCCCCAACACCTTCCGAGACGGGCAACTTAACGTCCTTGAGTTTTTTCATGATCCCTCCCCTTGGCCAGTGTCTTAGTTAGGCCCCAGCGCCCAACGAAAAACCGGCGAAAACTGCGCTAAATTATATCACCTATATAAGTTTAGTCAACAAGTCCTTTAGTTGGGCCGGATTGCCCCTGCCTTTCAGCTTAGCCATGCACTTCCCCACCAGAAACTGCATGCTCGCCTCCTTGCCGTCCTTATAGTCCTTTACCGCCTGGGAATTTTCCGCGATCACTTCTTTGACGACCATCTCTATCGCAAAATCATCCGAAACCGTCTCCAGTCCCTCATCTTTCATAATATCCTCCGGGTCTGTGCCGGTTTCAAAAACTTTTTTCAAAATGTCCTTGGCCTGACGGCTCATTATTTTGCCGTCCACAATCAGGTCCACCAGATGCGCCAGGTGTTCCGGTTTTACCTTGGACCTGCGAATCGATATGCCGGACTCCACCAAGAGCCCCGCCAAGTCGCTCGTCAGATAATTGAACAGTAGAATCACTCCGCTTTTTTCCACGCTGGAGGAGGTGGATTCGTCACGGGTAGCCAATTCGCTGATGCACTCCTCGAAATAGTCCGCCAGCTCGGGATTATCCGTAAGCAGCGCCGCTTGCGCGGATTGTAGTCCGAATTCTTTTTCGAAGCGCTCCCGTTTTTGGGCGGGCAGTTCCGGTAGAGATCTGCGCAGTTCTTCGGGACTGAAAAGTTCCGTGTCGAAAGGCGGCAGGTCCGGCTCTGGGAAGTAGCGGTAGTCGTGCGCCTCTTCCTTGCTTCTTTGACTAACCGTCTTCTGCCCGGCCTCGTCCCAACCCCGGGTCTCGTGCGCCACCACCCCCCCACTCTCCAGAATCTCTTCCTGGCGCTTCAGCTCATAGGCAATACCCAAGCCCACCGCCCGGAAGGAGTTGATATTCTTTAATTCCACCTTGTTGTTCATTTGCCATTCGCCGTTTACCATTTGCGATAAGCTTACATTTGCCTCTATGCGCAGATGGCCCTTCTCCATGTCCGCATCGGATACTCCCAAATATCTCAAAATCCTTTGTAGTTCGCGGGCGAACTCCACTGTATCTTCCCCGCTTCGTAGGTCCGGTTCGGTGACGAGTTCCATAAGCGGCACGCCGGCGCGGTTAAAATCCACAAAGGTTGCCTCTCCTTTCTTGGTCTGACCGGGCATCTCGTGGAGTAGGCGGCCTGCATCTTCCTCTAGGTGTATTCTGCGGATGCGTATGCCCCGCAACTCTCCCCCTAAAACCAAGGGTTGGTCATATTGAGAGATTTGATAACCCTTGGGTAGATCCGGATAAAAATAATTCTTGCGGTCGAACTTGGAAACAGGACTGATGCTGCCCCCGAGCGCCAAGCCCACCCGAATGACGGATTCCACCGCCTTCTTGTTTATGGTCGGCAGGGTGCCGGGGTGGCCCAAGCAGACCGGACAGGTATTTTTGTTCGGCTCCTTATCTTCCGGTTCGTTCGGGCAGTCGCAAAACATCTTGGTCTCCGTTTTCAAGATGCAATGCACTTCTAATCCTATTGTTGGTTGATATTTGGTAGACATGAAATTATTAATACAGTGCTTGTCCATCCGAAGCTTTAGCGAAGGAGGATATCTCAAGTCCTATGGTGGGCTGATATTTGCTGTTCATTTTAAATTACTTGCCCTTCCGAAGCCTTGGCGGAGGGGGTGAATTGATATTTTTCAGACATGTCACGTTTGATATACTTTTCCGATCTTGTAATTTCTTATCATTTTTTCACTTGGAAAAAATAGGGGTTGAGGCAGGCCCTCCATGGAGAACCACTGCCATTCGGTTATCTCGTCCGGCTCCATGACTCTTGCCTCTCCCGAAAAACTGTCACACAGGAAGCCCAGGGTTATAAAGTGCGCGTCCGCGGCCCGGTCATTGGAGATGCTGATTATTTTTATCGCGTTTTTATCCAGGACTATTCCGGTTTCTTCTTTAACCTCCCGCCCCGCGCCTTCTTCAAAACTTTCGCCGAATTCCATCTTCCCGCCGGGCAGTGTCCATGTGCCCTCGCCGTGCAGTTCGCTGTCCGCCTTGACGGGATCGAAGTGACGCTTACCCATCAGAATCCTGCCATCCGCGCGCATCAAAATGACGCCCAAGCCCACCCCCACTCCTTTTTTCACCTCTGTCATATTCCTATTTCAGCACAGGTTTAACGGTTTGCCAAACCCGCTCCGCGATATCCCCGACCGGTATAATCTTGCCGTTTTGGACACACTCCACCAGCCGGAAATCCCGCGGGAAAGTTTTTATCATGCGCAGATATGTCTGCTCCGCGCGGCGCAAGTGACCTAGATCCGCCTCATGGATATCGCGCTTGGTTCCGCCCACATAAGCGCGGTTCCCTTTTTTATCTACCAGTTCTTGGGATATGCGCGGGGTTACATGCAGAATAACCGTGATATCCGGCTTGGGTATCTCCAGAAGTCCGTATTCCAGATTGTCCAGCCAACGGAAATATTTTTTTTGGGCGGCGGGATTGGATATCTTGCTGCCCTGGTGTCCCATATTGGCGGAAACATAACGGTTGGAAATTACCACGTAGCCCTCTTTTAGCCACCTTTTGATTTGCTCGCCCACATCAAAACGATCCATGGCGTAAAAGATAGAAGCGCGGTACGGGCCGACTTCCTTGGTTTTGCCATATTTGCCATTCAAATACTGACTTACGAAATAAGACGACTCTTTGCCGTACTGGGGGAAATCAAATGTTTTTAACATGCGCCCAGCTCTGCTAAGACGCTTGGCAAGTTCCTTAAGCTGGGTTGCTTTGCCCGAACCATCTATGCCGTCAATTACTATAAATTTTCCTTTTTTCATTGCGAGTCATTCTAACACAGAGAGCCCGCTTTGCAGAAACTATTTTGACAAGGCCTCCGGGCCTAGGACATACTTTCTTTGGCACCCGAACAACTTAAGCCCGGAAGGAGGCAAGATGACATTCCGAGAGGTTCTATACGGGTACGGGGGAAGCATCCAAGTTCTCGCGGGCGTGCTCCTCGTAGTCGCAATCTCTTGCGCGCTCTGGCCCTTGATTGACCCCATTACTTCGGAAGGACTCGACTGGCGCAAATTGTCCTTCGGGATCTTGGGCTCAATTTTCATGGCCGCCGGGATTGTGGCCCTGATCGAAAAGTTCTGCGCCGAGATTATCCGCCACAAAGAAAGGGGGTCTGTCTACTACGGCGCGCCTCTGCTCGGAGGAGTGGTTATTGCCTGCGCGGTGTTCTCTCTTTCGATGTACCACACCGCAGGCGCGGCTATGACCATTTTCCAAAACAAGTACCACGGCTACGTGGCGCTTGTGGGCTGGTCTGCCGCGGCAGGCATCGCGTCCATCTTGGCGACCGTCCGCCACTTCTGGACGGTGGTGGAGTGGGTCAACGCAGAAGGATAGGAGGCCGGGATGAGGTTACTCCGGGTCATGTTTCTGATTCTTATCCCGCCGGTCATGTTCGTTTATTTCTGGAGTGCAATCGCGGCTTGGTTCGGCAACTCGCCGTTCCTCGAGCTTCTCCAGACGACCAGCTGGCGCGGGATGGTATTCCAGTGCCTGGAGCTCATGATGATCGCCATCGTGGCCTCTTGGGCAACTCTCCTGGCGTGCCTGGCTCTCGCGGTAGGATGGGAAATCGTTGTCTATCAGCGGCGAAAGAAAGTCGCCGCCTAAGGACAAAAGTGGAGCGCTTGGACGAAAGTTGTCCGGGCGCTCGCTGTTTTTCATAATATCTGTTATATTGGGGGCAAAGAAAAAAGGTCATCCCATCATCAATCTTGTAGATATATGACTTTTATAAAAGAAAGTGCGTCGGAAGCTGGATCAGACGATTATCGCGAGTTGCAGAAAACCGCGGAAGCGGGTTTTTCTCCGGACCAGGCGGGGGCCGTAATTCAGGAGCAGATAGCTGAGGTAGCCAAGATACTGCACGATTTTGCTTCGGGGAGGGTCGGTTATGATAAGGTGCGAGGTAAAATTGATGATCTATCTGTCCTAGTGGAAAGGATAAAGGAACAACCTTGGCATAGGAAAAGGCTCGAGCAAGAAATGAACGGGGAATAGGACTTCAAATCAAAAACCCCGTTAAGCGGGGTTTTTGATTTGAGATCAAACTTGCTTACTCCACGGTAATTCCCATACTCCGTCGCTCGCGTCCACTCGCTCCCTGAAACCCCTCGGTTTCAGTTCTTCCGCGCCGGGAAACTCCCGTTTCCCGAACCCTTCCCAGAAGCATTGGATTACTCTACGGTAATTCCCATGCTTCTTGCCGTTCCCTCCACTATCTTCATCGCGGCTTCTATGTTCTCGGTGTTGAGATCTACCATTTTGCGCTCTGCGATTTCTTTAATCTGTGCCTTTGTCACCTTGCCCACCTTGCCCTTCAGAGGATTCGCCGCGCCCTTCTCCACCTTGGCAGCTTGCTTCAAAAGCGCGGCCACGGGCGGTGTCTTGAGTTTGAAGGTGAAACTGCGGTCTGCGTAAATCGTGATCTCCGCCGGCACCACATCCCCCAGCATATCCTTAGTGGCGTCGTTGAACTGCTTGCAAAACTCGGCGATATTGACGCCGTGCGGACCAAGCGCAGTACCGACCGGCGGAGCCGGATTGGCCTTACCCGCGTCCAGTTGAATTTTTATTACTGTTTTAATTTCTTTTGCCATTGGAGTATTCGCGAATAATGCTAATTTTATTTAATAATGCGAATTAATTCGATGCCATACTATACGAGCTACGGGCAAAACGCAAGTTATTCGCGATATTTGCAACAGATTCGCGATATTTGCGATTACTCTTAGATTTTCTTAACCTGCAAGGAATCCAAATCTACCGCTGTGTCCCGGCCGAAAACCGGCACCATAACCTTTACTCTGCCTTTTTCTTCGTCCACTTCCGCGATCTTGCCGTCGTAATCTTTAAAGGGACCATCCACGATTTTGACCAGGTCACCTACCCGCAGGTCCACATTAAACTTTGTCTCGTCTCTGCCCATCTGACTCAACAGGGAATCTATTTCTTCCTTGGAAAGAGGGGTGGGAGTGGTGTTGTCCGCACCCACAAAACCCGTCACGCGCGGAGTGTTGCGAACCACGTACCAGGAGTCCTCCGCCAAGATCATGTCCACCAGCACATAACCGGGATATATTTTTTCCTCTATGGTGGTGCGCCGGCCGCTTTTCACCCTTATCTTCTTTTCTTTGGGGACGATAACATTAAAAATCTTGTCCTCCATAGACAATGATTCCACGCGCTGTTTCAAATAACGCGCCACCGCCTCCTCGTAGCCGGAGTAGGTGTGAATTGCGTACCAATGCCTGGCACCGGTCAGTTCTTTGCGCTGAGTTCCCTTAATCATTGATTCTAATCAAGTAAAAACGATTTGAGTCCGAACGAAAATCCATAATCGGCGGCGCCCAAAAAGACCGCCAATCCCAAGGAGATACATATCACGATAATCGTGAGGCGGATTGCTTCCGCTCGGGTTGGCCAGTTAACGTGCTTAAACTCCTGGCGTGCCTCCATTAGAAAAACTTTTATTTTTGCGATTATCTTATTCATCTACCCATTTTTAAATATGAACCCCGACCGGCGGCGGATAAAGTCAATCTTTACGCCTCCCCGGGGGTGAAACAATAATCGCTCACACTCTACCAGCAAAAATAGTGGAAATCAAGGCCTTATATGTCCAGATTCCTCACGTGGACCGCGTGCGCCTGAATGAACTGCTTGCGCGGCTCCACCTCGTCCCCCATTAGGACGTTGAATAATTTATCGGCTTTGACCGCATCTTCCACGGCAACCTGTTTTAAAATTCGTTTTTCCGGATTCATGGTGGTCTCCCAAAGCTGGTCCGGATTCATTTCGCCCAAACCCTTGTAGCGGGAAATATTCACTCCGCCCACTCTCTCTCCACCTTCGCTCCCTATGGAAGCTTCGGCGGGCAAGTCCGCCCCCTCTTCTTCTGCGCCAGCCCTCTTTTCTGACTTAGCGGTAGTTTTTGGGCCGCGCATATCCACCAACACCTTATCTTTCTCCTTCTCGTCGTAGGCGTAGCGAATATCCTTGCCCTTCTGTAAGCGGAAAAGCGGCGGCTGGGCGATATAAAGATAGCCGCCCTCGATAACCTGCGGGAAGTAGCGGTAGAAAAGAGTCAGAAACAGGGTGCGGATATGCGCGCCATCCACGTCCGCGTCGCTCATCAGAATTATTTTATGATAACGCAACTTAGAAAGATCAAAACTATCGGAAATGGAGGTGCCGAGTGCGATTACCAGTGAGCGTATTTCCAGATTCGCAAGCATCTTGTCGAGACGCGCCTTTTCCACGTTTAAAATCTTTCCCTTTACCGGAAGTATGGCCTGGGTCTTGCGGTCTCGGCCCGCCTTGGCGGAGCCGCCCGCGGAGTCCCCCTCCACGATAAATATCTCCGACTCCGCCGCCAGCCGCGAACTGCAGTCCGCCAGCTTGCCGGGCAAAGTTAGCCCCTCCAGCGCTCCCTTGCGCAAAACTGTATCCTTGGCGGCCTTGGCTGCGAGACGGGCCTTTGACGCCAGAATGACTTTCTCCACCACCCGCCTGGCATCTTGAGGATGTTTTTCGAAAAAGTCCTTGATGGCCTCGTTTATCACGCTCTCGGTCGCGGTTCTCGCGCCGGGCGTACCCAAGCGCGCCTTGGTTTGACCTTCAAATTGCGGTTCCGGCAACTTGATGGAAATTACCGCAACCATGCCTTCCCGCGCGTCATCCGCGGTCAGATTGTCTTCTTTTTCCTTAAGATAACCCTCCGCGCGCGCGTAGTTGTTAACGGAACGGGTCAGCGCGGAACGGAAACCGGTAATGTGCATGCCTCCGTCCGGCGTGTAGATGTTGTTCGCAAAACTCAACTCGCGCGTTTCCAGATCGTTTACATATATGAATGCCGCCTCCACCTCCATGTTCTCGTACTGTTTTTGGACATAGAAAATTTCCTCCTGTAAAGGTTTTTCGTCCCGCGCCAGGTATTTGACGAAGGATTTTACGCCACCCTCAAAATAGAATCCGTAAAATTCCGGCTGCGCATTGCGCTTATCCGCGATATTGATGCGCACACCCTTGGTAAGATATGCCTGTTGACGCAAGTGCTCGATGATACGACCAATATTGAAATCCAGGGTCGCAAAAATTTCCTTATCCGGCAGAAAAGTGACCTTGGTGCCGGTGGTCTTGGAGGAGCCGATTTTTTTGACCTTGGCCTTGGGCACACCCCGCTTGTACTCTTGCATAAAAAGTCCCTCTTCGCGGGAAACCTCCACCCTTAGCCACTCCGAAAGAGCGTTTACCACCGAAACCCCCACCCCGTGCAAACCGCCCGAAACCTTGTAGGATTCCCCGCCGAACTTGCCGCCGGCGTGGAGTGTGGTCAAGACGGTTTCGAGGGCGGATTTCTTGGTTTGATGGTGGGTTTCTACCGGAATGCCCCGCCCGTCATCCGTAACGCTCATTGAGCCGTCTTCGTTCAACTCTACTATGATATTCTGGGCATGGCCCGCCATCGCCTCATCGATAGAGTTGTCTACCACCTCCCAAACCAGATGGTGCAAACCGTCCGGACCGGTGGAGCCGATATACATGCCCGGCCGCTTACGAACCGGTTCCAAACCTTCCAGGACATAGATGTCTTTGGCGGTGTAATTTCCGTTTCCGTTTTTGGGTTTTTCCTTTTTTTTGGCCATGCTTCAAGTTTTATTTATTGATCGTAAAAACCGAGCCGACCCTTGTTGGTTGTCGGGTTCGATTATCCACTTATCGTTCATAATACAAGCAAAATCGCGGGCTAAATGTAGGAGAAAAAACGCCTTTTTACTTCCTCGCAACACTCTTATTTTACCATAAAAACATGTTTATTTTCAAGTCGAATTAAGGTCTATTTCAAGCCCCAAAAATGGAAGCCGGGGCGATGGATTGCCCCGGCTGTTTGGTGAGAGCGCCCTAGCTGCCCTCACCGCGAAGAACGATCTCTCGGTGCCGCAGGGTGGCATCTTGCCCGTTCCCGCCCGGCCTTGGCGCTTACGGGTCGTGGCCTCCCTTCCGGCACGCAGCTGTTGCAGTGGGCGGCGGCTTGGCGACGGGCGTAACGAACATCATGCTGCCCTCCACTTTGACTCCTGTCGGTTGCACTATCGCTCGCGGTCCCACCTCGAACGAATCGCGGCAACCAGCCACAGGACTGATACTATTCTAGCAATAACAATACTTGGCGCAACAATTTTTGGGGATAATTATTATTAAGATAATATAAAATAACCAAGGACACCCTTGAGTGTCCCGAACTGCTTTTCCCTATTCTCTCTTTGAAATTGGTAGGGGGCGGCGCGCTGGGACGCCGCCCCCCTGCGGTTTGCCGGCTCACCCCCTTGGCTCCTGCGCCCGCACTCTTCGTGCACGCACAGAGAGGGACGGCCAGCTGGTAGGAGAAATTTATCAAATAATCGAACCGGGCGTCAAGCCCGGCTGGATATCCCCAAAATGGATGCGGGGGCGGAGAGATCTCTCCGCCCCCGACTCTGCAGATCGCGCTGCCGGCTGCTGTTCACCGCATCTTCAGCCCGCGCGACCCGCCGCCTCTTCGCGCCGTTTCCGCCTTTGCCGCTTCATCATGGTCGACTCCCTTCGTTCTGCCCGGCCGGCAAACCAAGCCCGCCTTTCGGCCCGGGATTGGACTGCCCATCGCCAAGCGTCTAGGTTTATTTTAGTTAAGCGCGTTTCAAAAAACAACACTCTCTGTGGATAAATCAAGTGCTCTAAAAGCGAAATACGAGGGTTGGAATTATAAAAAAGAGGAGGACCGCTCGGCTAGATTCCTTGCGGCCCTCACAATGAGTGTGGGCGGAGTGCTTTTTGTTTCCCGCCCGTATGTAAACCAGGAGAGCGAACGGAGTCGCCCGAGAGATGGGCATCGCGCCCTGCGACCCAAGAAGTCGATCTGGTCGCTGTGGGGGCGAATCCACTCACTGTCCCGGTTGATGCCAAGGTACGTGCTTCTATTATAACTCCTCCGCCCACTTTCAACACCCCACCCTGTGGATAACCTTAAACGCCCCGCTTGGGCGGGGCGTTTAAGGTTACCGACAGATGAGTTCCCTTAAGAAAGGTGCTTCGACACCAACTTGGTCATCTCAAACATACTGACCGTACCCTTGCCTCCAAATACCTTTTTGAGATTCGCGTCCGCGTTGATGTTCCTCTTGTTCTTCTGGTCCTGCAGGCCATTCTTCTTGATATAAACCCAGAGGGCCTTTACCACCTCGGAGCGAGGCATGGGACCCTTGCCGACCACCGCCGCCAAATCGGCACTAATGGTCATTGGCTTCATAAACGCGCTGTTTGCTTTCGGCATTTGTTTATTTGTTTGTTGTGACTTTTACCTAATATTAAGGGAATCCGAGGAAAAAACAAGGTTTGGCGACCCGACTCTGGATATAACCTTAATAATCCGCCCGGGCCGAACACTTGGGGTGCATGGTATTTAGACAACGCCGGGCTCCCAAGGATACTTAACCGTGGCGTCATCCGAAACACCCAAGCTAAATCATTAAAATCCGAAGATCAATTTTATTCCCAAAAATCCGCCTACTACGACAAAGACGATCTTAATAAACTTATTCCCTTTAAATCGCGCGAATCTGGATCCGGCGTATCCCCCAGCTAAAGACCCCAATACCGCAGGCACAACCAGGCCCCAACTAAAAAAACCTTTTCCCACCAACACTACTGTTGCAAGAACAACCCAGGAAAAAGCGACCATAAAGTAATATCCCAAGGCGCTTATGAAATCGAACCCTTTCGCGTAAAGAGAAACTGTTGCAAATATAATGCCATTGCCCGACCCCAGAATACTCTCGTAGAATCCCATAGGTAAAGCAAGAATGTAGGACACAATTTCTTTGGATTTCGACCTTATAAATTCCTTAGGTGATCCCGCCTCTTCCTTGAAATAAATATGAACGACGAGAATAACAATAAACCAACCCACAATGGTTTTTAAAATTCTCTGATCGAGATTAATCACTGATAATACTCCGAAATATGCGCCCACCAGTCCGACCAATGAAAATATGGCGACAAAAGCCCAATCCACTTTTCTCCCCTTTAAATAATTAAATGCCGACGGTAGGACCCAAAAACAGGCGCTGACTTTTTGCATAACAGTTGCGACCGGAAATTCTATGCCCATGGACAAAAATATGGGTAGGGCGATTATGGACGAACCGCCACCCGACATTGAACTTAAGATGGTAGCCAGGGCGGCAGTTAGAAAAATCAATACGAACTGCATTCTAACATTTTAACACACGGCAATCTGCGGAGATCTTAAATTGTCTTCGGGCCTATGGAGCTTAACTCCGAAGGGTCCTTTTGTTTAAAAACTCTGATTCAGGATTTTTGTCAGACCTCAACCCCAAGCCCCCGCAGATCTTCTATTAGTTGGACGTTATCTATAAATAGGATTGTTCTTAGCCCAACCCTTTTTGCTCCATCTGTGTGCATTTTCCTGTCATCTATAAAAACGGCTTCTTCCGGCTTGACGCCAAGCATATCAAGTATTTTTTGGAATATCCGTGGGTCCGGTTTTACCATCTTATGTTCAGACGAGATGATGTGTCTATCAAACAGTCCCCACAGATTATTTTCTGCGATTATCTCGCTAAGCCAGGGGTGGGTGAAATTGGAAAGTAGTCCCACCTTGTATCTTGCCTTCAGCTTCTTCACAAAAGATATGAGGTCTTTGTTGATAATTATTTCTTTCTTTATTTCATCCCAAACCCGTTCCTTCAATCTTCCTGTTTCGAGGGAAAGTTTTTCCAGAAATTCATCGTGAGATATTTTTGCGCTATCTACGTCTTCCGAGATTTTATGGAAAAATTCTTTCCGGTCTTCAATGTCTTCTACATTCTTCCTAAGCCACACCCAATATCCATCGGATGCAAGCACTCCCGCCCAATCAAAGATGATCGCTTTTGTCATATTGGGGCCAAATATACTATTTGCTCAAAATTTTTACAATACAAACTGGCCCGCAATTGGCGATTCCAAATCTTTAGCGATCACCTATCCTTCCGGTGACTTAGATGCCGGCCCGCCGAGGCCGGTCGGATTGGTTCTCTTTCTGTTTTTCAACCAAACAACAAGCAAAACAATAACCAAGATCGGGTAGTAGAAAACCAGATAGAGCATATACATTCCAAGCATGACTCCTCCCAGTAGATTCCCGTTAAATAAAACGTAATTAAGGACGGCGTAGAAAATATGTAGGGTGGCAAGTGGGACTAGAAATAAAATCAACCATCGTTTCAGCCCGGAAAAAATGGCAGCAAATATAAAAGTAAGGGCTATCCCATATATAGGCAGAAAGGTTAGGATCAGCCGGATATCCATACCATGGTCAATATACTGCTTGCCCCAAATATTTTCAAGAAAAATATACCCGCCCCTGACTCTCGCGGACAAATATAGCTTCGCACATCCATTCCATTCGGCTGCTATTTCGGTTTAGAAAAAATG
>JAZDLT010000052.1:0-4628 GCA_043801735.1 Candidatus Liptonbacteria bacterium | reverse complement strand
TGGTTGAGATCGTGAAGTGGGCGCGTCGGGGACGTGTTCGACTGGTGCCGGAATTCGCGCACTATGGGAACAAAACGTGGTACGCGCTTTTCTGGCGCTATCGCGAGTTCTTCCGGGAGGCAATTGCTTCCGGGGAGTACGGTCACGACCACGAGGGCGACGATCCCTTGCCCTTCCTGCGAGCTGCGCTCAACGGAGATCCGATGGGTACTTTGGAGGAAATTCTGCCGGATTCCCATCTGGTTCTCTCTCGCGACTCCTTCCCGTGCACGGTGCAGGGGCTGGAGATTCGCGGCCTAGGGGATCTCCGCGATCTTCCTCCGAACTCCCGGGATCGGCTGGTGCTGAAGATTTGCGGAGCGAACGACTTGGCCGCGCGTTCCTACGGAGTGCTCATGGGCCACGGGCTGACGGACGAAACGTGGCGAACTTGGATCGACGAACGGATCTCTCGCCGCCAGCCGTTCCTGGTCCAGAGCCGAGTGGACACGGCAGTAGCGTCTCTGCCGGTCATGAACCGCAAGTGGGATCGGCCGGAGCTGTTCCACTGCCGCGTTCTTCTGCGGCCGTGGGTAGTTGGCGAGCGACTGGTTTCCGTTTCTGCCTGTGCCGTTCCGGCCAATACCCTGCGAGTTCACGGTAGGGTTGATATGGCTGTCGTGCCGGTGGTAGTGCGGTAGCTCGGGTTCGTCCGAGTAACCGCGATACATGACCGAACACCCGCGTTGCGTCAACGCTTGGTGTTCGGTCATGACTTTTGTTAGAATCAAAAAAATCATGACTCAACCACGCAAGAGAAATAAAAGGTTTTTTGAATACGGCTTAGCACCCGGTTTTTTAAGTTGCGGCAAGTTAAATAGTATCGCGGACGTGAGTGGGGTCCGGGTGGGACACTTTACGAAGATACAAGGCAGAGATATTCGAACCGGAATTACCGTCATCGATCCGGGCGTACCCAATTTGTTCCGGGATAAAATCCCCGCCGCAATTGCGGTCGGCAATGGTTACGGAAAATTAGCCGGTTACACCCAAGTGGAAGAGTTTGGCACACTAGAGACGCCCATTGCGCTGACCAATACTTTGGCGGTGGGACCGGTCGTGCGCGGGATTATTAATCTGGTGTTAAAAAACAACAAAGTCGGGCCGGGCGAGAGTATAAACGCGATCGTAGGCGAAACCAATGACGGATTTTTGAATAACCTGCATGCCGCCTCAATTTTTCCCGAAGATGTTTTTTCCGCGTACAAAAATAGAGCCCGCAATTTCGGAGTTGGTAATATTGGGGCAGGCACCGGCACGCGCGCATTTTCTTGGAAGGGCGGAATCGGAACGTCTTCCCGCGTCGTAAAAATTAATGGTAAAAAATACGCCCTGGGCGTACTTATGCAAACCAATTTTGGCGGCTCTCTTGTGGTCACTGGCAAACCGATTGGGAGGTTGTTGAGAAAGAGCGACTTTTCGGAATTTATTTCGCGGGGGGACGGTTCTTGCATGATAGTCATTGCGACGGATGCGCCGGTTAGCGCCCGCCAATTAAAGCGAATCGCCCAAAGGGCGTTTTTGGGCTTGGCGCGTACGGGTTCGATACTGGCGAATGGCAGCGGCGATTATGCGGTGGCTTTTTCCGTATCCCGCGCCGGGCTGGATGGAAGGTTTTCTGCCAGAACCATAGAGAATTCCGATCTAAACGGACTCTTTCTGGCTACCGTTGAGGCGGCGGAAGAGAGCGTTTACGATGCTTTATTTGCCGCAGAGACGATGACCGGCAGGGGCGGCAATACTTTATCTGCTCTACCCAAAGAAGATGTAATAAATATTTTAAGTAAGGAACACTGATTGATTGTCGACGGGAGAGCGTATACTATTAGTGGCAATGCAGAAATATCCCTATCGAACCCGTTTTAAGAAGGAGATAGTGGCGGAGTTTTTGCCGCCCGCCAGATTCGGCAGAAAGCAACGCGTAATAATCCTGTGCGACGGTGTGCCGGGCGTGCCCAATCGGCGTGACCTTATGCAATATATCTCCCGGCAGGGCTACTGGGTTTTTCACCCCCGCTACCGAGGCGCATGGGAAAGCGGGGGACAATTTATGTCCAGGTCTCCGCATCTGGATGTTCTGGACGTGATCGGAGAACTTAAAGGAATCATACGGGAAACCGTTTATGGGGAAAAATTTCACATAAAACCGGACGAGATATTTGTCATTGGGGGAAGTTTCGGAGGTGCCGCGGCCATTCTTTGTTCGCTTAACCCGCGTGTTAAAAAGGTGATCGCCAACTGTCCCGTGGTGGATTGGCCTGCCACAAAAAAAGCGGAGAAGGCGGAAACCTCCAATAAAAGCTACGTGGCGTATCTTAAGGAATCTTGGGGTAACGGCTATCGGGTTTCGCGTAAAAATTGGAACAAATTATATTCCGGCAGATTTTACAATCCCATGTATCACGCGAAAGAAGTAAATCCATCCAAAATAATAATGTTCCATGCCAAGGACGACCCGTTTGTGCCTTGGCGGACGGTAGCTAAATTTGCCAAAAAGACGGGCGCGAAGTTAAAACTACTTAAGAAAGGAGGACACCTCAACACCCCGTTTGTGGTAAATAAATACTGGTCGCAGATAAACAGATTTTTCAAATCCAAGTAGGTGGACACCCTGTCTCACGGGCTTTATGGCGGAATAGCGTTTGGCCGCCGGAGCTGGAAAGATTATCTTGTCTCGTTTCTATTCGGCGTAGGTCCAGACATCCTGTCTTTTGGGCCCTTCTTTGTGGCCGTATTTTTTGGTTGGGAGTCCTGGGTGAGTCGGGGCTACGAGAAACCCGATCCTGCCGCTCTGCCGGGTTATGTTCATTCCCTCTATGACGCCGCCCATAGTTTTCTGATATATGGCCTGTTTTTCATGCTCCTGTGGCTTAGGCGTAAAAATAATTTTGCCCGCCTTACTTTGAGTTGGCCGCTTCACATTTTAATTGATATTCCCACGCATTCCGGTACTTTTTTCCCGACTCCGTTTCTCTGGCCCATTTCGGATTTTTACGTAGACGGACATCCCTGGAGTAATCCGGAAATATTTATTCCCAATGTGGTGTTGCTGGTGGGCCTGTACGCTTATTGGTACACGCAGAGAAGGGTTAGAAAATAAATCTGGGTCTTGTAAGTTTTTGAGCCGGTGTCATCTTGACACCGGCTCGCATCGGCCATCAGATCTCGGCCATCAGATCGCTCCAGCAGACAGCGCCATCTGATGGGGCCGGAGGGCGCGGCGCTCCAGCTCCAGGTAGATCTTGCGGACCTGCCTGGTTAAGGGGCCATAATATGACAGAAGAGCCATACCCTCCCACCACCATTTGGAAGTTTCCGTCTCCAGGTAGAGGGAGCCCTCTCTCCTCACTTCCACCAGGGACCACCGCGCGCTGCTGGTGCCCTGGGGGCGGATGACGATTATGTTTGCATCGTCATTCCACGATACGAGTTCGTATTCCCCGATGAGAATCATGACCTCGAGACCCTCGAGCACTTCCCGCACCTTCTTCCGTGAGGGAATTCTGAACGACGGCTTTTCACTCATTGTGCCCTCTCTTTCCTAGGCAGACTTCTTGCTGCCTGACCAAAACATAACATGTTGTTGTATTGATGTCAATATTGGGAAGTTTGACTGTCTTTTTGAGTTGTGTATTAATAATTTCAGCAATTAACACTCCAAGGAGGTGGGCATGAGCTATGCGGAAAGCGTGGTCCTGCCTCCGAACGAGGCGCGACCCAATTCCGGGCAGACGATCGGCAGGATCCTGGTTGTGCAAGCGGACAACCTTGGTCTTACAACCAGGGTCGATCCCAACGTAATATTTTGGGACGCAAGACGGGCGCGGACGGAAACCAGAATTCCTAAGGGCATCACGCACCTTTGGATTTCGGACCACGTGCCTGGGGCGATTGAGCAGGCCCTACTGGATCAAGCCGAGGAGCGCAGGATCGTTGTGTGGACCTGCTTACTGGGCGAACTGATCCGTCGATTGCTGCGCTTTTGGGCAGATCCTTCCAACCGCTCTCTGCTGCGCGCAGCCGAAGGGGAAGAAGAGGGGGGCTCAAGTGGGCACGGGTACGCCTATCACCCAAACTCTTTGGGGATCGAGGATGCGGGAGAGGTTTTCTCGTTGAATCGTTCGACAATAGAGCGGGTGGTGAGCAAGCAGCTGACCGGACTAGACGGGCATGGTGTATATCCCCGCGCTCAAGAGGATTTGGATTCAGAACATCCCCGTCCCGCCTTCTCGGGGGTACGCCGCGGCCATCCTCCTCCGGCCAAGCGCCTTCGACTCCTTAGGATTGCCGCCAAGAGGGCAGCTAGGGCTAAAACTGCCGCCGGGACTGAAAAACCGGCAACAAATTCGGGTGGGGCTGTCCGGGAGAAGCGGGTAAGTATTCCGGCAAGTGTCAGGAATCTGCCCGAGTTCGACCGCCAGGTAATAGAGTTCTACCTTGGTGGAAACGGTCAGCCGAGATCGTTGACAGAGGTCGCTCGGGAGTTCGGTTTGCCAGAGGTGAACGTCCAGAGGGTGATAGAAAGGACTCGCGGAAGAAGGTAGTATCGGGGGCTGGCGCAATGAGCGCCAGCCCCCTCGTATTTATAA
>JAZDLT010000004.1:0-17363 GCA_043801735.1 Candidatus Liptonbacteria bacterium | reverse complement strand
AACCATATATAAACAAAAGCTTGACTAATATTGTAAATATTATATCATTTAGAAAGATGTCGGTGAGTTTTGGTATATTACCACGACTTACAACCGACGGGGAAAGGAGTGTGCCATGGCGAGGGGAATGTGGCGCGACTTGGTCACGACGCTCGTGACCCTATCTGTCTCGGGGGGCTACTTTATTTGGATGGGAGCCCCCATCGAAGTTGTCGGTGTTGCGTTCGCGGTTGGAATTTTCGGGGCGGCGTTGTTCTTCTTCGTAGAGTGGGCGGGAGATTCCCGCGCCAACCTGCTTGACGGAGAGGAAGGCACCGGCCGCCTGCGGGAGTTTCACCCTACTCTTCCGCCCTCGGCGGAAGAGAAAATCCACCGCGCAGTGCGCGGCAGAAAGCCCCATTGAGGGGCATACCTCGCCAAGGGCGAGACATAGAAGAAGGGGGGCAATTGCGGTCGGCGCCGCGCGCCCCCTTTTCGTTTTTACACAATCAACCACAAGCCACCCTTGACTTCAGAGTGGTTTTCGTATTTGGATATACCTAGTCAACCCTCGGAGGAGGTGATAGAGATGTGGTTGTACGCACTCGTAGGCGGGGGAGTGTTCGCGCTGATCGTTCTAGGCGCGCTCTATATGGCGCGTCGCAACGCCGATCGCTCCAGCGGCTCCAGCCCCAACCAATTTGGGCTGTAGCCGAACGCGGAGAAGGGGGCCGATGGCGGTACGCATACACGCGCACCAACCGGAGGCCCCCCAACCAATTTTAAAACATTTGAAATTTGACGTTTAGTATTTTTTATATTTAAATTTGACAAGTAACTGCGTCAGCCGTTCCCCTAGAAGGAGGGTGAACATGACCGCCTTGCTCGTCGGCGTTTTCGGGTATGCCCTCTTCCTCCTCTTTATCCTCTTATTCTTCCGGGGCGCAAGCGAGTACTCGGAAGGAATAGGTGGAGACAGAGAAGAAAGGGTCAAGCCACCCTTATGGCTTAGGGCGGGCTATGCGGTTGGATTCTGGCTCGTGCGCCAGTCGGCCGCTCTGCGGGAGCACCTGTGTTTCGTAGTGTATCGGATCTGGGTCCGACCACTACAAAGATTGCACCGCAGCCGGAGACCGGTTGTGGGGCGAATTAAGTGAGGGGGTTTGGCGAAAGTCGCCGAGCCCCCTTCGTGTTTTTGACTAACGCTCACTCTTACTTTATATATTATTAAGCTGCTATGCGCAGACCAAGCGTGGCGAGAGGAGGGAATGTGAAGAAGTTCTTGTGGGTCGGTCGCATCGTGCGCATCGTACTCCTGCAGCTTCGCGGGGAGTTACGAGAGGTGAAGGGGGCATTCTTGTCCTTCGCGAACGAAGTCGAGAGGTCGGAGGACGAGCTTTGCGCCAAAACGCTGGGGCTTCGTGCGTCCCTGGCGCAACGCAGAATGGACTCGGTCTAGTCAACCGAGCCGGGTAAGAGATTCAATCGGGGGCTCCGCAATGACGGGGCCCCGCACTTTTTTTATAGATCCTTATTTTGAGATTCCCTCGCTATCTGTTCCGCCAGTTTTTCAGTTTTCATTTCGCCCAACTGCCCTTTTTTGTAATGGCGGATATTCACGGCGTTCGCCACTTCTTCTTTCTCGCCCACCACCAAAACATAAGGAATCTTTTCCATTTCCGCTCCGCGGATTCTCTTGCCCAGAGTTTCATTGGCATCGCGCACTTCTACGCGGATATTCTTCCCTCGTAAAGCATCCGCTACTTTCCCGGCATATCCGGCGAATCTTTCTCCTACCGGCAGAATCGCAACCTGCACCGGCGCGAGCCAGAGCGGGAAGGCGCCGGCGTAGCGCTCTATCAGAAAGGCCATGGTACGCTCGAGCGCGCCAATACAGGAGCGATGCACCACGATCGGCTGCTGCTCTTTGCCCCCCTCGTCGACATAGGTCAATTTGAATCTCTTGGGCATTACGAAGTCGTACTGCACGGTAAAGGCGGTTTCCTCTTGTCCGCTGACTTTTTTCAGTTGCACGTCAATTTTGGGACCATAGAAAGCGGCCTCTCCCTTGGCCTCAAAGAATGGCGCTTTCATCTCCTTGAGTACGGCACGCAGAACGCTTTCCGCCTTTTCCCAGGCCTTATCGTCTTTGTAATATTTCTTAGAATCCTTACGGTCGCCCAAAGACAAACGATAGCGATAATCCACGCCCTTTTTTAGACCAAGAACCTTATTGACATAATCAATTAAGTCCAAGACGCCCCTGATTTCGTCTCTGGCTTTATCTATGGGAGTGATAATATGGGCGTCCGCCAGGCAGAACATGCGCACGCGCATAAGACCGGCTAACTCTCCACTTTTTTCGTAACGAAACTGGGATGCGAGTTCGGCAATGCGCATGGGTAGCTCACGGTAGCTATGGGGCTTGCTCTTATAAAGCATGAAGTGGTGCGGGCAGGTCATGGGGCGCAAAATCAGCTGGTCTTCGTCCACCTGCATGACGGGATACATGGTGTCTTTGAAATAAGGATAGTGGCCGGAGGTTTTGTAGAGTTCCACTCTTGCGAGCGGAGGAGTAATTACGTGCTGATAGCCCCATTTGGTTTCAGTTTCGTAAATAAATCTTTCCAGCTCTTTGCGGATAACCGTGCCGCGGGGGGTGAGAAGCGGCAGTCCCTTTCCAATAAGATCCGCGAAGGTAAACAAGTCCAAATCCGCGCCCAACTTACGATGATCACGCTTTTTCGCCTCCTCCAGGCGCGTTATACATTCATCTAGTTCCTTTTTAGAGTTAAAGGCCAATCCATAGATGCGAGTCAACATCTTGTTTTTTTCGTCCCCTCGCCAATATGCGCCCGCTATCTTTTCCAGCTTAAAACCGCGCGGATCGATCTGCTTCATGCTTTCCACGTGCCCGCCCCGACAAAGGTCCCAATAACTTCCAGATTTGTAGAAGCTTATTTTTTTCTTACCCTTTTCCGAGAACTCATCTATCATCTCGTGTTTATAAGGGTTACTGGGGTATTCTTTCTTGGCGGATTTGGCATCAAGCATGTGTTTGCTGAAGCGGTCCCAGGTCGGCAAGATCTCGCGCATTCTCTTTTCTATCTTGGGTAGGTCCACATCCGAGATGGGCTTCTCGAATTCGAAATCGAAATAAAAGCCGTTTTCGATGGCCGGGCCGATAGCACGTTTAGTTTTGGGATAAAGTTCCATTACCGCCGCCGCGAGTAGGTGAGCCAGGGAGTGACGCAGTGGGTCGAGGTCGGCTACTTGACTTGATGATTTCTTAGAGGATTGTTTTTTCATTTTTATGACGCGATGCCAATATACGAATGCATGCGAATGATACGAATGGTCGCAATAAATCGCATGATATTGGGTTTAATATGATTGATTATATATTTAAGCAACTTGGTTTGTATAGATCATCGAGGATTTAGAAAGCCCTCCGAAGGGGGCCTTTGGGGTTACTTTCTCTAGTCCTCAAAAGACCCGCCTAGGGAGGGTTGGTAGTCGTAGTAGTGGTAGTTGCGCAAAAAATGGTCTTCATGTCTTTAATCTAGCGCCGGGATAGATATTGTCAATGGAGTCCTGGGGAATCATACCCATGGGGTGCTTCCCGCCCGAGAGATAGTGGGGTATGATAAATCCCATGATTGACGTGGAAATTTTGCGCCAAGATCCAAATAAGGTTAAAGAACTGATTGGTTACAAAAACGCCGACCCCGCCCTAGTGGACGAATTTTTGCGCTTGGATACGGAATGGCGAACCCTCACCAAGGAGGCGGACGATTTACGCGCCAAACAAAACCTGCTTTCCAAAGAGAGAAAGATAGAAGAGGCCAAAGCAAACAAGGAAAGGATCAAGGAAATCGGGGAAAAAATAACGAAATTGGATAGCGAGCGTGTCGTGATCTGGAAAAAAATACCCAACCTTCCCAGCGAAGACACGCCTATAGGGATAGACGAAGCACTCAACAAGGTCATTCGCAAAGTTGGCAAACCGACCGAGTTTGATTTTAAACCGAAAGACCACTTGACCTTGGGCGAGAATTTGGGACTTTTGGATACCGAAACCGCCGGCAAAATTTCCGGCACCAGATTCGGCTATTGGAAGGGAGAGTTGGTCCAGATGCAATTTGCCCTAATCCAGTATTGTCTGGAAATAATGACCAACACACATATCCTGAAGTCCAATGCGGAAACGGTGCGTACCGGCTACAGCGCCAAGATTTTTACGCCGGTTCTTCCGCCGGTCATGATTCGTCCGGAAGTGATGGATAAAATGGCGCGCCTGGAGCCCAAGGAGGAACGTTACTATATCCCGGGCGACGACTTGTATTTAGTGGGCAGCGCGGAACACACCCTTGGGCCAATGCACATGGACAAAATTATCCCAGAGGAAGAATTACCCTTGCGTTACGTGGGTTATTCCACGGCTTTCCGTCGCGAGGCGGGTAGTTATGGTAAGGACACTCGCGGCGTTTTGCGGGTGCACCAGTTCGACAAGTTGGAGTTTGAGTCATTTACCACTCCGGAAGAGGGTATCGCGGAACAAAATTTTCTAGTGGCCCTACAGGAATACATCACCTGGTCTCTGGAGCTGCCCTATCAAATAATTATCTGCTCCACGGGCGATCAGGGTGATCCGGATATGCGTCACTTGGACCTCGAAACTTGGATGCCCAGCGAGAACAAGTATCGCGAAACCCACTCCGCGGACTACATGGCGGACTACCAGTCCCGTCGCCTTAATATCCGCATCCGCCGCAAGGACGGCAGTTTGGTTTTCGCGCACATGAACGACGCGACCTGTTTCGCCCAGCGCACCCTTATTGCCATTATGGAAAATTATCAAACCGAAGACGGGAAAATAAGGGTACCCAAAATCCTGCAACGCCATGTCGGAAAAGAAGTTATCGGCTAGGAATTTTTTGGCCAGCGAAACACTGGCTGGCAAAAGAACCTGGATAGAAATAGACAAGTCCGCCGCTCGACACAATTTCCGTGTTTTCCGCCGCTTGGCCGGCCAACGAGCGGAGCTCTGGCCGGTTGTTAAATCCAACGCTTACGGGCACGGCATATTTATTTTTTCCAAATTAATGCAGGAGTTCGGCGCGGACGGCCTTTGCGTGGACTCCGCCCTAGAGGCCTTTGCGCTGCGCCGCAAAGGAATAAAACTGCCGCTCTTGGTGCTAGGCCCGACCCTACCGATACTCTTTAAAGAGGCGCTGGCGGAGAAAGTTGCCATAACCGTTCCCAGTCGGGAGATTCTTCTGGCGCTATCCCGCTCGCGCCACATCCCGAAATTCCATCTCAAATTTGATACGGGCATGCACCGCCAGGGATTTCTGCCTCAAGAAACAAATTGGGTTTTGAAATACGTCAAAAAACATCCCAATCTGGCACATAGATTATGCGGAACTTACTCCCACTTCGCCTTTGCAGACCCGGCGGGTTTTAACCATACCGAAAAGCAATATCGCGCGTTTTGCGAAATTAGGGATCGTTTTGCGGCAAACGGTTTCGGGAAAATAAAATATCATATTGCCAATACTGGAGGCGTCCTGCTCGCAGAAAAATACCGCATGGACCTAATCCGTCCGGGCATCGGAATGTATGGCCTATACCCCTCGCCCGCTCTCAAAAATAAATATGCGCGCTTGAAGCTAAAACCCGTGCTTGCCTGGAAAACCAGAGTGAGTGAGGTGAAAAAAATTCCGTCCGGCGAAAGAGTCGGTTACGATCTAACTGAAAAAATTAGCCACGCAGGCGCATTAGCGATCCTGCCGGTGGGCTACTGGCATGGATATCCCCGCTCTTTATCCAGTAAGGGGAAAATAATTCTGGCCGGCCGGTGGGCCAAAGTTTTAGGCAGGGTTTCCATGGACTTGTCGGTTGTGGATACGGGTGGACTAAAAGTTCGTCCCGGAGACACCGCTATTTTAATAGGCAAAAACGGCAGGATGGAAGTTTCTGCGGATAAAGTCGCGGCTTGGGCGGGAACCATATCTTACGAATTTCTGACCCGTCTCAATCCCCTAATAGAAAGGGTTATAATAAAGCGGCAAAAGAAATGAGCTGGACTTTTTACAAAAACCGTCCGGGCGGAACGGGCGTCCATTCCCAAAAGCGCAACGCGCAATCCCTTTCTGAATTACAGAGGAAAAAAGTTTTGCGCCGTCAGGTGCTTTGGTCGGCTTTTTTGGGAACGCTTGTCTTCTCGCTCGCCTGCCTTTTTTTACACTGGCTGATTTGGTCGCCCTGGTTTCAGATTAAGAAAATAGAATATTCCGGCTTTAATCGATCCACGGAAGAAAACGTCCTAAACTACCTCCGCGCCGCCATAGCGGGCGGGAACGGACTCCAAAGGGCGGTGGGTTACGAACATATCCTTGCTTGGCCAAGACAAGCCACTTGGGAAAAACCCGCCTCCTTACCAATGGTGGCGCAAGTAAGCACGGGGCGGGATTTCTGGTCCAGAGTTCTGCGAATAGAGGTTATGGAGTGGCAGCCCATAGGCATCTGGTGCTCCATTCGGGAGGAGACCGAAGATTGCGCTTGGTTTAGCAACGATGGCACTATTTTTCAAAAAGCGCCACTGGCGGAAGGAAGCTTGATTCCGGTAATAAGAGATTTTTCCGGCCGGGAGTTAAGGTTGGGTGAAAAAATTCTGGGACCGGACAATAAAACCACCAATCTTTTGTCCATATTCACGGTTCTGTCCGCGGAAAAAATTTCCACAAAAGAAGTTCGTTTAGAGAAAAGCGCGGCGGACGAAATAAAGGTTTTGCAAATGGACGGGCCGGAAATGTACTTCAGTTTGCGCTTCCCGGCGGACTTGACCCAAGGACCGATGCATGCCCTAAAGGAAAAAGGTTGGAGCAATCTGCAATATATAGATTTCCGGATAGAGAATAGGGTCTATTACAAATAACCCACAACTAACTACCTACAACGCTACGGTAGATGGTAGATAAAAAGCGAAGTGCCGGCGCGGAGGTCCCATTTGGGTATCGCGCCCAAATCGGAATCGGTGCGCGGGCGCATATCCGTCAGCCAGCGGTACTCGTCCTCCGGCTTGCGCGCGAAGCCAGGCGCGGCTCGTTGAATAGAGCCCTGCAGAGAGTTTGCCGCAACCACCAGCCAATTTATACCTTCTTTGCGGGGATCGCCTCTGCTGCTCCACCAATTGACGGATTTATCTCCAAAATAATAAGACACGTGCGACCCGCCAAAATAATCTATCGCGAATCTGTCCATCTCCGGATGGCCATCTAAAAGTTTCTTTAAGCGCAAAAGATCTTGTCCCCAGTCGTAATTTGAATCGGTCACATAGCGATAACCGTTATTTATTCCGCCCGCCGCCTGATTGAAATAGGAAAGATAATGAGGGTAGGTATAAATGCCTTCCAAGCCGAACCAGACAATCAAAATCGCCAGTATATAACCGGAGGTTTTGACGGCAGGATGAGTCAGGTGGTGCCGTTGCCAGCTGCACGCCAAGAGCATATACATGAAAGGCAGAGTCGGGAGAAGATGACGGAAGCCGATATTAAGCGGGCTTTGGATGCTGTATGCCCAATAGAGCGCCACAAATATAAGGAGAGCGGTCTCGGTAAAATTGTTTTCCAGCCAGATAAAAATCTTTTCCCGAAAGCCCATGGCGAGCGGCAGTTCCGCGCGCACGTTTATCATCCGCCAAATCGAGAATGCTATGGCTCCCAAAATCATCAGCAGGACAGGCAGGGCTTCTTTCATGAGATAGACCAACGGGAAATATAAATGAGAGCCGGCAGCGGAAACGTTACCCATGAAATAATTGTTATTTCCGCCCGCGGAACGCTGAACAACCATAAGCACCCCCAAGGCATATTCCGCGAGGGGCCGGGTGATATGATTGCCCGACATCCAAATAGTGGCATCCGCCAGACAGCGCGCCGGTTTACAAATTTTGCCCGCGGGCGTTGGACCATTACCAAAGGACTGAAGAATAAATTCCGCATCCGCGGACTGTTTTTCGAGAGGGTAGTTCCAGGTGAAAAGCCCATAGACGGGGTAGATTAAGAGCAGGAAGGCAATCGCAAAAATCAGAACGGCGCGAGTCGAATAATAGAAGAAAACCGAAAATAATTTACGGGAGGAAGTATTTCCGGCTCGGCCATAAACCAGAATAAGCGCCCTGATAGTCAAAAGTATTGCAAAGTAGGGCAAAAGCAGTACGGCGGAAAATTTGCAAAGCTGGGCTATGCCGAAAGCGAGTCCGGCCACAAAAACATTCTTGCCGGAAGGATTATTGAGGAAACGCAAGAAAAAATAGGTCGCGAAAACCGTGCCGAAAGCGGCGGCGACATCAGTTGTTACATAAGGACCGTGACTAAGGAAGTTGGGGTAAAGACCCATTAAAATCGCCGGTAGGAGCGCCCATTTGCCGCCCATGAGTTCTCGGCTCCAGCGGTAAACGAACCACAGAAGCAAAAGGGCGAGAAGCATCGGTCCAATTCTGGCCAAAAATATGAGAAGCGGAGAGTTGTTGCCGGACTCAAAGATAAAAATCCTACCCAAATCCCACTGGGCGTTTATATCATTGGTCCACTTGGTGTTTTCAATGGGGAAGTTGGCCTTTAAGAAAAGCAAAGACATGCCGGAAAGCGCCTTGAGAAGGGGAGGGTGTTCCGGATTGAGACGGAAATCCAGATAGCGCACATAGCCGTAGCCGGCGGGTATATGCGCCAGTTCATCCATGGTGAGTGAATCGGACTGCGCCAAGACGAACATAACTATCGCCGAAATTATCAATATTCCCCAAAACACCCACCCGGCCCTTTTTTCAAATACTTTCTCCATGCCTACATTATATATCAATCTTTCCGGAAAGGATCGGGGTATCCCCGTGCCACGACCCGCGTTTTCGTCCGAGGAGGCTTCCTCCGTTTGGAAAAGAAAGGTAAAATGAGAAGCGCGTATGCCTAAGGTTCCACGTAAAAATATTTCGCACAAGATTGCGGATATCAAAATCGAAGCGGAAAAAGTCCCCGAACCGAAAATACCGGAAATTCTTAGAGAGGAAAAACCAGCCGAGCCGGTTATTGTGGATACCAATCCGCCCAAGTCGGGGAGCGTAGAGAAGCACCTCCTACCTGCTCCCAAATTTAATCCCATCTGGGCCTGGTTGGCCGCGGCCGGGATTCTTCTCGCCGGCTTATATGTTTTGTGGCCAGCGCGAAAAGAAATCCCGGCCGCGACTGTTCCGGGTAATGAAAATACGCTTACTGAAGAAGCAGGGGATTGGCAGAAATTTACCTCGCTTACCAGCCAGCTGGGCAGCGCCTTCGGAAGTTTGAGCGGGATGGCGGGGGGAACAATCGGCATTCTACAGGAGATATCTTTTCTCCAAAATCAGGGCGTATCTTTGTTTCTATCCGGCCGGGGAGACGAACTTTTGGCCCGCTTAGAAAAAATCAAAGGATATTTGGGTGAAATTTACGACAAGGGAGAATTCTGGCAGCAAGCCGCCAATTCCACCGGAGCGGAAAACGTACCGATGCGTCCCGGAGACGTATTGGCGCTACATGTTTCCGTGGGTCAGGTGCGTGATTTTTTGGACAAGCTGATTCCATACCTGCGCGATCCGGCCGAACGGCGGATAATAATTTTTTTGGAAAATCCCTCGGAATTAAGACCTGGGGGCGGTTTTTTGGGAAGTTACGGAGAAATGATTCTGGCGAACGGCGCTCTTAAGGAGATTTTTGTTCACGACATCAATGAGCCCGACCGAACATTAGAAACGAAAACGGTTCCGCCCAAACAACTACAGGCCATCATGACCAATTGGCGGGCGGCGGATACCAATTGGTTTTTCGACTTCTCCGACTCCGCGCGTAAGACCTTGGAATTTATGGGCAAGTCCGGTATGTATAAAGACAAAACCATAGAAGGAGCGATCGGCATATCCGCCAAGGTGATAGAGGACTTACTCGGACTGACCGAGCCGATTCAACTGTCTTCCAGCACGCCCGCAATTCGTCCCGACAACTTCCTTTACCAAATTCAGGGGGAGGTTCAGAAGGGGCAGGCGCAACAAGCCCCGGAACCAAAAAAAATATTGGAGAACCTAACCCCGGTTTTATTGCAAAGGATATCGGAGCTGCCGGAGAACAAGAAACCTCAAATGGCCGGTTTGCTCTTCAGGTGGATAGAAGATGGAGATATGCGTATTTATCTCGCCAATCCGGATTTCCAGAGATTTGCGGAAAACATGAATATGGCCGGAAGGACCAGAGAAGTTGCCCGCGATTGGAACGGTGTTTACTTGGCCTTTGTTTCCGCCAATGTGGGCGGGGGTAAAACGGATATCTTTGTAGAACAGGAAGTCAAAATAGAAACCCAAATCAGTTCGGAGGGCTGGCTGAACGACCATATTGTGGTGAGCCGTAAACACACCGCCCAGAAAACCGACCCGTGGTGGTATCGCGAGACCAATAAAAGTTTTTTTCAGATATTTACCAATCCCGCCACCAATTTAAGCTATGCGGATGGAGGTTTGGATCGAAAAATTACCCCCAAAATAAACTACCTGCGCGAAAAGTATGCAGTTGACCCGGAGGTGGAGGCGCTGGAGAAAACCGAAAAACAGCTGGAGGACTATCCCTTTATAAAGTCATACACCTACCGCGACAAAAAGACCTTCTCCACCTGGATTAATACGGAAGCAGCTGGAACTTCGAGATTTGTGGTTGACTTAAATCGTCGCGCCATGGCCGTGCCGGAGGCGGGCATGTCCTATGAGTTCGTGTTGCAGAAACAGTCCGCCAGCGAAGGAGAATATTTTTGGCAGATTACCGCCCCAGTCGGATTTAAATTCAAGGAAAACAATATGCCGGTTTATGAATACAAAACCGCGGAACCACCCGGGCTCTGGACAATCCGGCTGACTTTAGAGAGAATCTAGGTCCGCGCCTAAAAATATGTCCGGGCAAGATCCCCCGGAATTTACTTGACGAGCCGCTTTCTTTTATGGAAAAAAACATCAGAAATTTCGTCATCATTGCGCATGTGGATCATGGTAAGAGCACCTTGGCAGATCGGATGTTGGAAATCACCGGCACGGTAGAGGCGCGCAAGATGCGTCCCCAGTATTTGGATCAGTTGGAGTTGGAACGCGAGCGGGGCATAACCATCAAGATGGCGCCCGTCCGAATGCACTATCGTGCATTAACCGATAGCCCACAACTTACAACTAACCACGAAAGCAAGGAAGGGAGTGGTGGGTCGTCAGTTGTTGGTGGTAAGTCATCAAATTCAGAATACATTCTGAATTTGATAGACACGCCCGGACACTCCGATTTCCAATACGAAGTTTCCCGAGCCCTTGCGGCGGTGGAGGGCGCGATTTTGTTGGTGGATGTCACCAAGGGAATTCAGGCGCAAACCCTTTCCAACTTGCGCCAAGCGCGCAAGAATAACCTGAGAATTATCGGTGCAGTCAATAAGATTGACTTACAACCGGAGCGCGCCCCCAAGGTTTGCGCGGAACTTGCGGAACTTTTGGGCGTGCCGAAAGAAGAAATACACATGATTTCCGGTAAAACCGGCATCGGTGCGGAGGGCCTTCTGCGCGATGTCGTTGCCAAGGTTCCGCCGCCCCATAGGAGCGATCCGGACATAGCGGGCAGGGCACTCATCTTTGATTCTTTTTATAACGACCATAAGGGTATCCTGGCCTACGTACGCGTGGTGGACGGAGAGTTTAAGGCCGGTATGGAGGTGGAACTTATCGCAACCGGGGCCAAGTGCAAGATAAAAGAGGTGGGTTGTTTCGCGCCGGAACTCAAGACCGTATCATCTTTGCGCGCCGGAGAAATCGGATATGTGGCGAGCGGTCTCAAGGAACCCTCTCTCATCAAAATTGGGGACACCATTTTAGCTGATGGCAAAGAGTGCATAGCAAATAGCGCGGATTCGGCCATGGACTATAAGCCATTAGCCAAGAACCAACTGGCTCTTCTCGGCTATCGCGAACCGGCGCCGGTGGTTTTCATCTCCTTCTATCCGGACGGCGCAACCGAATTTGACGATCTTAAACGCGGATTCGAACGCCTGCGCCTTACCGATTCCGCGTTGAGCTTCGAGCCGGACGCGAATGAAGCGTTAGGCAGGGGGCTCAAAGCCGGATTTTTGGGGCAGCTTCACTTTGAAATTGCCGCCAGCCGCCTAGAGAGGGAATTTAATTTACATTTTTTGACCAGCTTTCCATCCATTGCCTATAAAGTTCGCGTGTCCTCCAGAGGAGGATCCGCCTCTGGCGGAAAAGATAAGGGAGAGTGGCGCATAGTCAAGGACGCCCATCAATTTCCAAGCGACCCGGAGGAAGTCATGCAGCCCATAATTAAGGTAGAGATAATAACGCCTGCGCCCTATCTGAATGCGGTCGTCAGTTTGCAACAGGCCTTTCAATTGGAGGTGACAGAGATTCACACAATCGGAGAAAGTGTGCTTATAAACGGCAAAATGCCGCTCGCGGAACTTATTCGTGACTTTGACGACCAACTTAAATCAACTTCCGCGGGATACGCATCCTTCAGTTACGAATTGGAAGGGGATTCGCGAGCAGATGTGGAAAAACTGGAAATACTGATTGTGGGCGAAGTGGCCTCCGCTCTGACCCGAATAGTTTTTCGTAAGGACCTGGAGCGGGAGGGGCGAGCGACCGTGGAGCGACTCAAGGAACTTTTGCCGCGCCAGCAGTTTGTGCAGGCGCTTCAGGCGCGCGCGCAGGGCAGGGTCATTGCGAGGGAAACAATTGCGGCACTCAAGAAAAAGTTGGGCGATTTCGGCAAAAACAGCGGCGATCGGACCCGCAAAATGAAGCTATGGAAGAAGCAGCAAAAAGGCAAAGAGCGCCTACAGGAATCCGCCCGCGTGAATTTGTCGGTAGAGATTTTCCGGGAAATACTCAAGAAGTGACGAAAGTCAGCTCATTTGCTCGTTAGTCAAATCGAAGAACTAAAGAGCTAAACGCGTTAGCGCTAACGAGCTAGTTTTTAGATTTTGTTGTATTATTAGGGCAATGCCATGCGGTTTTTCGTGATTGTTATCCTGTCTGTTTTCTTGGCTTTTTTGGTTATCCAGATCTGGAATCATAACGAAGGCATAGAATCGGCCAAGGCGGAACTAGAGGAGTTACGGGCAGGCGTAGATAAAGCCAAGAACGATTACCGTAAAATACAAGAGGATTTTGAATATTATTCCGACCCGGTAAATTTGGAGAAAGAATTAAGAGCTCGTTTCAACTACCGGGCGGCAGACGAGAAAATGATTATTATCGTACCCACCTCCAGCGTGAAAACCCAAAGTTCTACCCCCTAGCATGAAGGAGAAAATAAAACTGGCGGTCCAGGAGCATAAGCTGAAAGTGATTCTTGTGGCGGTGGTCCTGGCAATCATTCTCGGCATAGGACTCGTATCCCTGAACCGTTATCCGATTGCGACCGTAAACGGCAGCTCCATTAGTGCCAGTCGTTTCTGGCGGAATTATCAAGGCGCGGTCAGATACTACGAGAACGCTAAAAAAACCCTACCGACAGAGCAGGTGCCCACCAGCACTCCCAGTTCTCTTGAGATACAGGCGGAAGTTTTGAACCAGTTGGTGGAAGCGGAGCTTGTATCCCAGGGGGCGGAGAGGGAAGTAGGGCGCGATCTGGATTTTCTGGTGCAGAACAAGATTTCCCATTACGAGAATAATCAATCCTTGGCGCAGGCCGCGAGTACTCTGTATGGCATGACCTATCAGGAGTTCCGGGACGAGGTAATGATTCCCCAGGCAGAAAAAGAAATTTTGGTAGGCAGATTCTATATGAGCGGAGACAATTTCGATGATTGGTTTGCGGAACTCAAAAAATCCGCTTCGGTCAGCATCTTTTCCAAGGGATTCAGGTGGGACGGCAACAGAGTAATCGCGAATAACGCGAATTAAAGATTGAATAACGCGAATAAACCCGAACAGATCATTTAGGGGTATTTTTCCAACCTTGAGCGGGCGAAGGGAATCGAACCCTCGTTCATAGCTTGGGAAGCTATTGTACTGCCACTGTACTACGCCCGCCAATAGCGCAAAAAGAACCAAATCCCTTACTCGCATAAAATAACTTTTCGTTGGGAAATCGGCAATAGTAAGACTGCCAACAAGTAACGAGCAAGACTACTTAATAAGTGGGACGAAGACAAAACCGGGATATTCTTTGCTCCCGATTTTGCCCTTAGACATTCTTTCAAAAAGGAAAATGGAGCTACCCACAGGGATCACTAACTTACCGTTTTCGTCTAACTGGCCCAACAGCTCTTGCGGCAGATTATCTGCCGCCGCGGAAACCAAAATGCGGTCAAATTTTTTTCCAGGCACCCCAAAATCTTTTTGAGCTTGGACAATCTGCGTGTTACGAAGGCGATATTTTTCCAGATTATTCTTACTCAATTCAACCAAATCTCCTATTCTTTCAGTGCCAATAACATCACCTCTCTCGCCCGCCACTTTTGCTAGGAGCGCAACCACATAACCTGAACCTGTGCCGATTTCTAAAATATTCTGGCCAGATTTGGGCTTAAGCAGTTCCAGCATAAAGGCGATAGTATAAGGCTGGGAAATGGTTTGGCCAAACCCGATATCCAGGGGGTGGTCGGCGTAAGCCAAATCTTTATATTGTTTTGGCACAAAATCTATCCGATCGATCTTCAGAAAGGCGTCAATAATCTCGGGTGTTTTCAAGACACCGATACCTTGCAGATATTCAACTAATTCTTGATTGCCAACCACGCCTTTATTTTAATATCCAATTCAGAAAGCACAAAAAGTCCGATTCTCGTATACCGTCAAAAATTCTGGGGTCAGCTTGCTCTATGGCAAATCATTACCTCCCAGGGTTTCTTTTACCTACTTCAAGATATAGAATATAGGCATGCAAAAAGGGCTAATTTTGCCAGGTCTCATCATATTGGTGGGTGCAGCAATTTCGTGGCTTATTGTCTGTGGCGGGGTAAGCTGCTCTGCGGCGGGGGGCTCATCCGAAAATGAAATAGTTAATATGGTCAAAAATAAATCGGTGGTGCTTTTAGACGTGCGTCGGGATGAGGAGTGGCAAGCGGGCCATGCGGCGGGAGCAATTCATTGGGATCTGGTCAAGCTGCAGGCCGGGCAGATGCCGGACATACCCAAAGATGCAGATGTGCAGATATATTGCCGAACGGGTAACCGCGCGGGCACGGCCAGGAGCATTATGCTTCAGAACGGTTGGCAGAAGGTCTCTAATCTAGGAGGACTTACGGACTGGGAGAAGGTGGGGGGGAGGGTAGTGGCGGGAGAGAATTAGAATAAAGAATTAGAATTAGCGCAACTCGACCCAATTCCAATTCATAATTCAAATTCATGAATGAGTCGCGAACCTGCCAGAACTGCAAACAAGGTTTCGTCATCGAGCCCGAGGACTTCCAGTTCTACGAAAAAATCAAAGTCCCGCCGCCGACTTGGTGTCCGGAGTGCCGCTTTGTGCGACGCCTTATGGCTAGGAACGAGAGAAATCTTTTTAAAAGAAGGTGCGATCTTTGCGGCGAAGATAAGATAATGTTTTTACCTGCGGACTGCCCCTACAAAGTTTATTGCTACCAATGTTTCTTCTCGGACAAGTGGGATGCGGGCGAGCATGGCCGGGACTACGACTTTTCCGGGAATTTTTTCGAGCAGTGGTTTGAGCTTTTTAAATCCGTGCCGCGGCTAGGTGTAATCCAGCAAGGCAATAACGTAAATAGCGAATACACCAACCGCGCGAGCGACAACAAAAACTGCTATCTCATATTTGCGGCCGCGAACAACGAAAATTGCCTATATTGCAACTCTCTCTGGGACAGTAAGGAGAGTATGGACTGTTACAATCTGCATAAATCCGAGCGTTGTTACGAGTGTATTGATTGCTACCAATCCAGTGGACTGAAATACAGCCAGGAATGCAACAATTGCAGCAGCTCCTCCTTTTTATTTAACTGCAGGAACTGCTCGGACTGTTTCGGTTGCGTGAACCTTCGTAATAAGAATTACTGTATTTGGAATAAACAGTATTCTCGGGAGGAATATCAACAAAAACTAAGGGATATTTACCCTCGCACGCGCAAGGACGGGGAAGATATGTGGCAAAAAATTTCCGAACTAAAAAGGCAATGTATAGTTCCGGCCATGATGGAGTATCGCACCGTAAATTCCAGCGGGAACTGGATAGAGGAGAGCAAGAACGTGAAGTCGGGATTTAACTGCCGGAACGTAGAGGACGGCAAGTATCTTTTCGGGATAGTGAATGGCAAGGACTCCATGGACTACACCTACTGGGGCATGGGTTCGGAGCTGATTTACGAATCCAGTAATATCGGGCGCCAGTGCGCCTCGGTATTTTTCAGCTCGGAGTGTTGGGATCAGCTCTTGCGTGCAGAGTATTGCATGAACTGCTTCAGCTCCTCCGACCTATTCGGCTGCGTGGGTCTACGCAAGAAGCAGCACCGTATTTTGAACAAGCAATATTCCAAGGAAGAATACGAGAAGTTAGTACCGCGCATAATTGAGCAGATGAAGTCCGTACCCTATGCCGACTCCAAAGGCAAGACCTACTCCTATGGCGAGCGTATACCGATAGAATTCCTGCCCTTTGCATACAATGAAACTATCGCCCAGGAATACTTTCCGATAACCAAGGCGGAAACGGAGGCCAGGGGCTATCTTTGGAAGGAGTTGGCCCAAAAAAACTACGAGATCACCATGTCGCCGGATGCTGTTCCGGATGGGGTGGGCAATATTCCAGACAGTATTCTGAATGAGGTTATAGGTTGCGCCCATCGTGGGAACAATTGCAATCATATGTGCATTTCCGCTTTCAAAATCACTCCTTACGAGCTCGAATATTACAGACAAATGAACTTGTCCTTGCCAATCCTTTGCCCCAATTGCCGGCACCTCGAGAGATTAAATAAGAGAGTTCCGCACAAGCTTTGGAAGAGAAAATGTATGTGTAACTTAACCAACAACGAACAACCGACAACTTACAATAATAAAGGGGAGCATTTTCACAAAGAAAATCCCTGCCCGAACGAATTTGAAACATCTTATGCTCCGAACCGGGAGGAAACGGTGTATTGTCTGGAGTGCTACAATGCGGAAGTGGCGTAGTTCATGAAGCATAAAACGTAAAACCTGAAGCATGGGACCGGGAACCAAAACCTGCCAGAATTGTCCCGATCCCGACAAGGTCGTGGATCGAGGATCCTCGGTCCGATTGGAATCGGACCGGGATAAAAACCAATGATTCAAGAAACCAGAACATGTCAAAACTGTCGTGATTCATTCA
>JAZDLT010000070.1:0-22689 GCA_043801735.1 Candidatus Liptonbacteria bacterium | reverse complement strand
TTTTTATTTTAACGGGCTTGCAGTATAGCACAATATCACTTGAATTTCCTCCAAGATTGAAATTACAATACCATCAGCTCGAACCCACGGGCTCAATCAATTCAGGAGGCGTGAGATGCTGACTATTCTCTTTACCCTATCCCTCTCTGTGGCGGAACCAGAGGTGAATCGGCTCGTTATGGAAGCCCTGTTGCGGGAGGGGTTCAGTAGGCAGGAGGCGGCGGGTATCCTCGCGGACTCCCGTCTCACGCCCTACCCACTGCCCTTTGAAAAACCTGCGGGCGGCATCAGCTGGCGGAAATACACCAGCGACCTCCTGCAAGATGAATCCGTCCAGAACGGACGGCGGTTCATGGATGACAACCTGCCTCTGCTTCTGGAAATCGAACGGGTTTACGGGGTGCCCAAGGAGTATCTGGTTACTATTGCCCGAATAGAAACTAATTTGGGTAAGTTCCTCGGCGAGCACTCCGTCCTGCGGGTTTTCTGGGGCATGACTAAGCGCCGTCGCACGCCCGCAGAACGCAAAAAGGCGGCTGGGCAATTTGCGGCAGCGGCAGCATATTGCCGTGCCAACGGCATCAGCGATTGCTTCTCTCTTGGGAGTTCCTACGCTGGAGCGATAGGCCTGACCCAGTTCTTGCCATTAACCCTCAAAGAAGATGGAGTGGATTGGGATAAGGATGGAAGCGTGAATGTGTTCCGTCCTACTGATGCCCTTGCCAGCACGGCCAATTTCCTCGCGAGGAAGGGCTGGTCAAGTAAGAACCGTGCCAAATGTTTCGCGGCGCTGGCACGCTATTATGGGCTAGCCGAACAGCACTGGAACCGCCCCTACAGCTATCCTAAGGCGGCCCTGCTTTACGCCGAGACGCTGAAACGAGAACCAGCTGATGCGAAGTAAAGGCAAGCCGCCCGGACGAATCGTCCGGGCGGCTAACCCATTTATAACATCATTCTATCTCTTCCCGTTGCGGCACATCTTCCGGATACAGCAACACTCTCCACAACAATCCCTGCCTTCCTTCTTCGCGCACTCCGCGCATTCCTTCTCTCCGCAGCAGCACCTGCGTCCGAATACGAATATGTAGAGGATCTCCAGAATGCCAAGCGTATTTACTATCAAAAGCGCTATAAACCAACCCGAAGAATTATTGCGGGCGGCCCTCCATAAAGCAAAACCCTTCCAGATCAACGACCAGACGACCACAAGGAGCAATAAGAACAGACCCAGCCAACCCCAATTCCAGAATCCACCCCAGCTCTGATGAAAACCCCCGCCCATCGGACTGCCGACTATCTGACTAAGTAGCGCCTCTCTGTACATTTTTATTTCATCTGTTATTGAACGACCTTTTCGTTAATTTCTCAGCATGGCCTCCGCCTCCGCGCGGGAAATAAGGTCTCGTTTCCTTATTTCTTCCTCAACCACCCTGCGGACAGTTTCTTCCAGTATATTTTTACTATCCTGCGCCTGCTTCATTAGTTGTGAAATCTGATCCGGAGACATGTTTTTCATCATCTCGGATGCCATTTTAAATTGATCGAATATTCCCATGTTTTTAAATATCTATTTACTTTGATCAATCTTTATCTAATACCGCTGTCGAATATTACGGTTAAATTTGTCCATGCCCCCTGCTCTACCGTAAATCTTACCGGGGCAAGAAAGGGCATACGCACGGAACCGGCATCCGCCTGTTTTATTTCATAGATACCCGGCGCCAGCTCAACTTCAAAAGTTCCGTCCCGATAGGACTCGAACTTTTCGATGGAAACTTCGCTATCCGCGCGGGTTATCTTCAGCTTGGCGGCATAAGGCCTATCCGCGCATTCCGGCGGAGCGGGGTCGCGCACGACCGGACAGGTCGGGCCTATGGCCACAACGCCGCGCACTCCGGATTTGCCGGATATCGGCTCTAATATTTCGGTGAAACTATCGCCGCCCGGAACAGAGCATTTTCTGGGATAGGACTCCATGATCGGATAACCCCTCAGCTCGCACTCATTAAAATTGGTCTGTTCCGAATTTCCCGCCGGATAATCAACGGGGACATCTCCATACTGCTTCGTGAAGGTGCGCCCATTCGGAGTTGTGCACATTTCCGGATAGGTCATCACGACCCGACCGCCCTGCGCCGCCGCGCATTCCTCAAAACTATTTATATTGACGACTTCGTTGCCGGATAAACCGCCCATAAAGTAATAGGCCAACACAACCAGCGCGGCAAGAACCACGGCCGCTATTATCAAGGAATCATGCCTGTTTTTTGGACTCATGAATTTTTTGTCTAGACCTCCTTCCGTGCATTATACCACGCTCGTCGCGGGGATTGGCTTTTTCGTGTCTCAAAGCGGCGTTTTGGAGAGAACGATTGAGCTTGAAAACGGATGGCGTGCGATAAGCGACCCGACCGCCCCCGCTCCCAATTTTGGCGTAATTTCTCACGGTAGAATTAGATAATTAAATGTACCGCAACCAAACCATCCAAACCATTGATTAGGTTGGCCCTTGGCGGATATACGAATTTAGCCAAACCTCTATTGATACAGATTTTGGACTCCCGTGACATCTCCCCGGGTCAAAGTGTCGGCATTTGTTTGGCCCGTAGAGCCATAGCCATACATGGTATTGTACGCAAACTCGCCGGTGTATTCGTCATCCAGACCCATAGTGTGGCCTAATTCATGGGTCAGGATATCTTGAGCGTCGTAAACATTTTGATAGGCGCAAGTTGTGCCCACGGGAGTTTTTTCTGTCCAAGTGCCAGGGTTTGACCATGCCCAGGGATACTTTTTGTTCATAATAGTATCTACTTCTAGAGCTAAGCCATTAGAGTTATTATACCAAATATACGAAACCGCCAAAGCCGAACTCGGAGCTGCACCCCAGGCGATGATATTTTGGGAGTCGCGCTTTGCCCGGTTTACGCTGGTGTTGCCTCCGTTGCTAAACGAAACCTTAGTGGTTGCCGCCTGCCGCCAAGCACCATAGGCATTATTGGCAATAGTCGGAAGATTGGCTGATCCGACCGAAGAGGGAACGGAAAAGATATTTAAACGATAGACCCAGGGCACCGAAGTCGATATTTTCCAGCCGGCTCCACCGACCACGGCGCTGGAATCCGGATCGGGAATATTACAGGCAAGAGAAGTGGCGGGGATGGGAGAGGGCTTCGCTTGGTGAATAAAAACTCGTAACTTCACCCCGGGATGACCCTTTACGTCATAAACCCCCTCCTTTTCGGGTACTTCTTGCTCTTCTGAATTATTCAAATTGCGGGCCAGAGCTGGAGATAAAGATAGGGCCAAAACAACCACTAAAACGGCCAGGTAGATTAAAACGTTTTTGTTTTTCATTTTTTTGTTTATTACTTCTTGCGCGCGCCTTTTACACGCATTAATTATATATAAAAGATATGATGGAATGGTTCGATCTGTCAATGAGCCGTTTTATAGATATTTTACCGAAAAATTACTCCTTTTAAGCTTGAAGGGTTGGCGCGAGATAAGCAACTCAACCGTTTCGGCTGTTCCCTATTTTGACGCAGTCCTTCGGACATGATATTTGCCCTACTCCGGCTTATATAATATCCTAATTCGGTCCAATTCAACAAAAAGATGACCAAAGAAGAACTGGAGAAAAAAATATCCGGCTTTAAGATATCGCACGACAAAAAATCCGAGGCCCTGATAGAAGGAGAATTCTCGGTGGAAACCATGCATCCCTACGTTCAAGAAGTAATCAACCAAGCCGGCAAGGACTTTGAGCTGCCCGGCTTTCGTAAGGGCCAAGTCCCGGAAAATATTCTTCGCCGGAATTTGAATATGGCGCACATCTGGTCAGACGCCGGGCACGACGCTTTAAGCGACTTATATCCGGAAATATTGGAGGTCTTTGAGCTTGCGGTAATAAGCTCTCCCCGGGTCGTTCTTACTAAAGTTGCCCCGGAGAATCCCCTGGGTTTTCAGATAAGAGTCGGATTGATGCCGGAGTTTGAGCTCCCGGACTATAAAAAAATAGGCAGGAAGGCGGCGGATGCCAAAAAGGTTGCGGAAGCAACGGAAACGGAAATAGAAGAAACTATCGCCTATATAAAAAAATCACGAGAAAAAGACAAGCAATCGGCGGAACTTACGGACGAGAACATCAAAGAATTGGGCAATTTCAAGGACCTGGCGGATTTCCGGGCGCGCATTAAAGAGAATATTCTACGCGAAAAGGACATGGATGCCGACCGTGCGGTGCGAGAAGAAATAGCCAAAAATCTGGTGGATGCAACCAAGCTGGAATTGCCGGAGATAGTGATTGAGGAGGAACTGCGGATTATGCGCAAAGATCGCGAGGCGGAGTTGGAACGACTCAAGATTTCCCGGGAAGATTATCTGAAACAACTACAAAAAACCGAAGAGGAACTGGTAGGGCAGGAGCGGGAATACGTGGAACGCCAGCTTAAGACCCGCCTGATCCTGGGTAAGATCGCGGACGAAGAGAAAATCGAACCGGACGAAAAAGAAATTGAACAAAATCTGGAATATTTGATAAAGCGCCATCCCGAAAGCGACCCAGAGCAAGTTCATCATTATGTGGTAAACATGTTGACCAATGAACTGACCTTGGAATTATTGGAGGGCAAAACTAGGACCTAATTAGATAAGGTGGAATTTCATTTGACTAAACATTCCGTAAATATTATGGTTAAGTTTGAGGAGGAGCCATGGAAACAGCCCTAGGGTGGTGTCTGGGGATTGTACTCGCGTACGGCGTTCCTGTGGTCATCCTGGCCGCGATGTTCGTCACGGCCGCCCGCCTCGGTCGCCGGATGACCGAGGAAAAACGCCAGCGAGCCGATCGCTAGAAGATCGGCCGCACCAAGGAGATCGGCCGCACCCACCAAGGCGTGCGGCCGTCCCATTTTAAATACTTACTACTTCCTCCCAAGGCAGACCCTCTTTCCCGAAGTGACCATAAGCCGCGGTTTTGAAATATATCGGTCGCAACAGATTCAATCTTTCAATTATGGCACGCGGGCGGAAGTCAAATTTCGATTTCACCAATTCCGCCAAGCTTTCTCCGTTTTCGTTTATTGCTTCCACCATTAACGGCTCCGCCCGTCCGATGGCATAGGCCACCGAAACCAGACAGGTTCTAGCCAAACCGTTAGCCACAATATTCTTAGCCGCGAAACGCGTCATATAGGCCGCGGAGCGGTCTACCTTGCTTGGATCTTTGCCCGAAAAGCACCCCCCGCCATGCGGTAAAAGCCCGCAATAGGTATCTACCATTATCTTGCGCCCGGTTAATCCGGTATCTGCTTCAAAGCCGCCCTGCACGAAGCGTCCGGTAGGGTTTACCAATATCTCCAAACCGGATACCTCTCCAATAATCGGTTTTATTAGTTTTTCGGTTAACTCCGCTTTGATAAAATTTTGATCCTTATCCGCGGAATGCTGGGTGCTAACCAAAACCGAGACCGTCTTGCCCTCCTTAACCGTAATTTGGGTTTTTCCGTCCGGCTTTATCCAGGACAAACCGGAGCGTCTCATTTTTTCCAGTCCTTCCGCCAGGGCGTGAACTTTGACTACCGCATCCGGCAGGTATTCCGAAGTTTGGTTTGTGGCGTAGCCATACATAATACCCTGATCTCCCGCCCCGCCCGCGTCTACTCCCATGGCTATGTCCGGCGACTGGCGCACGATATTGGTTATTATCTTCAGATTCTGTTCGTAACCTATGTTCCGATATACGTCTCCCGAAATTTTTTCCGCATCGAATTGGGCACTAGTCGTCACCTCTCCGCCAATAATTAAAATACCGTGCCCGCCGAATGATTCTACCGCTACCCTGCTTTTGGGATCCTGCCTCAGACATTCGTCCAGCACCGCGTCCGAAATCTGGTCGCAAATTTTATCCGGGTGGCCGGAAGTAACGCTTTCTACGGTATAGGTTCTGTTTATTATGAACATATAATTTTATTCGATTTATTTTACGAACCACCTGAAACAAAAAAGCTCTTTGTGGGAAAGAGTACGACGTTTTTATCTTTCCCTGCGACTCGCCCCGGGCAAGATTTAAACTTGTCCCGAGCTCGTCGAACGGCTGAATTTGGCACTTTATCCCGAGCTAAGTCGAGGGACTACTTCGGGACAAGCTGTCGGCGGATCTCCGGGTCAGTTCCCGCCCTCTTTCCGAGGTTTTAACGGAAGAGGATCCCCGCACTCTTGATAGTATTTAATTGTCCCAATAATTTTATACTTTCCGGTAAGTCGGTCAAGCGCGCTTGCCGCCGCCGTATTGTGCATTTGCATAAATTCAACTTAATGCCATAATCCCCCCAGGAGGTCGACATGCCGGAGCTGACCTGGATCGTGATGTTGGTCGACCTGGTCTTGATCTTGTTGGGCGTGACGGTCTTTCTGGCCGGCTGGCTGCTTTTTGCGGCCTTCTATGGCGTAGAGATTCCGTGCCCGCGCTGCCAGGGCGTAGACCACAGCAGAAGGACGATGCGCCGGGACGTTTTCCTGTGCAGAAACCCCGGCCACCCACCGGTTCACTACCTTCGCACCGGCGAGGAAATGGGCGAGGAAGCGACTGGGGCAAAGTAGAAGAGCGGCTTACCGTGAGCCGCTCTCTCCCGTTTAAGAATTACCATCGATTCCTTCTATCCCGCCCACTTTTACTTTTTTTTGTTTGATTTTATCTCTTAGTATTTCCAACTCTCTTTCTATGTCGTCCAGAAAATCCTTGGTGTTTTCGCTGCGTTCCCGCACCTCTCCATCCGGTTCACGCGGAGTCAATATCCAAAAAATCAAATAAAATAATCCTCCGATTCCGTGAATTATAAGTAGGGCAATGAATATCACCCGCACCAAAGTTGCATCCACCTCAAAGTACTCTGATAGTCCGCCGCAAACACCCGCTATAATGCGGTTTTTGCGGGAGCGATAAAGTTCTTTTTTGCCTCCCTCCATGTGTTTTATATTATAAACATCCCGTCCCCAAAAGAAAATATCCGGAATTTTTCCTTTATTGCGATTCGGTAAACACGCATTATTTCCTCCCGCCCGACCAGGGCGGAAACCAACATTAATAAACTGGACCGAGGCACATGAAAGTTGGTTATAAGTCCATCTATTATCCGGAAATTATAACCCGGCCTGATAAAAAGATCCGTTGATTTTCTCCGGGTATTGATTTTACCTCTATAAACCGCGGACTCCAGGGCACGTACCACTGTGGTTCCAACCGCTATTATTGGTCGTTGATATTTGCGGGCCCTGTTTATCTTGTTGGCAGCGGAAACGGATATCTCATATTCCTCCAGATGCAGTTTGTTGGTCTTTATATTTTCAATCTTAACCGGCGCGAATGTTCCTAAATTCACGTGCAATGTAACATAACAGATATCGCATCCTCGTTTGCGCAAACGATTAAGAAGTTTGTGGGTAAAGTGAAGGGAGGCGGTGGGAGCAGCTACCGAGCCGGGTTTTTTTGCAAAAACCGCCTGATATTCCCTGCGTAATTCTTTTTCTTTTAACAGAGAATGCTTGATGTATGGCGGAATGGGAGTTTCACCGTGCTTTTCCAGCGTCCTGACCATGTTCGTATTTGGAGAAATGATTTTTAGAAGATATTCCCCGCCTTCCCGGCAAATAACTTTAAAGGTGCATTTTTCGCCAACTTTCAATACTTCTCCCGGTTTAATACTTTTATTCATTAGAAATTTGAAGTGTTCGCCGGACACACCCAGATATAATCCCCTTACTTTGGCGCCGGTACTCTTGCGAAAAGTGAGCCGGGCCGGAATAACCTTGGTGTGGTTCAAAACCAAAAGCGATTGCGGCGGGATATACTTATCTATATTCTCAAAATTGTCTAAGGTTATTCTGCCGGTTTTACGCTCATACACCATAAGCCGTGCCGAATCTCTGGGATGAGCGGGCTCTTGCGCAATTAATTCCGGCGGGAATTTATAATCGTAATCCTCTGGTTTAAGGGACATATCAGATTGGGAATCTCTGTAAAACCTCATAATCCGCGCTATCCGGCAAAAGATGGGACTCCATTAAAACGAATGTCTTGGTTTTAAACTGCCAATCCACTCTTTCGTTCAACTCCTTGACGTCAAATTGAGCAAACTCTTCCGGTCGAAATCTGGCAAGGGTTAAATGCATTCTAAATCTTGAGGGCTCTGGTTTAAAACCCAAGACCTCTTCCAGTTCTTCTTTGAGGGTAATTAGCGAGCGCGGAGCCCCGCCCTCTGCCCAAATAAGCCGCGGAGCGAGCGTGCTCGGGCCGAAGGAGACGTGATCGAAGTTTATGGTTATCTCTCTGCCGGTCGGGATTCTTTTTCTGATATCCGAAACGATTTTGCCTACATCGTCGTCCCGCCAGGGCGGCAAAAGAGTGATGTGCAGGTTTTTGCCCGCCAGATAGCGCAACCGCAGATTTTCGTGTGCCCCGAAAAACTCACTTACCACTGCCTGGATTTCTGCCGGCATATCTATCGCTAGAAACAATCTCTTTTTCATATGAAACACTACTCTATGTTGGCGGCAAGATATACGGCAATCAGCGCGGCCGTTTCCGCCCGCAAGGTAAGTTTACCCAGGCTCACTAATTGAAATTTTAAGCTTTTGGCCAAATTGATTTCTTTTTCCGTCCAGCCACCTTCCGGCCCCACAAAAACTCCAATGGTTTCTTTTTTCCCGATTCTATTTAAAATTGTCTTGCCTTGCCAATTGCCGCCTCTCCCGTCAAAAAATAATTTTAGGTTCAACTTATCCGCCATAGTCAAAGATTCTTCCAGTGAGCGCGGTTCGTGTATTATGGTTACGGTAACGCGACCGGATTGCTCCGCTGCCTCTTTGGCGATTTTTTTAAGCCTATCCACGGAAAGTCCCAACTTAACCGTTCGTTCGGAGATTATCGGCACAATCTCGGAGGCGCCCGCCTCGGTTGCCTTTTGGACCAAAAACTCGAAGTTGTCTTTCTTGATGATAGAGGCAAAGAGCACCACCCGCCTCACTGGCTCCGAATTCTCGTCAATCGGACGGATAGTTTCGAAAACTACGCCACTTGGACCAAGCTCGACTATTTTTACCAAAACCGACCCACCCTTGCCGTTACCCAAAATAATTTCTTCTCCCGGACCGAGTCGCAACACATCCCTGATTTGGTGCACCAAGTCAGGATCGGAAACATCCACTCTCGTATCTTCCAGCGCGAAATTTCCGATGAAACGGTGTGTTTTCATGCCAAGGGATTATCCCAATGGACTCTTTTCTTGCGCGGCTCCGTATACCACAAGAAAACATAGAGGACAAACAGGACCAGATAGTTAAGAAATAAAAAGGTGGGCGTACCCCAGTCCAGGCCCGCCCGGAAACGCCACTCCGAAATCGGCCAAAAAAAAGGGGTGGAGGAATATTCGTAGGAGTGCGAGGGCACGTCTATTAAAATATGAAATCCCCAGCCCGCCAGCGCCCAAAGCACCGAATCATGCAGGGCCTTGCGTCGGGTAAATACCCAATAAAGAACCAAGACCAGCAAAATAATCACACAAAAAACCACAAAACTATGACTGAAACTGTAAAACAGTCCTATCCTGGTGTCTGTATCGACCAGATTAAGCTGGCCGTGTTTGGGTACGTGGATGAAGTTGATTTTGCCCACCAATAAATTCCACATATAGAATACCCAAGTGGGCACAAACACCACTAAGTCCGGAAGTATCCCCCACCCAGCCGTAAGGATGGGACGCAAACGCAAATGTTTATGTTTTGCCTTTAAATGACGGTTAGCCAGTTGGACTAATCCCGCCGACCACAATACATGACTAAATAAGTCCATTGTTTATTTCAATTGATAGATCACGTCTTTGCGCTCGATCACTATTTTCCAACCCCTTCTTCTAGCAATCCTATACAATCCGGAGTTGGGATTGAAACAAATTGGATTATCCACCAATTCCAGGAAAGATATATCCGAATCCGTATCCCCCACCCCCACCGATCCGCGCAAAGTAAGTCCCTCTTTATCTATGGCCCTTTTTAAAATTTTTTCCTTATCCATAATCAGATCTTCGTAATGCGTTCGCCCGGTTAGCTTTTTATTTTTATCCCACTCCAAAATCCGCCCGTATGTTTTGTTAAACCCCAATTTTAAGGCAAAATCGTGGACGATATATTTGGGTGAATGAGAGATGGCTAAAAGGTAGTAATTTTTCCTTTTTAGTTCTCTTGCCAGGTCGCGAGTATAACGGTAGACCCGGTCTTTGCTTGCCGCAATTACTGCTCGCGCCGATCTCTCAAAATCCGAAAATCGTATACCCCTGGTGTTCCTTTCGAAAGCACGTACCACGCCCAAAATGTAGTCCTCGTATTCCCCTCTGCGATTTTGCCAATTTTCTTTCGCTTTCTGATATTGTTTCCTCGCGCTCACCGGAAAAATATCGCGCGCAATCATTTCTTCCACCACCTCGATTAGTAAACTGGAACGAAAAATTGTTCCGTCTATATCAAAAACCGCCAGTTTTCTTTTTTTCCGCATTTATTTGAAAAAATTTACGAGCGCACCCCAAGCTCGCTGCCAGGATTCTTGAGAAACGCTCATCATGAACGCGCCCAACCCTACGAGAATGGCGCCCGCGGTCGATCGCCAGGTAAACGGGTCCTTAAGCACCAAAACCGCCAACACGAAAACGAAAAGCAGACTCAAGCGATCTATTGCGGCCACGGCTGGAGCTGGTCCGTTTTTGAGCGCGTAAAAATAGAATATCCAGGAGAGAGCTCCGGCTACGCCGGCCAAAACTATCCAAAGCCACTCTTTCTCGGTGACACTCTGCCAAGTAAAACCCTTAAATTTACCGAGCAAGATTGCCGCCAGGATGGTGATTCCGGCCATCACCACCGCTCGTAGGGCGGTAGCGAGAGTTGAGTCCAATCTAGAGAGACCCATTTTGCCGAAAATAGCCACCAAGGCGGCGCATATGGCGGACAGAACCGCATACCAAAACCAGTTCATGGTAGATATATTATGACAGATATTTTTCTATTCTTCTACTTCAAACAATCTCTACTATTTAGCCCATCCGTTTCGAATGGGTAATTCACAAATAAAAGAATACCAACCCCCGCCGGTTTGCGGTTGGGGTCGGTTTTATTTTTTTAGTTTTGCCAAGGCCTCTTTCTTAAATTCCATAAATTGTCCGTCGTTTATGGCCTGGCGCAAACGAACCATAAAGTTATTGAAAAGGAAAACATTGTGTATGGTCGCCAAACGTCCGGCTTGAAGATTTTTATCCTTGAATAATTTTTTTAACTCCGAACGGGACATGTCTGGATCGGCGCAAACCGGACAAAGGCACATCTCGTCCAGCGGACCATCCATATCCGGTAAAACGCTTCTGGTAATGTCCAGATGTCCGCGCTCCGTCCAAATACGCCCATGCCTGGCCTCGCGAGTCGGAATGACGCAATCAAATGTGTCTATACCCGCTTCTACTCCCGCCAAAATATCTTCGATTTTGCCCACTCCAAAAAGATGGCGAGGCCTATCCTTGGGCAGATTGTTAATCGCCCAGCTGACCATTTGCGCCGTTTTGGACTTGGTGCCTCCGTATGCGTCTCCATAAGTACTACCTATCGCAAATCCCTCAAAAGGCATCCCGCCTATTACCCGCGCACTCTCACTGCGTAAGTCCTCAAATGCCCCTCCCTGCACCACCCCATACATGGCCTGATCCGTAGTCCGCGCCTCTATGGAACGTTCTGCCCATTTATGAGTCCTTTCCATTGCCTGCTTAGTATGGGCATAATCGTGGGCCGGGGAAGTAGGCTCATCAAACGCCGCGACGATATCCGCTCCTAACTGCTCCTGTATCTTCACGGATATTTCCGCATCCAGATACATTTCTTTTCCTTCGTCGGTCGCTTCCGGAGGGTTCTCTTCCGGCGGGAGCGTACGGAAATAAACCCCCGCCTCGGTTACCCTCATCAACCCCTTTTTTTCTCTGTTTTTTTGCCGTTCGGGACCCCGCCACCCCGCCGCATATCATTATCGTACAGAAACCCCAAGCTAAAAACCTGGAAGCCGCCCGAGTCGGTCATAATGGGACCTTGCCAGCCCATCGCGTTATGTAGGCCCTGATAATCGTTCAACCCCTCTTCTCCTAAATCGCACCACATGTGATAAGTATTTGCGATTATCATCTGAATCCCGGCCTCCTTGAGATCTTCCGGCTTCAGGGTTCTTACTTCCGCATGGGTTCCGACTATCACGTATGCGGGAGTTTCCACTGTACCGTGCGAGGTCGTTAAAACCCCCGTTCGGGCGTGCGTTCTGTTGTCTTCTTTCTTAACCTCAAAACCGAACATTATCTATTTGCTTTCTATCTTCACTAACTCCACTACGAACTTCAATATGGAATCGGGCGGTATCGGCCCGACCGCATTGGGACCATAACCTAAACTCGGTGGGATGGTAAGCTCACGTTTACCGCCCACCCTCATACCCTCGAATCCCTCCTCCCAGCCCCGAATAACCTGCCCTGCGCCCAGCTGGAATCGAAAGGGTTCTTGACGCTGATAAGAGCTGTCGAACTGCGTTCCGTTCATGAGGGTTCCCGTGTAATGCACCAGGAGCACGTTCCCGGGCTCCGCCGCCGCACCCGTACCCAACTCCAAATCCTTGATGATTAAACCGTTCTCTTGTGTGATTATTGCTGTTTGCTTATCGCCGCTGCCTGTTCCTATCCAGCCCTGGCCCTGGCCGAATATTATAAGAACCACAAGTACGACTATTATACCTCCAACTATTTTCATATTTTTATCTTACTCTACTGCCCGGTTCGACTTCTTTTTCCGGTATCAGTATTTTAGGCACCCCTTCCGTTCCGGTTGCGGCCAAAAGCATGCCCTCGCTGGTTAAGCCCATCAGTTCCCGTGGTTCCAAATTAGCCACTATCACTATGGTCTTGCCCAGGAGTTCCTCGGGTGCGTAGGCCTTGCCTATGCCGGCCACTATCTGCCTTAGGCGCGACTCGCCCTTCTCGTCGAAATCTCCCGCCTCGAGCTCCAGACGAACGAGCTTCTCAGACTCCGGCACTTTCTCTGCTGCTACGACTTTTGCGGTCTTAAGCTCCGTTCTTAAAAATTCTTCAATTTTAATCTTATCCATGTTTTGGTTATGGAGCAGATATTAGCATCCACAAACATATTCCACAAGAAATACTCTCGTTAAAACGCCTGTTTACGCTTCTGGGCGGCCCGCTCCACCCTGGTTTTAGCCAACTCTACAGCCACCTGTCTGGGGTTGCGTTTTCCTCCCATGCTTTTACGAAGGACTTCTCTGACGGCTTTGCCGATTCTCTCTTCAACCAATTTAAACATTTTCTCCGGAGAGTAACCCATGTGTTCCGCATAGGAAGAAATAACTCCTCCGGCATTAGCTACGAAATCCGGAACAATCAATATTCCCTTCTTGACTAATTTCTCTTCGATCTGTTCGCGCATGGGAATGTTTCCGCCCTCCACGATTATGTGTGCCTTAATCTTCTTGTAGTTACCCTCATTAATGACGTCCGTAACCGAAGCCGGGATCATGATGTCTGCCGGAATTGACCAGAATGCTTCTGCCGGCAGGATTTTGGCCCCGGGATAGGCAGTAATGGACTTTTTTTCTTTAATTATTTTTTCCACTTTTTTTACTTCAAATCCCTTGGGCATATGCACCACCCCCCGAGCATCCGCAATCGCGACCACCTCCGCGCCCATCTTCGTTAGAAATTTGTAAGCAAAGGTGCCGACATTGCCAAAACCGTGGATAGAAACCGTAGCTCCTCTTATCGGAATTTTTCTGACTTCTGCCGCTATTTTGGCGGCTTCTGCCACGCCAAAACCGGTACTGCCGTATTCGTGCGGAATACCACATTTTTTGTTTTTACCTTTGCCCGTGCAATATTTGGCGGGCTTGCCGGTCGCATCCCCCCAATTACCGGTGGCTTCCACAAACCATTGCATTTCTGTTTCCCCGGAGTTCACATCCGGCCCAGCAATGTATTTAGTGTACAGGAGTGGTTTGATCGCCCGAGCGAATGCCTGTACTAGCCGTTTTTTAGTGGCAAGAGACGTGTCCGGTTTGCCATTTTTGCCCATAATCGGCCAACGCAAACCGGATTTGGCGCCACCAAAGGGAATTCCGGCCATGGCGTTTTTCCAGGTCATGGTACTGGCCAAACGATAGACCTCCTCTTCGCTGACGTTGGGCATAAGACGGACTCCTCCCTTGCCCACTCCGATGGCGGTATTGTGTATCACCGCGAAACCCTCCAGCCCTATCTTGGGATCTTTCACTTTAATCACATATTCCGGACCAAAGTTGTCTTTACTTGTATCCATTTCGAATAATCTTTGTTTACGAGCCTTTCTGTTTATTTAACGTTAAGCAAGTGAGCCAATACGGCCTCATCGAAACCAATCACCACCTGATCTCCGACTTCTATTACCGGCACGCCCATCTGGCCGGTTTTGTCGATCATCGCCTGGGCGGCCGCGCGATCTGCTGCTACATTTTTTTCTTCGTAGGCAATCTCATGCTTTTGGAAGTACTGCTTGGCTATTTTGCAGTAAACGCAGGTAGGGGTGGTATATATGGTTACTTTTGGTGTATCTGCCATGTTTTCCTAAAATCGATACAGACATGCGAATAAATACTAATTATACGAACAGAATTCGATTAGTATCATCGGTAAATTAGCACATATTCCCATCGATATTTTTACGTTTCTAATCGACCTTTTCTTTGTTTTTCATGCCCCTTAACAACGCCCTAACCGCGGAATTTGTCCTGATTGTGTAGCACATGGATTGTCCCGCCCGCACTCCTTTTATTAGGCCTGTCATCTCCAGAATTTTGAGCTGCTGGGAAGCAGCCGGCACGGAAATACCGAATATCTTAGCGATATCCGTCACGCACAGATCCCTATACTCGCAGAGTAAGTTAAAAATCTTAAATCGGCGGGCATCTCCCAGTGCCCCAAATATTATGGGTAGACCTTCGTCTTCCGCCCGTATAGCTCTCTGTATTTTCTTTATTTCGGATATGGATATCATTATTTGACTTTGGTTCATTTTTTTGTTTTCCAATATTAAGCTATTAAGCAATAGCTTAATCATTGTAGGCGTGCCAAAGAATTTGTCAAGCCCCTCCTCCGGTCTTACTGGGTTCTAACAATTAAGTCCCATATTCTAACTCTTTATTCCCAGTTGCCTCCGCCTCTCTTCCATTTCGTCCAATATCATCTTACGGATACGCACGCTCTTGGGAGTTATTTCCACCAACTCATCGTCCCCGATATATTCCAGCGCGTCCTCCAGGTCCATGCGATGGGGCTGATCAAAGTGGTCGTCTATGCCCTGATTTTTGGAGCGCATATTGGAAAGTTCTTTCTCCTTACAGACGTTTACCCTTAAGTCCTGCGGGCGGGAACGTTGGCCTACTACCTGTCCCCTATAAACTTGTTCTCCGGGACCGATAAAAAATATACCCTGATCCTGCACGTTTAACATGCCATAAAGACGCGTAATTCCGGTTTCGTGCGCCACCAAGGATCCCTGCTCCCGCTCCTTCCAATTACCCGGGTCGGGACGATATTCGTCGAAGACCACGTGCATTATGCCCAGCCCCTTGGTATCGGTAATGAATTCTTGCCTATATCCGAACATGCCCCGGGTGGGAATAGAAAAATCTAGGTATGTTGTTCCATTCTCGGTGCGCATATCCGCGAGCTCTCCTTTGCGCGAACCCATCTTTTGAATAACTGAACCGGAGTGTGCTTCTGGAACTTCAATAGAAACATCATCGTATGGGGTACACGTTTTCCCATTAATCGTTTTATTAATGACCTGCGGCCGCGAGACCTGAAACTCATATCCCTCTCGGCGCATACGTTCAATCAATATCGCCAAATGCAACTCGCCTCTCCCGGAAACCACCCAACCCCCTTTGCCGTTTGCCATGGTAACGACATCCTCCATTCTTAATGCCACATCGGATTCCAATTCCCGATACAAACGCTCTCTGATCTGACGAGAGGTCGTAAACTCTCCCTCTCTTCCGGCCACCGGAGAATTGTTCACCAGGAAGGTCATTTTCACGGTCGGTTCTTCGATATTTAACAAGGGAAGCGCCATGGGATTCTCTGGGTCGGCCACAGTTTCGCCTATGGTAATATCCGGTATGCCGGATATGGCTACTATGTCTCCCGCGGAAACCTCTTTGGCGTCCATCCGACTCAATCCCTCATAGGTCATGAGTGAAACGAGGCGGCACTTCTTCGCCTCCCCCAGGCGGTTGATATGCACTATTTCCTGACCGGCACGGATGGTTCCGTTATAAATCCGACCGGTTGCAATCCGTCCCTTAAAACTATCCGCGGTCAAGGTATTGATGAGTATTTGCAATGGCTTCGTAGGATCGCCCTGGGGAGCCGGAACGTACTCTAAAATAGCATCAAAAATAGGAGAGATATCTTTCATCGCATCCAGGTCCCGCCCCAAACCGGCCTTGCCGAGCTTTGCGGAAGCGTACACTATCGGAAAATTCGCAATGTGTTCTTCCGCGCCCAGCTCCATAAATAAATCCAATGTTTTATCCACGACATAATTCGGCCGCGCGTCCGGTTTATCTATTTTATTAACCACCACCACGACCCACAGATTGGATTCCAGCGCTTTTTTCAAGACGAATCTGGTTTGAGGCATGGGACCCTCTTTTGCGTCCACCAAAAGCAGGCAACCATCGGCCATTTTTAAAACTCGCTCCACTTCGCCACCAAAATCCGCGTGTCCAGGCGTATCTATAATATTTATCTTTGTGCCTTGCCAGTTTACAGACGCATTTTTAGAGAAGATGGTTATGCCCCTCTCCCGCTCTAGTTCATTGGAATCCATTATAAATTCCGTGGCGGCTACCTCTTTATTCATTTTAGTCAAAGATTGGCGCAATAAAGCATCCACAAGAGATGTCTTGCCATGGTCCACGTGCGCAATTATAGCTACATTTCTAATATCCATTTTTGTATTTACCGTGCTTGCCCACCTGAAGCCCTGCCTGCTGGCGGGTAGGGCTTGGCGAAGGCGGGGTCAATATGAGCGATAATGGCAACGTTTCGAATATCCATAAAATTTTATCGCGAATGTTGATGGAAAAGGGGTCGGGGAAATGGGAGTTTCCCCGTTGCGGAAATACCAAAACCGCTGGGTTTTAGGGAGCAATTTTTCGGAATTGCGACGTTGCGTATATCCATATATTTAAACGGCAAACGCCCGCAGGGGCGTGTTTAATTTATACCAAATACCCCACTAATTGTCCAATCTGTAATCGAGAGTTAATCCCTATAAGTATTGTTTTATCTTTGCCGGCACGCGCGCCTAAGGCGCGAACAAGAAAATTGAGGGGCTAGAAACGCCCCCGAGCGATCGCCCATCTATTCCAGTATTCTTAAGGATGTTGGAATAGATAAACACGCACCATGTCGACAACACCAAATCATTCTTATGTTCTGCAGAATATGAGAATGATTTCTATATATCAATATTTCTCAATTCATATTTCTCAAAGCTATTACCTTCGTCCGAAAAATAGAATTCTCCTTCCAATTTCTCCCCCGCGAGCACGCGCGGCAGCCAATGGATATCGCCCGGCCACATCTCCGCATAAGGAATGTTTGCGTGCTTAAACCACCACGGCTGCATCTCCTCCGTCTCTTTGGGCTCTCCCTGCCATTTGTGAACGAGGTAAATTACCACCTCCTGATTCCATTCCTTCTTATGCGCCGGAAAAAAGAACCTCAAGTTAGCCACTCTTTCCAAATCCTCTGCTCCGGATCTCACTCCTATCTCCTCCTCCGATTCCCGCACCGCACACTGTTCTATCGTTTCTCCCGGCTCCAGCTTGCCGCCTACTCCATTCCACCTGCCCGCCGCAAATCCGCGTTTCTTCATGGCTAAGAGTACCTCCCCCTCCCGCACCAGAAGCACCAAACTCGCTTTGCGTAATTCCTCCATTTGATATTTGGTATTCTATATATATTAATCGTTGTTTTATCTCATCATCTTCCTTAACCTACAATACTCGCAATCCTTTTTTCCGCAACCCTTTTCCCAAAACTTAAGATTCACTATCTCGTCCGCAACCCGCAATATCTGGGCGCGCAAATCCTCTACCTCTTTGTCCGTTACGACAAACTCCTCCCTTTTATACTTACCGCGCTCATTGGGCTGAATGAAATCTATTACTCCCGCAACCATATTATATTTACGCAAGGGATACACATTTAATAGCAGCTTATAGAATACCAGCTGACGCTTGTATTCTCCGCCGGAACTGGCGGTTTTGCCCTCGATCTCGTTGCGACTACGAACTTGGCCGGTCTTGTAGTCCACTACCCGCACCTCGCCCTGATTGTCCAGGAGCTCCAGCTTATCCAGCTTGCCGTTAATTTTAATTCCAGGAGCCAACTCTATGTCACGAACCGAAAACTCGCCAAGAGTATTGTAGTTCCAACTTGTGTGATAAGATTCGTAGTAGCCTCGGAGTTCCTTTCTGCCCTTTTTGAGCATCTCTTCTCGTTCGGCGGAGGGCATCGGCTGGCGCATCAATTCGTTTTCATACTCTTTCAACAAAAATCGGCTGTCCGTTTTGGAATTCTCCTTGCGCGCGGCAAAAAACCTCTGGAGCGCGCCATGCACGGCCGTGCCGTACATAAGATATTTCGTCTCCGCGGCGGGCAATCTCAAAAGATTCTGATAGAAATATTTCCAGGGACACTCCAAATAATTGTTGAGTGCGGTAACCGATAGTCCTTTTTCTTCAAAAATACCTCTCACAAACTCCATGTTCTCCGCGCCCGGCTCCCTTTTCTTTTTTTCCGAAAAAATTATTTCTTTGCGCGACTCGTATTCGGCGTCCAACCCACTTGCATCTAAGACATTCAACAATTCGGGCTTAATCTCAGATACGAACTGGCTTGGAACCAGCTCCCGGCCTTCTTCAGAATATTTGGCGTAGGTCAAAAAAACCTCTTCCCGCGCGCGCGTCATAGCCACATAAAAAAGTCGCCGCTCGTCCTCGTTCCTCTCTAGGCTACCCGGGTCCACTCTGGTGCCCGCGGGTAGGCGGAACTTGCTCATATTGCGGCGATTGCCCCAATGCCCATCCGTCAGGCCACCGATAAAAACAGTTCCGAATTCCAACCCCTTGGCACGATGGGCAGTCATAAGACGCACTGCCCTTCTTACGGAACGCAATTTGGCTCGGACTGCAACCCCATGCTCCTCTAGTATGCGCAAATGACCCATAAAGTCGCCGAGGGAATAATCTCCCTTGTTGCCGGCCATCTTCTTGGCCTCATCGAATAATGTATTTAGCTTTTCCACCCTATTCCAGCTCTTCTCGCCCAAAAGAGAAGCAAGATACCCGGACTCGCGTAAAATCGCCTCAAACACTTCCACGAAGGGCTTGTTGTGCGACTCACGGTGCCAATGCTCCATTTTGCGGTAAAGCTCGCGCAGCTTGTCCGGTTCGTTCAGTTTTCCGATGTGGATTTCCCCGGTCTTAAGCGCTCGGTGTAGGGACGCCTCTTCTCTCTCTGATGCATGGATGAGGCGATAAACATCCAATGGGTCCAGTTCCAGAAAATCTACATGCAACACCTCGGCCAGATAGGTATCGTTGCCGAACCCGCTTACGGCGCGCAGAAGACTCAAAAGTTTTTTTATGTCCGGGTCGTGTAAGATGTCTTGGTCGGACTCTAAATTGACGGCGATGCCCTGTTTTTCAAAAAAATCCGCTAGACGGAAACCGTCCGCGTTATCTCGGTAAATAACCGCAATCTCCCCAGGCTCGGCGCCTCGGTCCAACAGCTTGCGGATCGTATTTGCAATAAAATAGGTCTCTCCCCCCATGGAGTGGAATTCTGCCAGTTTTATCTTGCGTTCGGGGTATCTACCGCAGGCCTTGAGCTTTTTGCCCAGAATCGCGTTGTTCTTCTCTATCACGCTTTGGGCGGAATCTAATATACTCTGACTGGAACGGTAGTTGTCTTCCAAGGATATGAGGCGCACCTTCGGGTACTTGTTCTGAAAGTAAAGAAAGTTTTCCAGGCTGGCTCCCTGAAAACGGAAGATGGCCTGCTTCTCGTCGCCTACGACGAAAAGGTTCGGGTTCTCGTAAAAACCGGCTAAAAGCTCCAACACCCGATTCTGGGCGCTATTAGTGTCTTGGTGCTCATCCACCAAAAAATAGTGATATTTCTCCTGTAGCTCCAGGAGAAAGCTTTCGTCTCTAGTTAGCGCCTGCACTGTCTCCAGAATCATGTCGTCAAAATCGTAGCGGCGGCGAGCGAGTAGGATTTTCTCGTATTTTAGATATGCATTCGCTAGTTCCATGGTCTTTTCTATATCCGAAAGCAGTTTCTGGTAATTGCCCTTTATCTTGCCCCGATGGACACCTTTTTTGTGATAAAGGTCGGATATCCGTCCGAACTTCAGCATCTCCTTTTCCGCCCATTTTTTGAAATCCTCCGCCGAGTAGCCCTCGTTTTTTAGATGCTTAATGGCAACCACGATATCCCCGACATAGTGATGGGGATTATTAAACGGCTTCAGTTTTTCAAACTTGCCCTTGTCTAAAACTTCTCGCAGATACGATATTTGGCCCACCTCCGCCAGATGCTCCGATCCGATTATGCGCGTATAGTATTCCGGATATTCCAGAATAAGCCGGTTGCAGAATCCGTGAAAAGTGGAAATGTTTACGTAGTAACCGGCCGAGCCAACCAGCTTCACCAAGCGCTGGCGCATATTTGTGGCGCCGGCCTCCGTAAATGTAAGTGCCAAAATTGCATCCGGTGGCGTGTCGGTCTTGAGTAAAATATTTGCAATGCGCAGGGTAAGTATCTGGGTCTTACCCGTGCCCGGGCCGGCCATAACCATAACCGGGCCGTCTATCGTATCCACCGCCTCCCTTTGCCGAGGATTGAGCAACTTGTATGCCTTTTGAAATCCGTCCATCATTTCAGGTTGTCTAGAATATATTGCAATTCCCGGACCATGGTGTCCGAGTTTATATCGCTCTCTATTATGATTGGCACTTCTAACTCGGATATGGTGCGTACCAACTCCGCCTGTTCATTTTCAAACAACGGATCGTGCAGAGTCTTGAATCCACTTAAATGAACTTCTTTTATTTTGTCCTCAAACTTCTTCACAAACGTTCGGCCCAGCTCATAAGACGGGTCATTTACAAAGGCGTGGTTAACGTCCAAAACCATAGAGAAGCCGGCAAAATCTCTAAATAGTTTTTCCATATCCTCAATGGTCCGATGTGTTTTTTTACGTTGGTCCATATTCTCCATGCCAATCGGCAGGCCGCAATTTTCTAAACCGGAAAAATCTGAAATAGTATCGGGATGAATGACGATCAGATCCAACCTGCGGACATTCTCGTTAAACCTTTTTATTCCACTTAATATCTCCTGGCCTTTTTCTCCGCCACTGAAATCAAGCTTGGGGGCATGCAGGCTTACGTGTTCGAAACCGGATAAGTCCTCTGCCTTAAGCTCTTTCAACCAGTCATCCTTCCATCTATCTTCGGTCAAGCTTATCTCCAAAGCGTTGCAGCCAATTTCTCTTATTTTCCCGGCCGCGCCCGGAAAACGGAACTCTTCCCGGAGACAGCCAGTATTAAAGCCTATTATCCTGCCCCCAAGGTCAATCATGGCGATATTCTAACACCCAACCCTTCTCTCGGCCAAAGCCCATTAGTCATTCTCTTGTCCGCGCCATGAGATATATTCCACTCGACTACCTTCAATAGGCCAACGATGCCCATGCTGAAAGAAGTTGCACCACTTATGAAATAAACTGCCGCCCCGACGAACCCCAGGCCATACGGCGCCCCGGAGGTACCCGCGCCTTGTATTGTGTTTTGCATACACTAATTATCCCACTCCCGGCGGGAAGGGCTGGAACGAACAGATCCCTGCTCCTGCGCAGATATTAATTGTCTGCCAACAGAAGCTTAATTATAAATTTACGCATGGATTCCAGAATATTGCCCTCCATGTTTAATGCGGCAGGATCTATGTATGGTACTACCTTAAAGATTTCCGTTTTCCCCATGTAGTCCTTATAAATCGCCGCCACCGCGCCAAACCCTTCTCCGTACTCCGCAATGGATGGGTCCAATTTAGCCACAAAAACACCATTACTGTCGATATCTCCAATTAAACCGACTACCTTCCAAGTTATGCCCTCCCTGACTCTTACCTTGGAACCGTCGCTCATCAGAAGATACGCCGTGAACTGAATTTTATCCCCCTCCGTCAACCCCTTGGTGAGATTGTCCGCCGCAGTGCTCACGACCAACTCTTTCACGGTTTTGACTATGGACGGAGTGGTCGTGGAAGAAGCTGCCGCGCTGGTTATGGCCGCAGAACCGGGAAGCGTAACCGGAATTGTGGTGGTGGTCTTGGCCGGAAGGACTGCGGATGGAACCTCCTTTGTTGTTTGAGTTATTGTTTCTTTAATCATCTTCGGCGCAACCTCTGCAATTGCCGCCTGTTTTTCTTCTAATATTTCTTTGATTTCCTGCGCCACCACCTTGCCCTCTGTGGGCAAAACCTC
>JAZDLT010000068.1:0-16900 GCA_043801735.1 Candidatus Liptonbacteria bacterium | reverse complement strand
AGTCCCGCAATGTGTGCAATATCCGCAAAGGTAAATGCTCCGATCTTATCCGCAATTTCTTTGAATCTCTGCCAGTCCATACTACGGCTATATGCCGAAAATCCCGCCAATATCATTTTGGGCTTCTCTCGTAGGGCTATTTCTTCTACCTCGTCCATATCTATAACCTCCGTTTCTTTTTTTACGAAGTAAGGAATTATGGAGTAAAGCTTGCCTGAAAAATTAAGTGGGTGGCCATGAGTAAGATGTCCGCCCTGGTCCAGAGAGAAACCCAGAACCTTGTCTCCGGGTTGGAGTAGAGCCATGTAAACCGCAAGATTCGCCGGACTGCCGGAAAGGGGTTGGACGTTTACATGCTCCGCCCCGAAAAGCCGCTTAGCTCGCTCTATCGCCACATTTTCCACATCGTCTATCACCGAGTTGCCGCCATAATATCTCCTTCCAGGATAACCCTCCGAATACTTATTGGTCAGGACGCTGCCCAGCGCCTCCAGCACTGCAGGGGAGACGTAGTTTTCGGAGGCAATCAGTTCCAACCCTTCTTTTTGGCGGGATTCTTCGCGCTCAATCAGACCAAAAACCTCTGGGTCGTAATTCGAAAAATCATTTGGCATGAAGATAATTTACCCCGCGGCGGAATTATGGGCAAGACCGTGCGATCTTAAATCACCTCGGAGTTGTAAAGGGTTTCGCCGCTCGACCATGCTTCGGATGAAAATTGCTTACATTATGCAATTTCGTGATTGTAGCAATTTTCACAATAGACAATCTCCGGTCTCTCCGGCGCAAAAGGCGTGCGGAAAGCGTTGGGGCAGGGTTTGTCCCCATGAAAGTGTTCGGACTTGTTGTGATAGGATGGGTTTTTAAGGCCAGCTGCCAGGCAGGAGCATTGCCTATCCCAAAGCTTCATGGGGTTTCTCTGCTCCAAGCGGGCGTAGTGGCGGCAATTAAAACACATTTGCGGCAAGGGAATGTTAAACTTGCGGTAGAAGGCCAGCTCCCCGGGGGTGATACGATATGCACCCGGGCACTGGTGCGCGCACTCACCTTTATGTGCGCATTCGATGGTCTCATTAAGAACCTCGTCCCCCACCCCGGAAATATTACCGGGTAGTTCGTCCGCGGAAAGAGTGGTTGCATGACTACCCTCCTTCTTTTCCGACCAAGAGTACCCCTTGGCGCGGGCGGTTTCGCCGGAAAGCGGAAAGTATTCCTGGGCAACCGTGTCATTGTACGCAAAAGGAGATATTTCCACGGGAAAATATTCTCCGAATTTATAGATGATCCCCTGTTTGTCCATGTAGGGCGTGGAGTTCATGTGCTCCATCACTCTCGGCAGAAGGGATTCATATTCCTCCTTAGTGTATTGCTTGTTTAAAATACAGTACTGCTTGTTTCGCAAAGAGACACAGCCAAAAACGTGACTGCAGTTGTGGCAGTTGAATCCATAGCGCAGATCGTTGGAGTACCAGACAATAGTACCAAAGGCGCAGTCGGCATTGTTAACCCCGATACTTACGCCTTCGTAAGTCAGTTCGGACTTCCCACCCGTACCCGGCCCGGTATCGTAGGAATCTTTGAGGCCAAAGGTGCCCCAGTTGCAGTACTTGCAGTTCTCCGCATCGCCCGGAAGGTCAAAACAGTTGTGGCAGTTTTTGGAATCCTCAATATTGTCCCCCACCACATCAACGGAGCGGTAAATGTTCGCATAGCGGTGCACCGAGGAGGAATAGAGTTCGTGCAATTTGGCACGCAGCATTTCCAGGGTAGAGCGGTCCCCTAGATTCAGTTCCGCTGTTTTTCTCTGATACTCCTCCTTGGTATGGGGCCGATTGAAAATATAATACTGTTTATTGCGCAGATTGGTGGAGCAGATACAGTCCGAGCAACCCCGACAGTCGTACAGAAACCAGGAGTTGTTACAGGACTCGGAGTTGCGGCTGTAAAAAAGCTGATAGGAGTCCTTGCAGTTCACGTTTTCGTAGGCGTACTCCAATTTGTGGCAAACGTAGCAGTCCACCGCGTTCTTGCAATAGGAGATGCGATTGCTGTACATGGAGTCCTCATTGTCCCAGCCCGCGCTGACCAGGTAGCAGTTTTTATGCCCAACCGTGATGTTGCAGTACTGGGAATCCACGGACTTACTGTCAAAAAGGGCGATAAGCGGAGTGCGCGCCATAAGCTCCCGGTACTGCTCAAAAAACGGCTTACTGAAATCATATTCTTGCCCGTATTCCGCGGCATCCCAATTGTCCGACCACCAGTAATCTTGGTCGTAAACCACCAGGTTCTTGTTGGGCGCGTAAACGGAGATTATGTTTTCGGCATGGCCAGGTGCGTCGCATTTTCTGTGGTGCAGGGTCCGCTCATTCCTTTGCGCTAGACGTCTCTGCAATCTGCAGTCGGGGCAGAAGGTAGGCGACGGAACCCGCATTTTTTGATAGTATCCGAAATCTTCGGATTCGATCGTGAAATCCTGCTTACAATTCGGACAGGCCCGTTTTTCCGGATTCATATGCCGGGAATTATAACAATTTCATCACCGCGCGGGCGACCTTGTCTGAGTCGTGGCGGATAAAGCCGCGCGGGCGGACCAAGTCGGCGATAATAAGCTTGGGTTTGTTATTGAACTTCGCCTTGTCTAAAACCACCCACTGGGATTTCTCTTTGAGATATGGTTTGAGTCGCGCGGGCGCGGGGCGGTCCACGCCGACCAGGGCATAATTCAAGACCCCTTTACCCAGATACTTCTCCGCCTCCGAAACGAAGTCCGATGCCTTAAAGCCACTTGTCTCTCCAAACTTGGTCATCACATTCACCATAAAAACTTTTTTGGCGCTGGTTTTTTTAAGCGCCTCCCGCATTCCGCCCACCAGGATATTCGGCAGAATGCTGGTATAGAGATCTCCGGGACCGATAATTATGAGGTCCGCCCAGAGAATGGCTTGTTTAGCCCGAGGGTTAATCTGTACGGGCGGCTGAAGCCAAAGTTTTTTAATGCGCAATTTGCCGTCGTGTTTGGGAATATCAATATTATTCTCCCCATACACGATAGTGCCGTCCTGAAGTTGAGCGCACAGATGAGTGGGAGCGAGAGTAACCGGAATCACCTCGCCCTCCACCGAAAGAATGCGGGAGGCCTCCTCTACCGCTTTTTCAAAACTCCCTGTAATCCGCTCCAGGGCGGTGAGCATTAGGTTGCCGAAGCTGTGTCCCTTAAGTCCGCCGCCCTCCGCGAAGCGATAGCTGAATAAATCGGAGAGGGCCTTGTTCTCTGTGCGCGACAAAGCAACCAAGGCGCGCCTTATATCTCCCGGGGGCAAAACCCCGAAATCCTCGCGCAGGACGCCAGTGGATCCGCCCTCGTCCGCCATGGAAACCACTGCGGAAAGATTATAAAAGTGCTTACGTAGACCAGAGAGCACCGTAAACACGCCGGTGCCTCCGCCGATGACGACTATTTTCTTGGCGTTCAATAATTTTCTCGCGAGCATGTGTGCCCAAATTAAATCAACCCGCTCAACTATTTTCAAGACCGGCTCGGGGTTGAAATTGAGCAATCGCCCGGGCTGCCGAATACATCAAGGATAGATGATAATCGCAAACACTATGGCTACTTCCAAAACAAGCCAAAGAATGCTCGAGATTATTATCAACTTCTCGCGATGAGTTAAACCGTAGGCGGTCCAAATGAGGGAGGTTATAAACAAAAGCAGCCAGGTCCACAAGGATACCCCCGCAGAGGTGCCGTTTACTATAATCGACCGCAATTGGGGCAGGGCGGTCAGTGGCCCCAGGGTGCCGGCGGCAAGCGCCAAGCGGTCTAGCCACAAGATGTGGATCCTTTTGTCCATTTCTACCGCGGCGGCTTCGCCCTTCGTAACGCGATCGCTTAAGTGCTTTATGCCCAGATGATGTTTCATGGGTACATTATATAACGTGAAACGCGAAACTTGAATCGCCCGACACAAGTTGAAATAATCCTGGGGTTCGCCTGGCAGGAGACAATCCCCAAAAAAGTATTGATTCTCCGTGGATTTGGGTATAGTATCCCGAATTAGTTCATGGTCACCTCTCCTTTCCCAGCAGGGCATGTGACTTAACATTAACGCTGTTCTTATTGGGCTGGAGGAATCATGAGTGAAGTGCTCGGCAGTAGGAAAAGGGCGGCTCGGCGAAGCATGTATCCGGGCGCTAGGTGGGTCTATGTGTCGATCGAGAACACAACCACCGAGGAGGATCGCAGGAAGTCCCGCATTACCCTAGCGGAAGCCAGGGCGATGCCGGGATCCTTCTGTGATGATCGGGTTGTCGAGCGGACTGGCGGCGGGTATGCTGCCGTGACCATCTTGCGCCAACCCACTGCTGCTGATCCAAGGAGAAAGATGACTCTGTGTTTCAGCGCGACCTCCGGTCAACAGGTTGAGCCGGAGGTTCTGCGAGGGGCGATGAACCAGCGTGCCCCCGAGCACGTCTGCAAGTAGGCAGCGTGCGGGCAGGGGTCGGGGCCCGCGGATATACCGCGGCTCCCCCGACCCTTCTTTTATTGATATATCCGCAAAAGTTCGTTGTACTTTAGAATGCGCTCCCGGATGGGCGCGCCGATTTTCACACCATGGGCATTCGCGGCGCGAGCAAGATGCATCAGAAAAACATCTTCCGTTTCTTGGCCGCGATGGGAAACGATGCACTTTAGGCCACGAGCATGAGCCAGATCAATCGCTCGGCAGGTTTCGGAAAGAGCGCCTATTTGATTGGCCTTGATAATAACCCCCGAAACAAGCCCCTCTGCCGCACATCTTTTTATCTCTTTGGGATTGGTGGTGGTCAGGTCATCTCCCACCGCCAGTATATTTACCGAGTTTTTGCAAAATTTTTTGAAATTCGCCCTGTCGTTTTCCCCAAAGGGATCTTCAATGGATATGAGTCCGGAATATTTTTTAAGATATTTCGCGTAGACATTCTGCATATACGCGGGGGTTCTCTTCCTGCCCTCAAAACGATACCCATTGTCCTCATAGAACTCGCTCGCGGCCACATCCAATCCCAGACGAAAAGACAGCTTGGCGGCTTTAATTATTTTGGCCAGCACTGCAATCGGTTCTTCGTTGTTTTTCCAAAAAACATTGTAGCCACCCTCGGAACCGATGGGGATGGGCCTGATTTTTGACTTTATGGAAATATATTCCCCCAGGGTTTCATAGAAGGCCGAGAGTTGCCCGACGGCTTGGAGGGGGTTGGGTTTGGTCTCCGCCAAAACCAGATATTCCTGGATATCTAAATTATTGCGAGCGTGTACCCCGCCCTCAATCATATTGGCATAGATGACTGGATACTCCTGGCCGCGGGTGGTCCTAAAAAATTCTTCCCGTAGGACTTCCCATAGATCCACTTTTCTTTCCGCGGCAAGGGATCTTCCGAATGCCAGAGACAGTCCCAAAATGACGTTGCCGCCCAATTTGGTTTTCGTTTCGGTTCCGTCTAAGCGCAGAATAAAGTCGTCAAAGTCATAAATGCTGCGGAATTTTCTGCCTTCCAACTGCAAAACTATTTTTTTCCAAACAGATTGGACTTCCGGTGCGGAGAAGACCCTGGCCTCCCGCTCGCCCGCACTTTGGCTGGACGGAATCCCGGCCCAATGCCAAATTTTATCTGCTCGGATGCCAAACTCCAAGGCGGCTTTGCCGCCGGAGTTAAAGATTGTGCGATATTTCAATTCTTCTATTTTCATTGTCCCGGAACCAGATTGGTTGCGACCCCTTTTTTGTGAGACCCGATATTGTCAATGGTCGTATTCAGAATTCTCTGGAGTGCGCCATCCGAATTAAAGGCGTTATGCGGAGTTATTAAAACATTCGGCATTTTCATCAGAACGTGATTTTGGAGCATGGTCTTAAGCTCTTCTTCTTGAGGATGGCCTTGAAATATGGTTTTAAGCTCATCTTGCATTTCCCCTTCTTCTTCCAACACGTCCAAGCCCGCTCCGGATAAAATTCCATCTTGCAACGCTTTAACTAAGCTTTCCGTTTCCACCAGGCCGCCCCGCGCAGTATTTATAAGGTAGGCGCCCCTTTTGATACGACCGATATTTTTAGAGCTAATAATGTGTTTGGTCTCGGGAGTATAGGGGCAGTGCAAAGTTACCACGTCCGATTGGGACAAAAGCTCGTCCATAGAAACGTACTTGAAGCCAAGCTCTGGAGGCAGGGAGGGATTAGGCATGACATCGTATGCAATTACATCCATCCCGAAACCCTTCGCGATTCTGATTGCCTCCCGCCCGATTCGCCCCGTTCCAACGACACCAATCGTTTTACCTTTCAGGTCCGTCCCCCGAAGGCCATCCAGGGCGAAAGAGCCGGTTTCTTTAATGCGATCGATGGAAAGATATATTTTGCGGGTCAGATTCAAAAGCAGGCCGAAAGCCATTTCCGCCACGGTGTTGTCGCCGTAACCCGGCACATACATGACTTTTATGCCCCGCGCCTTGGCCGCGGAAACATCAATGTGATCAAAACCGGTGGAGCGAGTGGTTATTGCCCTGAGGTTCGGCAGCTCCCTTAAAACTTCTTCGGTTAGCCGCGACTGCACAAAGATACATAAAATTTCTAGATCTTTACGCTCCGGCAACGCATTTGGGCCGACTGCGGTCGGCACAAATACCAACTCGTCTTCCGCAAAGGCCTTCTTTAGAAGGGCCTCTTCCCACTGCTCCGTTTCATAAAATCCTATAATCATGAGTTAATTCTAGCACGCCAGACGAAACTCAAAAACCGCCGGGGCGGCGACGCAAGGCCGGGGCGGGATGATTATCTCCAAAGGAATTTAAGCAGGTGACGATGCCTCCTTTCTGCCTCCGCAATCTTAGGAATGGTTTTAATGATGGAATCCGGATTCAAAGACATACTTTCTATCCCTTCCCCAACCAGAAATTGCGCGAACTCGGGATAGTCCGAGGGCGCTTGTCCGCAGATGCCGATATATTTTCTTTTCTTGCGGCAAACCCTTATCGCTTCTGCAATCATTTCTTTTACCGCATAGTCGTTTTCGTTGGAGATCTTGGCAACAATACTGGAGTCACGGTCTATGCCAAGGGTAAGTTGTGCTAAATCGTTGGAGCCGATAGACATACCGTCAAAAATTTCCAGGAAGTTTTCCGCACGCAGAACATTGGATGGAATCTCGCACATCACATAAATCTTGAGGGTTTTGTCGGATTTGCGATCCAGGCCGTGCTTAGCCATGGAGGCCACAACCCTGCGGCCTTCTTCCGGTGTGCGGCAGAAAGGCACTATAGGGAGAACATTTTTGAGACCCATTTCGTCCCTCACTATGGAAAGCGCCTTGCACTCCAAGCCGAATGCTTTTTCGAAGTTCGGATCGTAGTAGCGTGAAGCGCCTCGCCAACCAAGCATGGGGTTTTCCTCGTGGGGTTCGTAAAGTTCGCCACCGAGGAGCGTGCGATATTCGTTGGTCTTAAAGTCCGAGAAACGGATAATTACTTCGTGGGGATAAAAAGCCGCTCCTATTTTGGCAACGCCCTCCGCCAGCTTGCACACGTAGAAATCCGGTTTTTCATCGTACCCCGCGGTGCGTTTATCTATTTCGGCGAGGAGTGGTTTTAGTTCTTTTTTGTGATGTGATTCGGTTCTTATTTTTTTGTAATCCAGAAGGACGTTCGGGTGGATGCCTATATGGGATGCGATAATAAACTCTAGGCGGCCCAGGCCGACCCCTTTGGCGGGCAGATAGTGGCTTTGAAAGGCCTCGTCCGGGGAGCCAACATTGACCATTATTTTAGTGCGGGTCTTGGGCAATTTGCCGACATGATGTTCGATACGCTCAAAGGGCAGTTTCCCCTCGTAAACCTTACCCACCTCCCCGGAGCAATCTACCGTTACCATCTGCCTGGACTTGAGAGCGTTGGTTCCGCTGCCGGTCCCCACTATACAAGCTATGCCCAATTCCCGGGACACAATTGCCGCATGGCTGGTGCGACCACCCTTATTGGTTATGATGGCGGAAGCAATCTTCATAATCGGCTCCCAGTCCGGGTCCGTAATATCCGTAACCAGCACTCCTCCTTTCGGAAAGTCCTTAATCTGTTTGGAGCTGTTTAGTATGGAAACCTCGCCGCTGGCTATCTTGTGCCCAACCGGAATTCCCGCTACCAGCATCTTGCCTGTTTTCTGGAGCCGGTATTCTTCCACTAAGTTGCGGTCTCGGGAGGAGTGAATTGTTTCCGGCCTGGCCTGAACTATGAATAGTTCCTTGGTTTTGCCGTCTTTTGCCCACTCTATATCCATGGGCTGCTTGTGGCCGTGTTTTTTGGAAAAATACTCTTCTATTTTTACGCACCAGCCCGCCAGCTTAAGAATTTCTTTGTCGCTCAAGCAAAACACCCCGCGGTCTCTGGGTGGAACCGGCACCTCTTTGATACCTTTCTTGGAATAGATTATCTTGGATCTCTTCTCGCCCAGCGTGCGGGAAATTATGGCATTAAATTTCTTCTCCAGGGTTGGCTTGAAAACAATGAATTCGTCCGGGGTAACCTTGCCCTGCACAATCATCTCGCCCAAACCATAAGAGCCGTTAATTTCCACTACGCCGTCAAAGCCGGTCTCTGTGTCCAGGGTAAAGGCCACGCCCGAAACCGCCAGATCGGAGCGAACCATTTTTTGGACACCAACCGAGAGGGCCACGTCAAAATGGGAGAAGCCCTTGTCGGTACGATAAGAAATGGCACGGTCGGTGAAGAGGGAGGCGATACACTTCTTGGTGGCCACCAGAACTTCTTCGATACCGGAGATGTTTAAATAGGTTTCCTGCTGGCCCGCGAAGGAAGAGCCGGGCAAGTCCTCCGCGGTGGCGGAAGAGCGCACCGCCACGTCTACCCCGGCGTAATATTTATCGCACATTTTGGCATATGCTTCCCGTACGGCTTCTTTGAGATCGGTGGGGAGCTCCGCTTTTAGAACGGCTTGGCGCACCGCCTTGCCGCGTCTCTGTAAATCCGCAATATTGTGGGTGTTGAGCCCGGTCAGAATTCTTTTAATATCATCTGCCAGGCTGGCTTTTTCCAAAAAGTAACGATAGGCATAAGCGCTAATCGCGAAACCATCCGGCACATTTATGCCCATGGGCACCAGATTACTGACCATCTCGCCCAAGGCCGCGTTTTTACCCCCAACCAATGGGATGTCTTCGATTCCGATTTCCTTATACCACAATATGAATTTATTGTTCTTGCCCATTAGGATTTGATGGCGATCATCAAATCGGAAAGATTTGCGCCGGTCGGACCGGTATCCAAATAATCCTTGGTTGCGCGGAAAAAATTATAGGAATCGTTGCGCGTCAGATAATCGCTCGTGTTTAAATTTAGTACGACGGATTTTTCTCTGGTTATTATATCACACAACGCGCCCGCATGGTCGCCGTTATCCCTGCCGTCGGACGCAACCGAGGCAATAAGTTCCCCTTTTCGAACCTCTTCCACCGCACCCAGAACCAACTCCTGGTTACGGCCGCCCCGCCCGTCGTTTTTTATCGTCACGGTCGTCTCGCCGGCATAGAGGTTTACGGTGCCGGGCGCGACTGAATGCAATTCCTCCGCGATAGCGCGACCAACATCCCTTGCTTCGCCCTGTAGGGCAGCGGTCACTATGTTGGGTTTAAGATTAACTTCTTCCGCCGCGCGCGACATGGCCTCGAGAGAAATGCGATTGGATGCAATCAGAATATTTTTTATCTTTTCAAAATACTTCTCCTCCTTGGGCGTTTCCATTATCCCGGATTCGGGCAAAGATATCCCGTATTTCGCCAAAATGGCGTGCGCGTCAGATACGGTAGTTTCGTCTTTTACGGTTGGACCAGAGGAGACAAAGCCGATGTCATCTCCCGGCACGTCCGAAAATATCAGGGATACAACGTGGGCCGGATAGGCCTCTTTTGCCAAGTACCCGCCGCGGGCGGAAGAAAGGTGTTTGCGTACGGTGTTTAGTTCGGTGATGACCGCGCCCGACCTGAAAAGCGATTCTACTAAAGCGACTTCTTCTTCCACGCCGATACCTTGCGGCTGGCAAAGCAGGGTGGAGCCGCCGCCGGATATGATAAATAAAACCAAATCTTTTTCGGTTAACCCCCGAAGTGCCTCCAGGATTTCGTGTGTAGCGGCAATGTTGCGCTCGGTGGGAAAGGGGTGGTCGCCCAAATGGTATTTCAAATATTTGAGACCACCGGGACGGATATCCAGCGCCGCACCGCCCGAGATACGTTCGGACAATATATCTTCCAAGACCAAGGCGGAAGAAAGGGCGCATTTCCCGAAAGCAAACACAAACAAACGTCCGCCCTCTTCGATGGGCAACGATTCTCCCGCAACCTTGAGGGCGCCCCCTTCCCAAGAAACATTTCTGCGGATAACCGTCTCCGGAGACGCAGCCGCCAATCCCACTCCCAGAATCCGCAAGGCCTGGCGGCGCAATTCCGTAGAGCCAAGTTCTGCGCTATTTTTGATTAACATCTTCCCGTAGTTCGCAACCGCTTATCTCGGCTAGGCGCCTTAAACCCTGTTCGCCTTCATATTTTTTGCCGTCCGCGGTTATCCAGGTGGGATAGTTTGTCACCCCCACCGCTCGGCAAACTTCCGGTTCACGGGTGCACTCCACATAAGGCACGTATTTGAAAGAGGATCCGAAGTTGCGCTTTTCGCTCTGACAATGCGAACACCAATAGGCCCCATACATGGTCGTCTTTTTTTCCGCCAGACACTTAGCGAAAGTGTCATACTTGCCCTTGGGTCCCGTGCCGAGAGTTGTCGTGCCTATCCAAACAATAGCCAGGCAGGCAACAACCATTATCGCCCAAAATACCAGTTTATTATTCATTTTTTTATTTTTTGCGTTTCAGGTTTCATATTCCACACATTAAACTACTCATCGCAACAGTCCACCAATTTATTCACTATGTCTTGGTATGTCCAGGGTTTTTCGCTTGCCGCCATCTTTTTGAAACCGGCTGGGTCAATGACCTTAAGGCGCAACGCCCAGAACATGGAATATGTCTCGTAGGCCTTCTTGAACATCTCTTGGGCGTCTTCTTTCTTGCCGTCGCTTTGCAGTTTGGTGCCGACTTCCATTATACGCATGGAGGCCGCCAGAAGGTGTTTACTAATACACCAGCTTTCCCCCTCGTTTTTATCCATCATGCGCGCCAGAAGCGACTTGCGCATTTCTCGCACCTCGGAGAGCATATCGAAGTAATCCTCTTTGCCGGTTTTCTCCGCGGAGAAAAAGAAGTGCTCCTCTAGGCTGATCAGATTCATTATGGCTATAGAAAGGTCTTCCTCTGTGGAAAGGTCCGCTGTGCCGGATTTTTTCATTTCCGCCACTTTCTGCATCAATTTCTCCATATCTATCTTTGGTTCAGACATTTTTTGTTTGTTGTTAGTTGTGGGTTGTTAGTTAATTCTATTATAGCGCAAATATCACGAGCCCCAGAAGCACCATCACCAACCCTCCATAGACGCGGGTTGGGCCCACCTGCGCCTTCCGCCAGGAGTCAACTTTTTGGAGAAGGATCTGATTGCTGGCGATAAAAAGCATTACCACCAGAGGAGACACGAAGATGAGATTATAGAGAACCAGATAACCGAATCCCTGCCAGTAGTTGGAGTAGTCATGCAGAAGCCCCAGGATGGTTAGATATGGGCCGCCCGTGCAAGGAAACTCGTACATCCCGACCAGCACGCCCAAGACGAGAGCGGTCGGCACGGAGGCCTTTTCTATGTATTTCGCGATAGTACCTTTGGCCAAGTCCGGAATCTTGAGACGGATAGGAAAAATGGGATAGTAATGTCCGATAATACTTAGAAGACCGGTCAGCACAAGTATCGCTCCGCCTACTTTGCCCATGAAGTTGGGCACCCCCAGAAAGCTCAAGGTGCCGAGTATTCCTAAACCGATAAGGATGTAGACCAAGAATATGCCGAAAATGTAGGAGCCACCTACATATATAATGTTCTGCCTACCCCGGCCAATACCGAATAGGAAGGCAACCGTTAAGAGGAGAATCGAGAAGGCACAAGGGTTGATGCTGTCCACAAGCGCGGCAACCAAGAGGATTGGCACGAATCTGGAGTCCCCCACCGTCACCTTGCCCAATAAATCTTTGGCGGGCGCATAGTTTTGGAACACCAGCACCGTGCCTATTATCCCAGCCGCAATCGCAACCAGGGCAATAAAATTTCTTTTGTGTTTCATTTTTTTGTCATTTGGTCAACAAAACCGACCAGACACAAAACATCGTTCGCACAAAAACGGCCACTATATATTGTAGGGGTCTCTTTTTTCTAGGAGGGAGAGCCAGCTCTGCTTGCGCGCCGCGCTGGGACGCAAGATTAGAGTCCAGATGTCTTGCGCAAAGAATCTTGTGTCTAATTTTTCTCTGACCTTAGTGGGAAATAAAGCAGTCAGTGGGCGGTGGGCAAAAAGCAAGAAAAGAATAGATGCGGTTATGGCCAAAGAGAAAAGCTTCAGGCCGGAAAGATGGCGGAAGGTCTCACCTAAGCCGCCAAATAAAGCATCTCCCAGACATGCGGCATTATGGGCTGCGTCGCCCACGCAAGTTATGTTGAAAGACATGGCCCGACTGGCCCCCACAAAACCCAGAACGGCTAGGGCGAAAAAACATACTAAAAAAGATATATATACGGGTCTCATACGGGTGGATTTGAGTGTATCACAACCGGACCATTCTATACTAGACGTAAAACATAAGATCCGATTACAAACACCCGACTCTATGGAACCAGATTCTCGATAGCATTTTGTTGTTTTGCCCCCTGTTGTTCCATTAGGCGCCCTGCCTCCCGAGCACCCTGGACGGCATCTTGACCGGTCTCTATTACGGACTTGCCGCCCTCCCTATCTGCCCGCAAAAATACGACTGCAGTAATGACCGCGACAATCACGACTACGACTAATACTTCAAATACCATAAAGCCATCTCGATGTCTCATGTATTTAATGATAATACAAAAAATCAACTTCGGTGTTTATAAAAGCAGGGGCTTAACTGTATATATTTTAATAATCGGGAGGCATACGGGATTTGCACCCGTGATGGCAGTGCCACAAACTGCAGTGTTACTACTACACCAATGCCTCCGTTGTATCTTAGCTTTTCCATACTACCCGCTTCCCGAGCCTATTTCAATAGGTTGGGCAGATATTGTTTTTTTAAAAACCGAGTTGTACTATAGAACCATGCTTAAAGGAGAAAAGACGGAGGGAGCGAGTTTTGATATAGATAAAGCTCTAAACACTAGGGGTTTTGCGGAGTTTTTGGGCAAGTTTCCAGATGCCACTGCTTTTTCCGCGACGGAGGAAAACGCCGGGGAGGTAAGGATAAGGTTCGAGACGTTCGAGAAGAAAAAAGAGGTAGCGTCACGATTAAAAAGGTTCTTCATTGAGGACATTAAGGCAACCACGCGCATAGATCTGAATGAGAGGGACTTTGCCGCGCTGGATGACGAATTGGAGAGAAAAGCGATAGAAGACCCGGAGGGTTTTGTCGCGATATTGTCCCATATAGACGAAAGCCGAGACGCGAGAGCTGCCGCTCGAACAGCGGAAACAAGATTGGAGCAATTAACCGGAGCAAAGGACAGGGAGGGCAGAGAGGAGATTAAGAGCGCTCTTGGAAAAATGGGTGCCGAGATGAAAACTGGAGGAGTTTTTAAGCGGGGCCTTAGGCAGCTACCCATACTGGGCCGCGCTCTTATGGGCAAGGACGGAAAAACCGCTATGGAAGCATTGAGTGGAACCGCGGCAGGCAAAAGGATGCTGGGCGTGCTCTATGCCCCCGGATACAAGCTGGGTGAAGTAGAAAGAGCCGAGACCAACGCGGGGGAACTACTTGGATCAGCCAGAGAGACAAGAGATGGGTTGATAGATGAATTTAGGACAATTGGCGAAGCTTATAAGAAAGCGGAAGAAGAGGCCCAAAAAAAATTAGCGGGCACCAGCATTGACTCGATGGACCTATCAAGGTTGCAACAAACCTACTCTTATGCAGAACATCTACGGAGAATGGCCGGGGAAGAGGGCACGCTTGATGGGAGTAAATTCGGGACGCCCGAAGATATGAAAGAACTAGAAGGGGTGATAAAGGCAAGATTAGAGAAAGATATAGGTGACGCCATAGGCAAAGCCGATCTGGGAAATAATGCTTTCACTAAGCTGGAGACGGCGCTTAAGAAATTTTTTGAGCTCAAAGAGGTTGGTTCGAGAAAAGAGGGGCAGGCAGTTGCGGAGCTTGTGCTTACGACCCTAAGGGAGGCCCGGGAAAAAACCGGAGACGGCGCCAAAAGAATACTTCTCTCCAGAATTATCGAGAAAACAGCAAGGGAAAACAAATAATAATTAAAAATATGGACGCGGATTTAAACCATTTGAGCGAATTATTGACCCAAGGCAGGCGAGCGGAAGCCAAGGCGGAGTTGGAGGCAGCACTCAACACGGAGTTAACAGATAAGGAAAGGGGAGAGTTTCTGTTAAAATTCGCAACATCATATATGGAAATAGACACCATGCTAAATAAGGACTATGCGGAATCAATAGAGGCGGGCATTAGAGCGGTTAGGGAACTGGAGATCGCAGGCAACGAAGAAGAGAAAAAACAGAAGCTGGACGAGTTGCGCAGGGATATTTTAGGGAAGTAAAAGAGATCTTATTTCTATATATAATTTTGACACCTAGAGGGTGTGGCCTTAGAATTGGGATACGAACGAATACATAATTCATAATGGATAATTGATAATTCCGGGCCGAAAAATCATTCGGAGATCGCCCGTCATTTATAAATTATGAGTTATTAATTAATTTTATGAATAATTTCTCTAAAAATTTTGCCTGGGCAATTCTGACGCTCATCGTCATTTCGTTGGTTTTCTCGTTCTTCATGGAGCCGACGACCAAACCCGAAAAGTTGACCTTGGCGCAGGTGGCGGAAAAAATGACCGCCGGCGAGGTTAAAAAAATTTCAGTCCAGGGAGATAAGTTCAACCTAATTCTGCAGGATGACAAGCAGGCCTATGCCGAGAAGGAGTCCGGAATAGATGCGACGGTTACCTTGCGAAATCTGGGCGTAAGCGAAGAAAACATGCGCAAGGCCGGCTACAGCGTAGAGTCCGAATCCGGTTGGAACATGTGGGCAGGCATTCTTATTCCCACCCTACTGCCACTTATTATTATCGGCGCAATGTTTTGGTTTATGTTCCGGCAGGCCAAGTCCGGGGCAAATCAGGCCTTCAGTTTCGGCCGATCCAATATTCGTCTATCTATGGGCGGGAAACAGAAGGTAACCTTCGATGATGTAGCTGGACTAAAAGAAGCCAAAGAAGAACTTAAAGAGATAGTGGAGTTCCTGCGCAGCCCTAAAAAGTTTTTCGATATCGGCGCGCGCATACCCCGAGGAGTACTCCTAGCTGGTCTGCCCGGCACGGGCAAAACGCTTCTTGCGCGCGCGGTTGCGGGAGAAAGCAATGTGCCCTTCTTTAGTGTGTCCGCGTCGGAGTTTGTGGAAATGTTCGTGGGAGTGGGCGCCTCCCGCATCCGGGATGCATTCGCGACCGCACGCAAAGCCGCGCCTTCAATACTTTTTATAGACGAGATAGACGCGGTAGGCCGCCAGCGCGGAGCGGGTATGGGCGGAGGCAACGACGAAAGAGAACAGACCCTAAACCAAATATTGGTGGAGTTGGACGGTTTCGAGCAAGGCACACGCGTGATAGTGCTTGCCGCCACCAACCGGCCGGACGTATTAGACCCCGCCCTACTCCGACCCGGACGCTTTGATCGCAGGGTCGTGCTGGACCTGCCGGACATAAATGAACGGGAAGCCATCCTCAAAGTTCACGCCAAGGGTAAGACGCTGGATAAGAATATTGATTTCAAAAAAATTGCTACTCGCACGCCTGGCTTTTCCGGCGCAGATTTGGCTAATCTAATGAATGAGGGTGCAATACTTGCCGCCCGAGGAAATAAAAAATCTATCGGTCAGGATGATATCTTAGAATCGGTAGAGAAGGTGCTTTTAGGACCGGAACGCAGGACTCTTGCCATTTCGACCAAGGAAAAAGAAATCACCGCCTACCACGAAGGCGGGCATGCCTTGGTAGCCGCTGGACTGAAGGATTTCGACCCGATCCATAAGATATCCATAATCAGCCGCGGTTTTGCCGGCGGATATACCATGAAACTTCCCAATGAAGAAAGGCGCCTGCGCACCAAAACCCAATTCATCAACGAAATCGCCATGTCCTTGGGGGGTTATATTGCAGAAAAGCTTACTTTTGGGGATATCACAACGGGTGCTTCCAGCGACCTGAAGCAGGCCTCGGAAATAGCCCGCAAATTGGTTACCAAATACGGCATGAGCGAACTCGGGCCCATCACTTTCGGCAGTACCGAAGAGCTGGTGTTTCTGGGACGGGAGATCGGACATGAAAGAAACTACTCCGAAAAAGTGGCGGGACAGATAGATGAAGAGGTGGCGAAAATAGTGGAGCGCGCCTACGCGGTAGCGGACAAGATATTGAAACAGAACAAAAAGGCTCTCAAAAAAATTGCGGATGTCTTAATTGAAAAAGAAGTACTAGAACAGGAAGAGTTTTATGCCCTCCTGAAGCCGTTCGAGATAAAAGCCGTCGTGGCATAAGTATAAAACCGCCTTCGATTTTATTGTGAAGACGCGCGGTCGCGTTCTTGACGGCCGTAGCGGCTTGCGATATAAGAGGGGCAGAATAATACTCGTCAATATTCGGCAAGGAGGACGCCATGAGGAGACAGTGGGGATTCACCATCGTTGAACTACTTATCGTCACGGCCATCATCGG
>JAZDLT010000036.1:0-9367 GCA_043801735.1 Candidatus Liptonbacteria bacterium | reverse complement strand
CTTATCCGACCACCAGCATTCTTGGCAATATATAGGGAACTTGACCCTGCTGGAATAATGCGAGATCGTTTCTTTGCCACAAAGAGCACATTTACACTTATGCATATTGAACTCGTTTCGGAAAAGCATCCTTCTCTTCATCCTGCACTCCGGACACCGGGTTGGGGGCGGAACCTTGATGCGCTCATAAAACCCAAAGTCGTCCGGCTCGATTACGAAGTTGTTTCCGCAACTTTTACAGTTTTTCGTTTCCGGTCCCATGTTTTATGTTCCAAGTTTCACGTCCTATGCAATTTCTAGATTGTAGCAATTTTCGCAATACACGATTTCGGGCCTTTCGGGCGGATATGGCGTCTGAATCTTATTCTCGCAAGGACCGTCTCCATGTTCGTGCTTGGCTGTATTTGCATAAGCTGTCTGCCCCTCGCTACTTGTCAAATTACACATACAAGTCCTCTCGTATAGCACCTTCGGTAGAAGTTGGTCTATGCGGTCCTTCTGGCGCTGATTCGGAGCGCGCTTCGGTAACGGTAGGCCCATTTTGCGGTAAAATTGAATTTCCATGGGTATTATCTTATATAGGTGCCCGGAGACCTCACACTTCAAAATTTTATCCAGAACTTCGTCCCCTACTTCCACGATGGAATCCGGCACGGCATAGATTTCCACAGCGTCCCTTTTTTCTTCTTCCGCATCCCGCCAATTAAATCCGTGGGCCAAGGCCTCTTCTCTGCCTAAAGGATAATAGTCCTGCGCTCCGGATTCGTTGTAGGCAAATAGGGATATCTCCGGCGGGAAAAACTCTCCGTATTTATACGTCCGGCCGATTTTGTCTACATAGGGCATAATTTTCATGTGTTCGATTATTTGGGGTACCAGTTTTTCGTAATCCTCCTTGGAATATTGCTTATTTAATATGCAATATTCCGCCTTGGTTAGATTTACGCAACCGAAACAGTTGGAGCTGCCGATGGTCGAATAACAATATTGCAAGTTGTTGGAGTTAATGCCCGTTCCGGAAGAAATAGTGTAGACAAAAAATTTGGAATTATATAAACCCATAGAATGACCCCCTTCGTAGACCAACTCCGACCAGCCCACGGCGCTTACGTCTTGGGTGTCTTTTAGATCGGCGGCAACGTATATATTCCGACAGTCCTCCATCTTTTCGGAAAACCAACTATTCTTGCAGTTTTTGCATTCTGATAATATATCGCCCGTAGAGTTAACCGACTTGAAAATTGCCGCATAGCGGCGGGGCATCGATAGATGCACCACCCGCGCTCGCTTTTTGAAATTTTCTACATTTTTATGTGTTAGGGGATTGTTTCTGACAAACTCCTCGTACTCCTCTTTGCTTATCTGCTTATTGAACAGGTGGTATTTCTTATTTCGCAAACCGGCACAGCCAAAACAATTTTGACAGTTGCGACAATCGTATGAAAAAGATGTCTCCTGACAATCGATACAATCTCGGGAATAGATGGTTTTATAAGAATTCTCTACGTTTATATTCTCGTAGCAAAAATTTCCCCGTAAAAGCCAATAATTATCGAAGGAACTCTTGCCATATAACTCAAAAATATTATAGGCAGAATCCTCGTTAAAGTGCCCACCGAAGTTCAGGTAACAGTTTTTGTCGTCCGTCTCCTGATTAACCCAATCACTATTCACTGCATTCGAACTTATAAGCGATACGTGGGGCACGGAGTTGAGCAACTTTTTGAACTGTTCAAAAAACGGTTGATTGAAATCGTATTCCTTGCCGTAATATTTGGGATCCCAACCGTCTCCCCACCAGCACTTGTGACAATAAACCTTATTTTTACTCTCGGGCGCAAAACGGGTCACCATAGAAATTCCACATAGATCGCAGGGGCGCTTATACAAAGACCGCTCGTTACGAAAAGCATAGCGGCGCTGGTCCCGACAGGGCCCACACCAGGTTGGGTCGGGTACCTGTATGCGCTCATAAAAATCCTTCTCTTCGGGGACGATTGCGAACTCTTGCTTACAATTTTGACAAACCCTAGTTTCTGTTTCCATTCTTTACTAGTGGCTATACCCTCTTGGCTATTTGCTTCTTTTTAACGCTTCTATCCCCGGTAGTTTTTCGCCGGCGAGGTAATCCAGCATCGCTCCTCCTCCTGTGGAGATAAAGCCAAATTTTTTATCCAACTTATGCTCTTTCAAAAAGGAAACTGTTTCTCCTCCTCCAGTGATTGAAAAAGCTTTTTTGTTGTTGGCTATCGCTTCCGCCACCGCCAGATTCCCCAAGGAGAATTTTTCTTTTTCTATCAACCCCATTGGTCCGCTCCAAACAATGGTCCGCGCCGATTTTATTTTTTGGGCATACAATTCTTCTGTTTTGGGACCAATGTCGTATATGGCGTTTTTTTCTTTCGCCCAGTCCACGGGTAAAAACACTTTTTTACTTTTGGCCAATCTCGCCAAATATTTCATATCCGCTCTTTCATCCACCAACGACCTGCCCACATCTATGCCGCTGGCCTTAAGGATGGTGCTGGCCGCCGTACCCCCAAAGAGGATTGCGTCCGCTTTATCATATAGATTTTTCACCACCTCTAATTTGTCGGAGGTCTTAGCGCCTCCGACTATCAAAACCAAGGGATGCCTAGGCGACTTCATCACCCCCGAAAGGCTTTTCATTTCCTTTTCCAATTGAAGTCCGGCATAACTCGGCAGGTAATCCTCTATCAAGCAAATGGAGTCCCCTCTATGGTGGTTCACTGGGAAAGCGTCGTTTACGTAATAGTCCGCCAGTCCCGCCAATTCTTTCGCCAACTCCGGTTCGGGAGTAAACTCGGAATCCAGAAATCTTATGTTTTCCAGCAGAAAAACCGAACCCGGCGCGGCTCCGGAAATAATCCTCTGTATCCCGGGGAAATCAAACTTACCCAGAAAGGCAACCGGATGGCCCATTTTTCTGGATAGCGCGACCGCCTGTTGACGCAAAGACAATCTCCTGTCAAATCCCTTCGGCCGGCCGCGATGGCTTACTACCAATACTGCCCGCGCGTTTTTTCTCAAAATACTCATGGTCGGCAGGGCGGCATCCATCCGCCAACCGTCTTTGGCATTGAAATCCAAGCGCACCAGAGCCACGCCCCTGAGCTTTGCTGGGCTTATTTTACTTAGGTATTTTATGACCATATAACCATTATTGTATGATTCAAATATGGTCTTGTGAAGCCCCCTCCGGCTATACCCTCAAGCGTTCGTAGATGCTCTTTTCCACCTCCTGGCGGTCGGCGCCATATTTTAATTGGGAATATTCTTTGATTTTCTCCGCAAACTCTTTGTCGCCCGGATCAAAAATAGTGGTTTCTACCTTCATGTTGAACGGCTTGGTCGTCTGTCCCTTAATAAGGGTCTTGGCATAAGCGTTCAAGTTGTCGATATTCACCAGGTCGTTCATGTCGAAAACCGGCTCGAACTCCTTGACTAGAAACTCCGCGTCCTGCACGCCCACCCGGAACACAATTTTTGTGCCCACATTCCCGAAAACCGCGTCCCTGATGTTTTCCTCCAATTGGGCAATGAATTGGTGGGCCATAATCAGATTCAATTTGTATTTGCGCGCCTCAGACAGTATGGTCGCGATAGCATCCGTGGTGAAGTTCTGAAACTCGTCGATATAAAGGTAGAAATCCTTGCACTTGGACTTGTCCGGCTGATCGGTGCGGGATAAAGCCGCCATCAGTATTTTGCCGGTCATAATCATGCCCAGTAGGTTGGCGTTGATGTCCCCGATTTTGCCCTTGGACAAGTTGACTAAAAGTATCTTGCCCTCATCCATGACCTGGCGGAAGCTGAAAGCGGATTTGGGTTGGCCGATAATCGTGCGCATATAGTCATTCGCGATAAAGTTATTGAACTTGGAAGTAATATAGGGCGTCATATTCGCCAAAGACGCTTCCCCGCCCGCTTTCACCGCTTCTTTCTCCCAGAAATCTATGACTACCGGATTCGTGATTCGGGCAAGTTTTCGTTTACGGAATTCGGTGTCGGTGAAAATACGGGGCACTTCGATAAGTGTCGCCGGTTCGTTTGCCATATCTTCCATTAAGAGCAATAGGGCGTTCCTCATATACTGCTCAAACATCGGACCCATGGATTCCGCGATAAAAAGCTTGTTGAAAATACTTTGCATCTCGTTCACGATGAAGGTTTTCTCCTCCGGACGGTCTAAGTTATAGTCAAGCATATTGAGCCCCAGGGGGTGCCAAATATCTCCCGGCTCGAAGTAAATAACGTCGTCCAGGCGCGACTTGGGAATGTGGCCCATGATGCTATGGACCAGCTCTCCATGCGGGTCAACTATCGCCACACCCCTACCCTTCTGTATGTCTTCCACGATCATATGGCCCAAGAAGGTGGACTTACCGGTGCCGGTCTGACCAATGGTATAAACGTGCCGCCTGCGATCGTCGTCCAGCATATAGACGGGCTTACTCTCGCCCCGGAAGTTGCTGTGCCCGATGAGCGTACCCTCGGTGGGCATATCCGCGGGCGGCTCGGCTTCTTTGGATTTTAACCACTTAACTTTGGGTGTATCGGTGTGCGGTATCGGAAAGTGGTAAATGCTTGCCAGTTCTTCGCTGGAAAAAATCATGGCCTGACCCATGTCAAACTTACGGAAGATAAATGGGTAAGCGACTTTCTGTGGGTCTTTAACCTTAATGAACTTAAACTCGTTTCGCCGCGGACTGGAAAACTGCTGGAAGCCGGATATTATTCCGTCCAAAAGATCGTTCGCTTGAAACTGGGTCGGGGCAGAAGCCAGAATTCTTAGATTGGCATGGAAGAGGGGTTTCGATATTTTTGCCTCCAGGGCCTTGACTGCATCTTCGTCCACCACCTTCTCTTTCTTTTCTTCCCCCTCCTTAGTGTCCGTACTGATCGCTTCTTTTATGTCCTTCCATTCAATATCGAAAGCGTTCAGCGCCTTGCGAGCGGACTCGCCCCGCTTCAGGCGATCAATTATTTTCTGAACTGATTTTCTTATGTTTTTATCGGCTGGCCTGACCACAATCTGCATCGCCGCGCCCTCCCCGAACTCGTTTACCTTCGCGAACGCTCCAAGTATCGCCCCAAAAGTATCCGACTCAAGTTCCTGGTAGGTGCGGATGGGTAGATACGCGTTTTCTCTTTGTTTCACATAAGCCGCGGCAGTAACCCCATGCGGATTAAAAATATTGTAGTCCTCATTGGATTGGACCACGCTTGCCCCCGGCCAAGCGGATTGAATCTGTTTGCTGGCGATTTCCACCATTTTTTTGGGCACGGAAACATAAAAATGTATCTCCTCTCCGATATGATGCACCGCCACCTCGAAGAGAATCGGCTCCCGCATAGAAGCCAGATTGCTGATGAGCTGCTCGAACTTGTTTATTTCAAAACGGAAATAATCCTTCTCGGGCTGGTTTTCTTCTTTTTTAAGCTTGGGGACTTTGATTAAAAGCAGGGCCTGATTCAGGGAACGGATTATGCCCTGCCTCTTGCTTCGACCGTACATAAAATAACCACCCACTCCAAGGAGGGCGCCCAGTACCAGGAAAAATACAACCAATAGAAAACCAAGCATCGTATAAGTTAATTATAACACTAACATCGGGCGTTGGTTAGCGCACCCCCGCTACCACTATCTGGCGGGGACGGGGCAACCGAAAATTGCAAAAGGCGATGCGCAACTACTGTATTTTCGCCAAATAGCACTCCCGACAGTAAACCTTAGGCTCCTCCCGCTCGGGATATGGGGACTCGATGTCCTTGCCGCAATCCGTACAAACACGCCTGTTCCTTCCGTTATCCCTTACCCATTCATTGAGCTTTATATTTATTCGGCACATTGGACATTCTCTGGGCAATGGCAGATTTCTTTGCTTCAAAGCATCCAGCTCCATTCGGATTATACGGTAGGCCCGCCCGCAGGTGGCGCAAGCTATCCTTTCTTCCAAAACGGAATCTCCTACATCTTTGATGTGGTCCTGCAAATCCGAAGATCTTATGCTAAATTCCATATCTTTAGGGTCGGTCTCTCGCCATGTATACCCTTGCGCCGAAACCTGTTCTCTGGTTAAGGGGAAAAAGTTCTGGGCCAGGGTAGTGTTGTATGCGAAAGGAGACATATCCGGAGGCAGAAACTCTCCATAGCGGTAAATTTTCCCGGTCTTGTCTATATAAGGCATATCATTCATATGCTTCTTTATCTTTAGAACCAGCTCTAAATATTTTTCCTTAGTGTACCTCTTGTTCAATATGGTGTATTCGGACTTCTTTACTGAAACACATCCGAAGTTGTGATTACTGGAAATCGAGGTTTTGGAATATTGCACATCCGAGCAGCCTAGCCCTGTTTCCTGGCAAAACAGCATTCCGGTCGCATCCTCCCCAACTACGCAACATTCGTATGAATCCGATAAGTTTACGCCCCACATAGAAACGTCGTAACAGTTTTTATTGGCTGGACCCCAAAGACGGTAGACATACTTGGAGTCTTCGGTTTCGTACACCTCGATACCCTCTTGTACGTTTTTACAATGAAAAATATTGGAGCCAGTGCAATTTGACACAAACTCGTTGTATTCCGACTTGGGAATCTGTGTTTTCCAAAACTCCCGAGCACGCTCCTGAACCTCTTTGTACGTCTTGTAAGAACCTAAATCATACTTGCCTACCTCTGCCAGGTATTCCGCCCGACTCATGGGCTTGTTCCAGGCATAATATTTCTTATTTCTGAGATTGGCGGAGGCAAAACAATCTTGGCAGTTCAAAGAATCTCTGCAGAACAAACAATTTACACATTCGGATAATTGCTTACGCGCACCGATACAACCGTTCGCCTTATGGCAATGCATGCTGTCATAGCAAGATTCGCTTAAAACGGCAGCAGAGCAATCAAGTAATGCCTGGCTGTACCCGACATAATATCCATACGCGGAATCTTTCATTGATTCCGCGTGAAACAACAAATAGCAATTTTTTAATCTCCCACTATCATGATTGTAGGGCGAATCCTTAAGACTGTTTAAATCTATGGAAAGCCCAATCAGGGGCACGGTGTGCCATAATTCATTTAACTGCTCAAAAAAGGGTCTGGAAAAATCGTAATCTCGTCCATACTGAAGTGGATCCCATCCGTCACCCCAAAAACAATCCGGGCAGTATATCTTATAAGGGGCATCTGGCGGATAACAAGAAACCTTTGTTTCCTTGCACAGGTCGCACTGCCGTTTATAAAGATTTATGGCATTCCAGAACAGTAGGCGCCTCTGGAACCTGCACGTAGGGCAAAATGTTGGTGGTGGCACCCTTATCCTTTCGTAGAACGCAAAATCTTGAGCGTCAATCTCAAATTGGTTCTTGCAGTTCTGGCACTGTTTAACTTCCGAGTTGGCCATATTGATCAAACATTATCGCGAAACCCTGAGCTTGTCGAAGGGCTCCGGCTCGATGGTGAAGCTATTCTTACAATTCTGACAAACCTTAGTTTGGCTATCCATGGTTTTTATCATCCAGGGAAGGGATCCCTGCCCGCCAACGGGAGGGCTCCTTCGGAGGACAATTCTGACAGATTTTAGTTTCTGTGTTCATGTTTCAAGTTTTATGTTTCACGATTCAAGTTTTACGCCATTTCCTGTTGGTAACATTCCTCGCAATACACTATCTCCGGACGTTCGGGGGAAAAGGCGGTCTGGAACTCTTTTCCGCAAGCACTTCTTCCGTGAGCATGCGGTAAGATATTTTTATATGCACCATCTTTACTCGTTTCCCCGACACAATCACAGCTCCTATTCCATAATTTCAGCAAAGTCATACGTCCCATTCTTGCAAAATGCCGGCACTCTGAACACTCTTCCGGCAAAGCTATCCCGAACTTGCGCAGAAGTTCCAGCTCTGGAGATATGAAACGATACGCCTTTCCGCAACTTCCGCATTCCACTATCTTCTCTAGAATGCCATCTCTTACTTCCCCTATGTCTTCCGGTAAGTCCTTGGCCTTTGCCTCGGGTTGATACTTGCTTGGCTCGGGCTCCTTCCATTTCCAGCCGCTTGCAATCACCTCCTCTTTGCTTAACGGAAAGTGCTCCATGGCCATAGTTTCATTGTAGGCATAAGGGAAAAGGTCGTATGGCATAAATTCACCGTATCTCCAAATACGGCCAAGCCGGTCTACGTAAGGGTTAATCATCATATCTGTGATTATCCTTTCCCTTAGTTTAAAATACTCTTCTCTTTCGTATTGCTTATTTAAAATGCAGTATTTTTTATTGCGCAAACCCATGCAACCGAAGAGATCTGCTGAACCCAGACACCATATACTGTAATCGCAATCGCGGGCGGATAGCGCGCACACGCTGGAAAATCTTATTCCGCTTATTCCTATGCCAACATCCATGCTGTCGTAAACCAACTCTGCCCCCCCACCCCAGATGGTGTAGTCGTAGGAGTCCTTGGTTGTTTCGTCCTTAAGAAATTGGCAATACTTACAATCTTGAATACCCCTCCCCCGAAAACAATTGATCGCATTCTTGGACTCGTAAACATAATCCCCGGAAACGTTTTTGTTCATAAGGCCCTGCATGTAGCGGTTGGGGTTCTTTAGGAAGAAGTCCTGCGTCTGTTTCTTGAGTTTTCTCAAGCCGCTTCTGGTCGACATTTTGGCTACGTAGTCCGCGACCAGGCGTTGATATTCTTCCTTGGGGTAGGGCCTGTTCCAAATATGATAGCTTTTATTTCTCATGTTAGTGCAGCCAAAACAGTTACTACAACCCACCAGGTTTCTGGAAAAATAGACATCGTAACAATCGGTGCTGTTCTCCGTGAAAAATACTTTCTGGCATTTGCGACAATTTACGTTGCCGTAACACAGCTCCGACTCACCCAGGATATAGCAGTCGGAAGAGTCCTTATCGTTGGTACGCATGGTGCTGTACATAACGTTCTCGCAGTAATCCGCATCGAATATCAGGTAGCAGTTTTTACAATAGCCCACCTCGTTTACGTAGTCGCTGTTGACCAGGGTGGGTTGGTTGTTACCCAAGGCCGCCGCCGGCACACTGCTGAAAAGCTCCGCGAACTGCTCAAGAAAGTTTTTATTGGGGTCATAATCCCGGCCATACTCCATCACATTCCAATCATCCGACCACCAACACTTGGGGCAGTAAACCGGCCTCCGTTTGTCCGCAGAAAAGGTACTGAATGAGGGTTTGCCGCATAAGTCACAATCCCGCTTGTAGAGATTGCGTTCGTTCCGGAACATAATGCGTCTCTGCAACCTGCACTCCGGACAGAAAGTAGGCGGCGGGACCTTTATCCTTTCGTAAAAGCTAAAATCTTCGGG
>JAZDLT010000032.1:0-3754 GCA_043801735.1 Candidatus Liptonbacteria bacterium | reverse complement strand
TCCGAAGCATGGTCGAGCGGCGAAACTCTTTGCGGCTCCGAGGTGATTTAAAATCGCACGGTCTTGCCCATAATTACGGCGCGGGGTAAATTATCTTCATGCCAAATGATTTTTCGAATTACGACCCAGAGGTTTTTGGTCTGATTGAGCGCGAAGAATCCCGCCAAAAAGAAGGGTTGGAACTGATTGCCTCCGAAAACTACGTCTCTCCGGCGGTGCTGGAGGCGATGGGTAGTGTCCTGACTAATAAGTATTCGGAGGGTTATCCCGGAAGGAGATATTATGGCGGCAACTCCGTGATAGACGACGTGGAAAATGTGGCGATAGAACGAGCTAAGCAGCTCTTTGGCGCGGAGCACGTGAACGTCCAGCCACTTTCCGGCAGTCCGGCGAATCTTGCGGTTTACATGGCTCTACTCCAACCCGGAGACAAGGTTCTGGGTTTCTCTCTGGACCAGGGCGGACATCTTACTCATGGCCACCCACTTAACTTCTCGGGCAAACTTTACTCCATAATTCCTTACTTCGTAAAACGTGAGACGGAAATTATAGACATGGACGAAGTTGAGGAAATCGCCCTACGCGAGAAGCCCAAAATGATTCTGGCGGGATTTTCGGCATATAGCCGTAGTATGGACTGGCAGAGATTTAAAGAAATTGCGGATAAGATCGGAGCATTTACCTTTGCGGATATTGCCCACATTGCGGGACTTATCGCAGGCAAGCAGTTGGAGAGCCCCGTGCCATATTTTGATGTGGTTTCCACTACCACCCATAAGACCCTGCGCGGTCCACGGGGCGCGATAATTATGTGTAAAGAAAAATTTGCCAAAGACATTGACCGCGCGGTTTTCCCGGGTGTGCAGGGCGGTCCGCACGACCACATTACGGCGGCAAAGGCGGTGGCGTTCGGCGAGGCGCTTCAGCCGGAATTTGCGGAATACAGCCGGCAGGTTATCGCCAACGCGCGCGCGCTTTCCACGGCACTTATCGGGAGGGGATATAGAGTCGTATCCGGCGGGACGGATAATCACCTTGTTCTCTTGGACGTATCTGGCAGCAAGCAAATCACCGGCAAGGAGGCGGAGCATGCTCTGGAGCTGGTGAATATATCCACCAACAAAAACATGATTCCCTATGATCCTAGAAAACCACTCGACCCATCCGGTCTGCGACTGGGCACTCCTGCCCTAACCACTCGCGGCTTGAAGGAAAAACACATGGAAACCGTGGCGGAGTTCATCGATCAGGCCTTGGCGAATAAAGACGATGAGCAAAACCTCGCCGGAATCAAATCCCGCGTAACCGAGTTCGCTCTCAACTTCCCCGTGCCGGGGATAGAGTATTGAATCGGAAATAAAAATCAGGGGTCAGAGAGAGAAATAATCGTGCCCAAACAAGCAACACTTGATTTCAATGTCGATCATTGTTGATATTCCGCTTTCCCACATATTATCATTTTCAAGCGATCGCTAGAACTTGATAATATCTAGCTTAGTGAATATAATTTAACAGATGAGCATGTCAGATGATTTAATGGAAATATTATCCGGATATTCCGGGGTCTACCGGGTTTTGTGGCGTCAGATGCATGGTCGGGGTAGAGCGGGAGAGGCTTCGCGCAGCTTGGCTAGAGAAAGATGGGCGCTGGAAGATACGGCTATGCGCGTGGCTCTGTCTCGTCTTAAGAAAAAAGGATGGGTGGAGAATAAAGGCGGGGTCTGGTCCATAACAAAGAGGGGTCTACTAAGATTTAAAACAAGCCGCTCTGGTTTACCGAAGCACAGTAAGGAGGCCGGTCCCCAGGGGAAGGGCGGCATAATAATCACTTTTGACATACCAGAGAAACACAAAAGCAAAAGGTTTTGGTTAAGAGAAGAGTTGATCGCGCTTGGTTTCAAGATGTTGCAAAAAAGCGTATGGCTCGGTCGACTGCCCCTCCCCAAGAAGTTCGTTAACGATTTAAAAGAGATTGAGATTATTAACTATATGAAATTTTTCGAGGCCAAAGAAGCAGAAATCATATAATCCACCCGGTATTATCATATTTGAACGATCGCTGCGAATTGATAATAGTCCCCCCTCGGGTTTAAGTAGTTTTAATTTAAGGAGATGGGCGCTGGGCGGGTAAAGATAATTTCAAACCGGAATTTCAGGATGAAGGCGATTTGGTTTTCGATTATTGACCCCGGTCCCCATTGGCTATACCCTATACCCAATGATTGTTTTAGATGGCAAAAAAATATCCGAGGAGATTTTGGACGGGTTACATAAACTGCCAAAACCAGAGAAATATCTGGCGGGCGTAATTGTGGGTCAGGACGCCGCCTCGGAGAGTTTTCAAAATCTCAAAAAGCGCGTGGCCGAATCGCTCGGATTGGACTATCGCATCTACCACCTGGACGAAAAACTTTCGCAAGACGAACTGCGTCAGGAAATTGGGGGTTTGGCCGCTAAGAAAAATTGCGGCGGGCTTCTGGTGCAATTACCCCTGCCCGACGGCATTAATCGTCACTATGTTATTAACGCAATTCCGCGGGAGAAGGATGTGGACGTTCTGGGCGAGCGGGCCATCGGGGCCTTTTACAACAATCGCAACAAAGTCATTCCCCCGGCGGTAGCGGTAGTGGAGGATATATTTAAACGCTTAGAAATAAACCCCAAGGAAAAAAGAATTGCCGTAGTTGGTCCGGGGTTTCTAATCGGACGTCCGATTGCACTCTGGCTGACTCACAAGGCCCTAGAGGTGGACGTGCTTCGGCGGGGCTCGGACTACGCCACCCTTAAGCTGGCCGACATCGTGATTTCAGGAGTGGGCCAGGCCGGTCTCATTAATCCGGGTATGCTCAAAAACGGAGCCGCCGTAATCGACTTTGGTTACTCCAAGGACGAAAAGGGTGAGTTAGTCGGCGACTTCGATTCTTCCGGTCTCCGACATCGAACATCTAACATCGAACAATTGTCCTTCTACACTCCCACCCCCGGCGGTACTGGGCCGATTCTAGTGGCGAAATTGATGGAGAATTTTTACAAACTGGCCGAGGAGAAGACCAAAAATTAACGCTTCAGTTCCGCAATCAGCTCGTCCAACTTGACGCGCATATCCGTAAGCGCACCTTCGTTGATTATAAAGTAATCCGCCCGGGCAATCGGGCCGGCTTGGTGGCTGTTGTTTATTTGGGCGTAGTCGCGAGACAAAAACTCTTCCTCGTTGCGCAGAGGCCGGGTCGGACGCTGGAGCATACGCCCCATTCTTATTTCGGGAGAGGCGAGGATGGCCAAACATTTGAAATCGTTCCCGAAATTCTCCTTCATAATCAGATACTCCTCCCAGCTATATAAGCTTTCCACTATTACCGCCGGACTTTGTTCTAGCGCTTTCTTTATCTTGGGCAGACTTAGCTTGGCATATGCCCCCATGCCGTGCTCCTTACGCAGATCTTCCCTGGTTTTGCGTTCGTTCGTCTCGTTTATCTCCAATTCCAACCGCCTCATCTCGTCGAAGGTTACATCCCCGAAGTAAACCTTGGGCCAGCCGGTCTTTTCCATCATATATTGAGTCGCCTCCGTTTTGCCCGCGCCCGGCAGTCCCACGATGGCCAGAATAATGGTCTTATTCATATTCCTACCCAGATACTTCCATCTTGATTTCACCCTCGTTCTGATTGACCACGGTCTCTTCCGCGAAAATGTTCAAAAGTTCCTTTTGCCACCCCGGATTGGGCTCGTACATAACCGCCTCTATGCCGGCCTC
>JAZDLT010000018.1:0-2013 GCA_043801735.1 Candidatus Liptonbacteria bacterium | reverse complement strand
AACCCCTGCCCGGCCCAACCGCAATACCATGATCCTTGGCCCAGTTGATCAGGTCTTGCACGATTAAAAAGTAATCCGCGAATCCGGTTTTCTCCACGACTCCCATTTCATATTCCACTCGGTCGAGCACATCTTTTGTCTGATCTTCCGGCTTGAAACGATTGCCGATTCTCTGTTTCACTAGTTCTCGCAAGTATTGATTGGCGCTCTTGCCATCCGGCTTCTGGAAGTCCGGTAGAAGTATTTTCCCAAGCTCTAATTCCACATTACACATTTCGGCCACTATTTGAGTGTTAGCGATGGCCTCCGGCACCTCCGCGAATCTTTCCATCATGGCTTCCGGGCTGGCTATGGAGAAATCGTCTTCTTTAAGCGTAAGTCGATCATCGTCCGAAAGTTTGTTGCCGGTTTGAACCGCGAGTAAAATGTCATGATATTCCGCCTGCTCCGGGTAAGTGTAATGGCTGTCTTGGGTGGCCATAAGGGGGATGCCGGTTTCCTTGGATAATTTTATCTTGAGTGGCCAGACCTTTTCCGCATCCGGGATATGGAGATGCTTTTGTATCTCCAGATAATAATTTCCCTTGCCGAATATTTCTTGATACTCCAGCGCGATTTTAACCGCCTCTTCGAACCTATCGGCCAGCAGTGCCTGATCTATTTCCCCGCCGAGGCACGCAGAGGCGGCAATAAGGCCCTCGTGATTTTGTCGCAGAAGGTCCTTGTCCACCCTGGGTTTGTAATAGAAGCCCTCTAGGTGAGCGAGGGTTACAAGTTTCATTAAATTTTGCCAACCCTGTTTATCCTTGGCGAGAAGGATTAAATGGTAATATCTTTCACCCACCTCTTTATTGAAGCGGTCGCGAGGAGCCACATATGTCTCCACCCCCAAGATCGGTTTTATGCCGGCTTTTTTGGCTTTTTTATAAAACTCCACCGCGCCATAAAGAACACCGTGGTCGGTTAGGGCCACGGAATCCATGCCCAGTTCTTTTACTCGACCGACCAGGGCGTCTATTTGGGTCAGTCCGTCCAAAAGCGAATAGTGGCTGTGGGTGTGTAAGTGAGTAAATCTCGTAGCCATAATGATATTTTTGCCCACCATCCCGCTTGCGGGATTTCAGGGAAATTTTGGCTGGCATCCCAGCCGCCTCCATTGTACTAAAACGGGTGTTTTTTAACAACAAACAGCAGTTTTACAAAAACACTCTCATTTCGTATTATTCGGTTCGTAAGCGCCACCTTAGCTCAGATGGTTAGAGCGACTGTTTTGTAAACAGTAGGTCCCCGGTTCGAATCCGGGAGGTGGCTCCATATAATTAATAATTTTATGCTAAAGAATACGACTGCCCGACCGGAGAAACCAATATCACCGGAGATGACGAAAACGATCCGTGGAATTGTGATTGCAGTAAGCGAAATGGTTGCGGGCTTTGTCGATATAGAAGATCTGACTGGCGCGGTCGATTATGTTGGAATATTCGCTCAGTCTACGGATGAATTCGCCAAGCTTTCCGAAGAATACAAAAGCAATGGTTTGGTTGTAGATATTCAGTCTACGGGCGATTATTACCAGTTTAAAGATCCAATAGAAACTTCCGCCGGGCTGGTCCGACGAAGTAGGGTCAGGCTACCGGACGCGGATCACGGCGAGAGGGGATATGCGGATTTCGAAGTTCGAGATTACAAAGCGTTTAAGGAGAAATATTCAGGGAGGTCCAGTTTTAAGATTGTTCAAAATGTTAATGGTGTTGAGATGATAGAGCTGAGGGTCCCTGGACATCGCGTCCGCGCCTACTTCCCAAGCGTTAAGTTTTAACGCTGCGCCCTTCTTGTTCCCTTGGTCTCCAGTATAGGTGATTTTATTTGACCATATTGTTTGATATAATTGTATATAATAAATAGGTCAACCAATATGCATAAAGAGAATATCCCCGAGAGTGTTCTTCTGGATTTGTATATAACGAAGAAGAAATCCGCTAAAGAAATTTCTAGGATTCTGAATTGTTCCGA
>JAZDLT010000010.1:0-5765 GCA_043801735.1 Candidatus Liptonbacteria bacterium | reverse complement strand
TTCATTTCGTAAAGCGGCCGCCAGCGGATACCCAAAACCGTGGTGTCCGCTTCGCCAGTCAGATTAACGGTAATTGAGGACATATCCACCTGACTGGACAGATATTTTAACTGGCCCTCGATGCGCTCAATGTCTCCACGCACCCGCGCCAACTGGCTGTGGACCTTTAACATTTCCTCTACCTTTTGGGCCCTCTTCAAGATTTCCTGGTATTGCTGCTCTTCCAGACGGTAATTTTTAAGCTGTGCCTCCAAATCCACGTAGTGCTCGGTCACGTCCTGGGCATTTACATTTTCGGACTCCACCTTGATGCCCAACTTTTTTATCTCGGCCAGGGTCTCGTCGAACTTGGCCGCCGGAACCCTTATGGTTACAGTGCCGTTTTTGACGCTCTCGTCATACTGCGAAACGTAAACCCTGGATTCTTCCACGAACCCGCCCATTTCCTTGGCGATACCATGAACCTTCTGGGCGGACTCATCGCTATTTTCAACCAACATATTCAGGTAGCCGCTGCGGACCACCTTGCGCTCCGTCAAAACTCCGGAAGTGGTTGTTTCCGAACCGTTTTTTTGCTCCGCATAAATCGATTCATCCATGCCGCCGTCCCGTCCCGAACTCGGCGCAGGATACACGCCAGATAAAGAAGTGCCGGTTTTTCCGGAGAAACCGGAGTCGTAGACCCCCACTCCCCCGGTGATGCCGGTATTGCTTATAAAATTCAAACCGCCACCGACTATGGCAAATATTCCGACTGCCGCAAGCACAAATACTATCCCCAGCAGAACCTTTTTTGGTGTAGACATGTGTTAATTATAGCACTTTCGGCCTATATCTAATGCGACGCATAGAAAAGCATGGTGTTACGGAATCGTTCCGGAGCATGCCAAGCGAAGCTGCGGCTTTCATGAGCAAGCTTAGGGGCAACGCCTGCACGTCCCAGACCAGCTCGGGAAGGTCGCTTCTGCTTTTTTAGATAAGCATCCGTTGATCCTCTTTTCCACTCCGTTTTCATAGTATGCGCCGTAGCAGTACCATTGCGAACCGCAACCGGTAGGCACGCAAGCATCCCCGCCTCCCCCTCCGTCGTCATCTATTATGATGTTGGCCGGTTTCCAGATGAAATATGAGTAGTAGATTATTGCGATTATTACGAGGATGAACAAATAAAAACCGATTTGCTTCTTGTCTTCTTTTGAAATTGCCCCCGACTGACTCGATTGGCCGGTCTGAGCGCCGGTGGTTTGCGCAACTTGTCCGGCCGATTGCTGTCCGACTGGCGGGTTATTTTTGACGGTGTCTCTTTCCAAACCTCCGAATGCGATGTAAAGAAATCCTCTCCATATTATTCTCAGAGCCACATAGTAAGCGATGATTCCCAACGTCAGATAGACAAGGAAATCAACGTTTTCCTTCAAAAAAGGCGCGGGGTCTCTCCAGAGAATATCCAGCGTGATTATCTTCTTGTTCAGTACGACCGCTATAGCTACGGCTACGGGCAAGACCAAGAAAAACACTTTCGCTATACGATAGTACCATTTCTGCTCCAGGGTTGACTGCTTAATCACCATGGATCATTGCTAACTGCAACTTTATTGTAACAAAGACACCCGGGAAAACAAACCTGCCCGTGCCTTAGTGCGAAAACCGGAACTGGTTGCGGAGGCCGGAATCGAACCGGCTTCAGAAGCTTATGGGGCTCCTAGGGAAACCATTCCCGTCCCCCCGCGGTTAACGCGCTAATTCTATTACTTTTAGAGCGATTGTCAAAGAAAAATTTTCGTGATAAAAATAATTTGCCCTTTGCCAGGGTAGCCCCGCCGCCGCCAAGGCTCTGGCGGGCAAGTCAGCATAATTGTATTTCCCTTTGCCAGGGTAGCTCAGTGGTAGAGCAGACGTTTCATAAGCGTCGGGTCGAGAGTCCGATTCTCTCCCCTGGCACCATTCAGAACTTATGGTTTACAAAATCAATTTGTAATGCTAGGTTTCGGCCAGAAGGAGTCCAAATATGGCCTATAGGACAGACCTGAGCTACGACGACGTGGTAATCTGGGCCGGAGATTTCCGGAAATTCGACCACTGCCAACCAATTGAGCAGTCGTTCCCGGCCCAACTCAACCTGGCAGCAGGCGACATCTTAGAGTGGGAGTGTGGCCAGTACTGGGGTACCCTCAAGGTGTTGTCGGTTCGGCCGACAGAAGAACCAAGTCGAGTGGTATGTACCCTAAAAAAGCTATCATAGTACGTACCCCAGCCCCGACGAGGCACCAACCTCACTCGGGGCCTCGTCGTTTTAAGGCTCATCCAAAACAAAAAGTGGGCGCGTCATGCTCGCGCCCATTGGTGTTCGTGGTCGTAGGCGTCCGCATGATAAACGCCCGCTTCCGGCAGGACTACATATATCTCATTCAACGGTTCGTCCTGCCTGACGGGAGGAATGAGAGGCGCACCACCTCGTGACGCTGGCGCATTCGGCACCTCCTTGGTGTCATGACCAACCGTCTTCAGGTTTAATTGTAGTTATTTTGTACCGAATTTCAAGAATCAATGCGTTATTGGCTCGCTACTTCCAAATAGACCCTAAAAATCTTAATATTTACGCATGGACCCTATAACCACAATCGGAGCACTGGGGGCACTTATAATTTTGATTGCTTTTATCCTACTGGAGACCGGAAGGTGGTCGAGCGAGGGATTGGCCTACGATCTTGCTAATCTTATCGGGGGGGCGCTTCTAACTTACTACGCCTGGCTGCTTCAAAGTTGGCCCTTTTTTGTGTTGAACGGAATATGGACCCTGGTGGCTCTGCGGGACGTAGTCAGGGATTCTAGGTCGAACAGGGCCAAGAAGATACTTTAATGAAGGTTGCGATACTTGGTTTCGGCCGGGAGGGACTGGCCACCTATCTGTTTCTTAAAAAACAACCCGCTTGGCGAGATGCCGAATTTTGGATCTTAGACGGCAATCCCGAGATAAAAATGCCGAGAGGGATTAAAGGCAACTTGGGCAAAAATTATCTCAAAGGACTGGAAAAATTCGATTATATTTTCCGTTCGCCCGGCATCCCCTATTTGAAAAAGGAGTTACAGGCCGCGAAAAAAAGCGGAGTGAAAATATCCAGCGCCACTGTTTTATTTTTTGAGGAAGCCGAAAAGAAGGGAGTGCACATAATTGGCGTTACGGGCAGTAAGGGCAAGACCACTACCTGCCACTTACTATATCAAATACTCCGACGGGCCGGACGCAGGGCATTTCTGGCGGGCAACGTAGGAGTCGCATCTCTGGACATACTTTCCAAACTGAAGCGTAACGACTGGGTGGTACTGGAGCTTTCCAGTTTCCAGCTCCAGGACCTGCGCTGCTCCCCGCCGCACGCGGTGGTCTTGGACGTATTCCCGGAACACTTGGACGCGCATTCAAATCTTAAAGAATATTATGCGGCGAAAGCCAACTTGGTGCGTCATCAAAAAAAAGACGGGTTAGTGGTTTATATGGATGGTAATTCCGCGACCAAAAAGATAGCCGGAGAGAGCAGGGGCAAGTTGGTTGGCCTGACGGGAAGAGTGTTGGGGCGAGTGAGAAAGATTTTGTCCTTGCCCGGCGGACACGTTCTGCGTAATGCCGCAGCGGCGGCGACACTCGCGCGCGAAATAGGAATCCCTTGGGCAAAAATTGTCCCGGCCATCGCCAATTTCAAAGGAGTGGAACACCGCCTGGAATTCATAAGGAGCATCAAGATCGGGGAAAAGAAAGTGGATTTCTACAACGATTCCGCGGGCACCAACCCGGACACAACAATCGCGGCGATTGCCTCATTCCCCAAGACCGAGCTGATACTGCTTGCCGGCGGACACGACAAGGGGCTCTCCTATAAAACATGGCCCAAACATCTGGCGGAAACCAGGATCTCCCGGGTGATATTATGCGGCGCAAATCTGGCCAAGATTTACCATGCCCTGGGCCAAGTCAAGCGCAAAACCATTCTTGCCCCCAACATTACCACCGCCGTAACGCTGGCTTTCGGTCTGGCCAGAATGAGCAAGCAAAAACGCGTAGCGATTTTGCTTTCCCCCGGCGCGGCTAGCTTCGATCAATTCCGCAACTATGCCGAGCGCGGCAAGGTGTTTAAGTTTCTGGTGAATAAGTTGCGAGCTTGATTGCGCCGGCGGGTTCTGTTGGAATTTTATTAAAACACGGGTTAGAATCTAAGCCATATCTGACATGCCTGAAAAGATAATCAGTAAAGAGGAACTGTCGCACTTGGCCAAATTGGCCCGCATTCGTCTGGAAGCACAGGAGGAGGACAAGCTCTTGCGCGACCTGGGCGATATTTTGGATTATTTTGAGGAACTTAAACAATTGGACACCTCCGGGGTAGAACCCATAAGCGGCGGTACTTATCTCCGAAGCGTCTTTCGGGAAGACGCCTATCCCCTCGCCTCCCGCCAAGGTAAAGGTAAAGAATCTTTTCCAAAAAATCAGGGCGGTTTTCTTAAAGTCCCGCCGGTTTTCAAAAAACCAGAAAATAAGAATCAATGACCATCGCCGAGTTTCAAAAAGGCCTGCGCGACAAGGAATTCACTGCCGTAGAAGCGATTAAAAAGCTCTACGAAAAAATCCGCGCGGAAGATCCTATTATTGGCGCATTTTTAAACCTTTTGCCGGATCTGGCCATCTCTCAAGCGCAAAAAACGGACGCGGCCGTTTCCAAAGGGGAAGATCTTCCGCCGCTTATGGGGGTGCCTTTGGCTATCAAGGACAATATTATGATCAAGGGCCAGACCTGTACCGCCGCCTCCAAAATCTTGGAGCATTATACCGCAAGCTACAACGCAACCGTGGTAGAAAAACTTCAAGAACAGGGCGCAGTGTTTATCGGTAAGACCAATTTGGACGAGTTTGCCATGGGTTCTTCTACCGAAAACTCCGCTCTGGGACAGACCCGCAACCCGCGCGACCCGGAGCGCGTTCCGGGCGGTTCTTCCGGTGGTTCGGCCGCGGCGGTTGCGGCAGGTTTTGCGCTGGGCGCATTTGGTTCGGATACGGGCGGTTCCATCCGCCAACCGGCTGCTTTTTGCGGAGTGGTAGGCCTTAAGCCCACTTACGGCGCCGTTTCCCGCTACGGTCTGATGGCTATGTCTTCCAGCTTGGACCAAATTGGCTCTTTTGCGAATACGGTGGAAGATGCTTCTCTTCTCTTCCGCGCCATCCGAGGCAAGGATAGGTTCGACTCCACCAGCACGGAGGCAAAGAACAAGAATGAACTTATCTCTCCCGATTTTTCCGCCGTAAAGAATTTCAAGCTGGGCCTGCCGGCGGAGTATTTCGGCGAGGGCATGGAAGGATACATGGCGGACACGTTGAAAACAGTTCAGAAACAATTGGAAGATCTAGGCATAAAATTCACGCCGATCTCCCTGCCGCACACCAAATACGCTCTTTCCACTTATTACATTATCCAACCCGCGGAAGTGAGCGCCAATCTTGCCCGCTACGACGGCATACGCTACGAAGGCGCGATGCCCGCGGAATATCTGCCGGAAGATCTTCAAGAAATTTACCTGCAAAGCCGCGGCCGGGGACTGGGCGCAGAAGTAAAACGCCGCATCATTCTCGGCACTTTTGTGCTTTCTTCCGGTTACCACGACGCTTATTATAAAAAGGCCCAGCAGGTGCGCGCCCTTATCTCCCAAGATTTCGAAAACGCTTTTCAAAAAGTTGACGCGATATTCGCGCCGGTCACGCCGCACTTTGCTTTTAAATT
>JAZDLT010000007.1:0-26806 GCA_043801735.1 Candidatus Liptonbacteria bacterium | reverse complement strand
CCTACAACCAACAACTTACAACCAGAACTAATTTACAACTGGAACTGACCAACAACCTACTACCTACAACAGGAGCTAATTAATAACCAGTAAACGACCACTAGTAATCACTTGGAATAAACTGCCTGGGGGATTTAGGACTACTTTTGGAGTATAATTAACGGGCAATGAAGTATCTTTTGTCTTGTTGTAGGTTGCCGGTCGTTAGTGGTTGGTTGGCGAAGCCGCGCGCTTCGCGCGCGGGCCTCGCCTCCCTCCCCACCGTGGTGGCGCTTACTCTCTTGATCCTCGCCATCGGCATCGGCATTACCATCGCGAGTTTTACGGAGGTATTTACTTCCGCGAGCGCGCTCCAGTCCACCAAGGCCTTGAGCTACGCGGAGGCCGGCGCGCGGGACGCGCTTATCCGAGTCGCGCGCAATAAAAATTACGTGTGCAGCTCGCCTACGAGTGGCTGTTACACTATGGATTTCGTTACCAATGGCTGTGCCCAGAATTTGGGATGTGCTAGAATTACGGTAAGCTCTTCCACGCCCAAGATAATCTGGTCGGAAGGAAGGGTCTCGAGCAACATCCGCCGCATCCAGGTGAGCGTGACTTTGGATGCCCAGGGCAACGGCCAGATCGCCACGTCCACGTGGAGCGAACTCACTAACTAACAACAAACCACTAACAACTTACAACTAAGATTAACTAACCACTAACCACTAACCACCTACAACTAACGACCGACAACCAGGATTAACCGACAACAAACAACAAACCACCAACAACGGGAATACGGATAAAATGGATAAGTTCAGATTTCTGGAATGGAAAGCATATAAAGAGGCCAAGCAACTATTTTCGATAATATTAAAAACAGTTAAAAAATTACCCAAAGAATATAGATTTGAACTAGGTAGCCAGATAGTCAGGTCATCTTTGTCCATAGTTTTGAATATAGCGGAGGGGAGCGGTAAGGTCTCGGACAAAGAATTGAACAGATTTATCGAAATTGCGCTTGGCTCCGTAAGCGAGACACTAGCTGGATGCGATGTCATAAAAGAAGAGGGCTTTATAAGTAGGGAAGAGTTCCAAGGCATTTATGTGAAACTAGACAGTATTTCCAATCAACTCGGAGGATTCAAGAAAAAATTATCCATATGTCGTCAATAATGTTGTAAGTGGTAAGTTGTGGGTTGTAAGTTAACTCCATGAACTGGCTAAAATACATTACTCGGGAAGAGCCCATCGCGGGATTGGAAATCAGCGACACCCATCTGCGCTTGGCCCTCTTCGAGGTCAACCCCAAAACCGAAAAGACCGAATTAACCCGCTTGGTGGAAAAACCGCTTGACCCGGATGTTATCCTGGGCGGCGCGGTAGGGAACCCCCAGAAGCTTGCCCGGGCGGTTGGGGAAATCATGAAAACCGGTGCGCGCTCGCGGGTAAACTACGCCATCGTAACCATCCCCGCGGACTTCTCCTACTCGCACATATTTTCTTTTCCCAAAACGGTCAGCGGCGAAAAGCTGGAAGAGACCATGAAATTGACGGTCGGTTTCCAGCTCCCCGCCCCGCCCGAAAATCTGTATTTGGACTGGGAACACGCCTCCTCCGAAGAGTCCCGAAACAACATCTTCCTGATTACCGCCCCCAAAACGGTGATAAACGGTTATATCACGGCGCTTAAGGCGGCCAACTTGCGCATGGTGGCCATTGAGTTTCCTTCGGTCAGCATTAATCGGGTGGTGGAGGCGGCGCCGGACAAGGCCTTTGCGCTCCTGCTTTTCTCCCAGAGCGGCATCACCGTTTCTTTCTTGCGGAATAAAACCGTGCAGTTTACCCGCTTTTTGCCGGCGGAAAAATTTCCAGAAGCCGCCTCTTCGTCCTTGGAAATCGCCAAAATGATTGATTTTTACGAGGCGGAGGGGAAAATTGACATATCCGCCCTGATTCTGGTGGGCGGGGGAGAGGACAGATTGGATAAAAAAATATTAAACATCCCCGTCCTGCCCGCGCCGCTTAAGGCGGAATATGCTCTGCGTCCCGAAGTCCAGTCCGAGCCCAACCGCTACGCGGCGGTCTTGGGTGCGGCCACGCGCGGGATTCTGGCGCGCGCCGAAGACGGCATGGTCAGCTTGATGCCGGTCGGCACGGAAGAGGCCTACGAAAACCAGAAGGCGGTGGCTTTTACGGAATTTCTGTCCACCATGACCATGGCGCTGGCCGTATTTTTCGTGGTGATTTACGGAGGCGTTTGGGCCTTCTTGAACTCCGCGTTTCAAACCTCCGCCCGCCAACTACAGACCACGAGCGAGTTACCACTGCCCGCGGATACCGCCACCTTGGAAGCGCGCGCCACCCAGCTCAACGACCTGACGGAGCAGTCCCTGATCTTGGTTCGCAAAATGGAAAGGTGGAGCGGTTTTTTGGAAGAATTGCGCAATCGCGTGGTGCCCGGCATAAAAATCGTAAACCTCAGCGTCCCCAACCTGGAGGCGTTGATAAGCATGAGCGGCGTGGCCGAAAACCGCACCCAATTGAACGCCTTCAAGAAATCACTGGAAGAATCGTCCTGGCTGACCGATGTGATTATGCCCTTGACCAATCCCGCCCAAAAGGAAAAAATATCTTTTTCGGTCACCTTCCAACTCAAAGACCAGTCGCTGATTTTGCCCGCGGGCGCGCTGGAGTAGCGAATAAATTACGGAAATGTTTGACCACAGACAACTCCTCATCAAATTGGCCAAAGATATCGGCAAGACCGTAGCGGTTTTGGCGGTGACCCTCGGGATAATCATGTTCTTTCAGAGCCAAATAGAAAAGTTAAGCCGATCCTTGGAGGAACAGCATATTTCCGTGAAAATCTTGGAAACCAAAAACGAATCGGTGGCCCAATTGCGCAAGGACTTCGCGCGCACGGGGGACGCGGAAAACATCATAGCCCGCGCGCTTCCGCCCGTGGACGACATCTCCGAATTCGTTTCCACCATGGAGGCCCTGCCCGCCTACGTTTCCCTGCAGCAGTCCATAAATTACGGCAATCCCCAGGAGAGCGCCGATGGGGATGGATTGGTTGTGGACTACAACTTCTCTTTGAACGGCAACATACTCACTTTGATTAATTATCTGAAAAGCCACGAGCGCCTGCCTTACTTCACGCACGTGCGCGGTTTAAACATCTCCGCGCTGAACGAAAATTGGGAAGGAGATTCGCGCGCGAATCTGGTCGGCCGGCTCTACACCCGCTCCACCTCTCCCGCCGAATAAAAAATATGAAATTCAACCTTGACGCCGAACAACTGAAGAAAATAGAGTTCAAGAAGCTGGTTTACCCCCTGGCCACGTTTTTCTTCATATTGATTATTGTCGCTATTTTCATGAATTCCGCCGTATTTCTGTCGGACTCCATCAATCGCTCTTTTGTTCTGGAAGAATCCCTATTGGAATCCCGCATCGTCCGTTTGGATATGGATAGCCTGGAAGAGGTTGCCCAGAAATTGGGCATAACGATCGCGCCCGCGCCGCGGGAGGAAGGAGAAGAGGAGGGGGGAAGTGAAGTTCCCACTTCGCCCGCACCCGCCGGGGAAAGCGTACCCGCTACGGGGGCTACTTCAACCGCAGAGGAGCTGGTAGCCAGCAGCACCCCAACCTCCACTCCGCCAGTAGATACAATAGAGCCGACGGAACCGGACAAGTCCGCCATTAAGATCGCCGTTTATAACAGTTCCGGCGTTCCCGGCCGGGCAGCCGCTTTGCGCGACCATCTTCTTGCCGCGGGTTTTAAGGTGGACGCGATAGGCAATGTTACCCTTGCGGAGGAGCTGACCGTCCTGAAAATCAAAGAAAGCAAAAAGGAATACGCCGGCCTGCTTAGCAGCGCGCTTTCCGAAAAGTACGAGCTGGGAAGCAACCTTGTTTTGGAGGAAGAAAGCCAATTTGACGCTATTGTGATTGTGGGCAGGGGTGGTTTAAGATAAGGAAACGGGATAGGCGAACCGACCGAACCGTATGACGATCAAATCCGGAAGCAGCAAGAAAAAAGTTTTACACATTGAGGACGACGAGCTGGTCGTCCGCGTTTGCTCCGTCAAATTGGGACAAGAAGGCATAGAGGTGGTGCGTGCCCTGGACGGAGAAGAAGGGCTGGCCAAAACCGTCTCGGAAAACCCGGACGTGGTGCTTTTGGATCTGATGCTGCCCAATCGGGACGGCTACTGGTATTTGGAGGAAGTTGCCCGTAAGCCGGACCTGAAAAATATTCCCGTGGTGGTTTTTTCCAATCTGGCGCAACAGACGGATATAGACCGCGCCACCCAGTTGGGAGTTAAGGACTATTTCGTCAAAATCAATAGCACCATCGCGGAGGTGGTGGAAGCGGTGAAGAAACACTTGGGCTAACCAATAATAAATAATTGATGATTAATAATTCATAAAAATCGGATCGGTTTCCGGATATATTATTAATTATTTTTTATATGTTATAAATTGACCCCGCGACTTATCCACACCCCCCCCGCTCCGTTTTGCTACAATATGTGCGTAGGTAAAAGGTCTAAAGATATTAAGTAAAAAGTCCAATATAAAAAATGGAGCAAAATAAAAAAGGATTCACCCTTTTAGAGTTGCTTATTACGATAGGCATTATTGCCATCCTTTCGGTCGCAATCGTTTTCGTCCTTAACCCGGCGGAAACCCTTAAAAAGTCGCGTGACTCCCAGCGCATGTCCGATCTGTCCACTCTCAAGACCGCTATCGCGCTTTATGTTACGAGCACCAGTACGCCTTATCTGGCGGGCGCGTCCTCAAACGCGGCTTGCAAGGCCAGTACCGCCTGGGAGGCGAGCGATAAGATTTATTACAGTTCACCGAGCAGTTCCCTGATTACGGATGCGGACCTGGATGGCTGTAGCTCTACATGCACTTCTAGTCAGGTTACCTCCGCCTCCAGTTCCTTTACGGATGGCGGTGGCTGGATCCCGGTTAACTTGGACGGATTGCCGGGCGGCTCGCCCATCTCCGCCATGCCTCTTGATCCCACCAACGATGCCGCCTACGGGGCAAGCGCCCTTGACGTAGTAACCTCCGCGGGGCTGGTCTATCGTTACGCCTGCCGGGAGAACACCGTCACCTTTGAAATAGATGCCCAGTTGGAAAGCGATGCCTTTACGGTAGATGACAATCGGCGCACCAAGGACGGAGGCAATAATGACAATTATTACGAGGCGGGTACCAATCTCAAGATTTTGGGTACGGGTACCAACTTCTAGGGGCCGAAAGTGACGGAAGTATTGTTCTCAAAAGAATTCATAGTTTGGCTACCGCGGATCTTCTGGTCCGCGGCTTGCCTTTGGGCGGCCTGGCTTTATTTAAGGAGAGATAAGATAAATCTGCCCCGCAATATTTGGTATCTGATTTGGCTGGGACTTCTCTTTGCCGCCGGCTACACCCTGCTTCTTACTTTCGCCCAATACGACTTGTGGTCCCGGGACCAATTCACCCGCGCCTTCTTGGAGTCCCCTCTGCCGGACGAAACGCCCATGCCGGAATATCTTCGCCGGTTACCTGTTTTTCAGGGTGGCTCCGGCTACTTTGTTTTTTACGCCTTCGGACGTTTCTGGCTAAGGACGCTTATCGGAATGTTTGCCTCCTTTCTCCTGTGGCTTTTTTTGCGCTCCTTGCGGAAATACCGCGGCAGGTTTTTTGAGGAAGGGGAGACGGAGCTGGGATTTTGGGCGGGACTCGCCGCGGGCTGGCCGGGCATAATCGCTCTTGTCTTGATGGTTTTCCCGGGCACCGTCCTGATCTCTGTTTCCCGCCGCGTTTTCCTAAAAGAAGAGCTAACTACCCTGGGCTGGCCGTTTATAATTTGCGGGTTTTTGGCGTTCTGGTTCGGTAAATTTATTATCTCCGCCTTGGGCTTGGGGGTTTTGTTCATCTAGCGCGCCGCGGTGTGGTATAATTTAAGAAATGCATCTCAAGGAGAGCAAGCTTAAAAATGTGCTCCAAAAATCCGGTCTCATCACGGACGAGACCTTCGTTTCCGCGAGAGAGGAATCCATCCGCTCCGGTCAGAGCTTGGTAAATGTCTTAATCGGCCGGGGCGATCTGCCGGAGGATTACGCGACGGAACTTTTCAGTCAGGAGCTGAAACTCAAGACGGTGGACTTGCGCAAGGTGGTTATTCCGCCGGAGGTTCTGGAGATGATTCCGGAGGCCTACGCCAAAACCAGAAATGTGGTCCTCTTTGAATATGACGCGGAAAAAAAGCTGGCCAAGCTCGCCATGGCCGATCCTCTGGACTACAACACCATAGAGTTTTTGCGCGAAAAGTTCGGCGCCTGGACGGAGCCGTATCTGGCCGCGCCCGCCAGTTTGAAGTTCGGTTTGAAGCAGTACAAGAAAAAGATAGGGGAGGAGTTCAATAAAATAATCGCGGAAAACATCGAGAAGTCCTTCTCGGTGATAGGCGAACCGGACATAGCCAAAATGGCGGAGGCCGTGCCGATTGTGGCGATCCTGGACAGTGTCATCGAGCATGCCGTCTCCTTGGGGGCTTCCGATATCCACTTTGAACCCCTCCTTAAAGAAGTGCTCATCCGTTTCCGCATAGACGGCATTATGCAGGAAGTTCTCTCTTTGCCTAAAGTCATCGCGCCGATATTGGTCGCGCGGGTGAAGGTATTGACCAATTTGCTTATAGACGAACACCGCATGCCCCAGGACGGTCGCATGAAGTTTGAGATGGAAGAGGGCAACGTGGACATCCGCGTGAATATCATGCCGGTTTTTTACGGCGAGAAGGTGGAAATGCGTATCTTGAAAAGCTCCAATCGTCCCTACACTTTGGAAGAACTGGGGCTTTCCACCGGCGATGCGCAAACCATTATGAAAGAAATAGAAAAACCCCACGGCATGATTTTGGTAACCGGCCCGACGGGACACGGTAAAACCACCACCCTCTACGCCATCCTTCATCTTTTAAACTCTCCCAAGGTGAATATCACCACCATTGAGGACCCGATTGAATACGAGGTGCCGCGCATTAACCAGACCCAGGTGAACGTCAAAGCGGGCATTACCTTCGCGAATGGCCTGCGTAGTTTATTGCGTCAGAACCCGGACATCATTATGATCGGTGAAATTCGCGACAACGAAACCGTGGATATCTCCATCCACGCGGCCTTGACCGGACATCTGGTGCTCTCCTCTCTTCATACCAACGATGCTCCGAGCGCCCTGCCCCGCTTCGTGGACATGGGCGCCCAGCCCTTTCTTTTGGCTTCCACCTTAAACGTGGTGATCGCCCAGCGTTTGGTGAGGCGAATCTGTTCTTCTTGCGTGGAGTCCTATACTACTACTCCGGAAATGAAAAAACTGGTGGCCGCCCAACTCGCGGTTACGACCGGGGTCAAGCCCAAGTCCGTTCCCAACCGCCTTTTCCGCGGCAAGGGTTGCCGTGTTTGCAGCAATACCGGTTTCCGCGGACAGATAGGCGTCTTTGAGGTTTTTTGCATGAGCGACGCTCTTCGCGAACTGGTCTTGAAGCTCTCGCCCGTGAACGAAATCCGCAAACAGGCCACCGCAGAGGGCATGAAAGGTATGTTTGTAAACGGTCTGGAGAAGGTGGAGAAAGGCATCACCACCATTGAGGAGGTCTTGAGGGTCATCAGGGAGTAAAAAAGCAAGGCGTTTTTACTGACTTACCACTAACAACTTACAACAAACAACAAGTGGGTAACCGACCACCGGCCACCTACAACCGACAACCAGAATCAACAGATGACAAACAACTCACAACTAACAACCGGCGCCGAAAATATTCTAAAAAATTATAACCCCGTGGTTATTTGTTGGTTATAAGTTAATTCGATGCCCAACTTCACCTACGAAGCATCAGATAAGTCAGGAGCTCTGCGCCGCGGGCGCTATGAGGCCATGGATAAACAGGCCGTGATTGAGTATTTGGAACGGCACGAACTCATACCCATCACCGTTTTGGGAGACAATGAGGTGGTGGCGCGCTCCCGCGGCCTTAAAACGACTTTTTTTGAAACGGTAAGCGCCACCGACCGGATCGTCATGGTTCGCAACCTTTCCGCCACCATCAAGGCGGGACTGAACATTCTGGAGGGGCTGGACGTGCTCATCAAGGACTCCACCAAGGAAATAGTCCGCAGAATACTTACCGAGGCGAAATTACGCCTGCAAGACGGCCAACCGCTTTCCGCCACTTTTGCCGCCTATAAAAAACAATTTCCACCCGTCTGTGTGGGCCTGGTGAGGGCGGGCGAGGCCTCCGGCCGTCTGGATACCACTCTCGACGAACTGGCCCAACACCTGTCCAAAGAGTACGGTCTGGTGCGCAAGGTTCGTTCCGCCTTGGCCTACCCCGTAATGCTCCTCATCTCCAGCATAGCCGTGGTAACCGTACTGCTCATATTCGTTCTGCCGCGCTTGGCCAAATCCTTCAAGGCCGCGGGGGCGGAACTACCCTGGACGACCCAGATTATTTTTAAGTTAAGCGATATTCTGACCTGGAGTCCAATTCTGGATCTGGCGATAGTTGCGCTGCTTGCGTGGTTTTTTATCTACTTCCGCCGAACCGCCGCCGGTCGCCGCTTTTTTATGGAGGTAATGTTGCGCATTCCGGTGGCGCGGGAATTAGTCAAGAAAGTCGCCCTAGTCCGCTTTACCCGCACGCTTGGTAGTTTGATCCAAAGCGGCATGGTCATCACCGAGGCACTCGCTCTTTCCGCGGAGGCGGTGGGCAACGTGCACTATGAGGAGGCCATCCTGACGGTTCTTAAAAAGATTAAAGACGGCGTGCCGCTCTCCCGCACGCTTGCGGAGTATCCCAGATTGTTTCCGCAGCTCTTATTGAGCATGATTGCGGTCGGCGAGCGCACCGGCACCCTGGAGCACGTTCTTAAAACCTTTTCCGAATTTTACGACGAGGAGGTGGACAATACCCTTAAGGATTTGACTACTTTTATCGAACCGCTAATGCTGCTTTTTATGGGTCTTATCATCGGCTCTATCGCGTTTTCGGTGTTGCTGCCCATTTACCAACTGGTCGGGAAATATTTATAACTTGCCCCGGACAATGTATCGCACCCGCAAAGGATTCACTCTGCTCGAGATAATCATAACCATGGCAATCCTTACAATCACCACCGCGGGTATGATTGCGATATACAGCAACACATCCAGAAGCGCCGACTTGGATTCCGCGGCGGACACGATAACTTTTAATCTGAAACACACCCAGGCGCGCGCCATGGCCGGGGAAAGCGGTTTACGCTGGGGCATACGCTTCGTCAACTCCACGAGCGACTATTATGAGATATTTTCCACACCCACCGATTACGAAGATTTATCCATGGCAACCGATACCGTGAATTATCTATCGGGTGGCATATCTTTTTCGGCGCCGACGGCCTCATCCACGGTTGTTTTCGAAAAAATAACCGGCGCGCCCACCAACTCCACTACCACCACCATTACCTTGTCCTCTCCCGCCGGCGAGACCAAAAGCGTCTACGTCAACTCCTCCGGCGGAATTTATTAATTAAAAAAATGGAAAACTTTTGCCCGGACAAGAAATACGCAAGAAGAGGCCAGCTTCTGATGGAACTGCTTTTGGCTGTTTCCGCCCTGGCGATCTTGGGCGGCCTGGCGGCGCAGATGGTGATCGTAAGTATCCGCGGCAACAGGGTGTCCAACGAACGGGGGGTGGCACAAGGATTAATGAACGAAACCCTGGAGGCGGTGCGCAGCGTGGCGGAGGAGAAGTGGCAAAATATTTACAACCTAACCAAGTCCTCCCAGCATTACTATCCCGTGGCATCCAGCACCCGCTGGATCGTAACCGCGGGGGACGAGAATGTTTCCGCAAACGGCATAACTTACACCCGTTATCTTGTGGTGAACGATGTCAGCCGCGACGCCAGCCGTGACATAGAGAACTCTTATAACGCCGCCAACGATGACCCTTCCACCCAAAAAATTACGGTTAGTGTAAGTTGGCCGAATGCGGACGCGCTGTCCAATGACATTTATATCTTGCGCTGGCGCAACAAAGTTTGCGCCCAAGCGGACTGGTTTTCCGGCGGCGCAACCGGAGTTAAAAATTGCCCGGAAACGACCTATGATACCAAAACAAACATCACTGCCAGCTCCAGTTTGGAACTTTGTGCGGGAGGATGTTAAAATAAAGGAGCGAGTCGAGATAAAGATAAAAAAATTATGTTTAGAATAACGAAGCAAGACAAAGAAGAGGGTGTGCCCCCGGGGAAGGTTGAGGTTGTAAAGGGTGCGACAGCCGCCGCCGGAGCCGCGCTTATCTCCGCGGGGAGCGCCATAAAAAACTTCTTTGGGGGCTTGGGCAGAAAAAAAACAATATACCTTATAGGAGTATTAATTTTGATAGCGTTCTTTATATTGTGGTGGACGGGTTCTTTGCCCGGTCCGCTTCATAGAGAGATACCGGATCCGGACGCGAATTTGATGTCCAACCGCAATGCTTACGATATCGCGCTTCTCGCGGCGCAGCAATGGGACGCCCAAGCCAAGCTGCATCGTTTGACTTCTTATCCCAACAAAACCGGCGTGACGGGGCGCTCGGACGACTGGGATTCCGTCTTTGTGTCTCCGGACAAAAAAGGACTGGCCTACCGGGTGAGCGTGCGTAATCGCCAAATCGCCTCCGTGCAGGAATTCCCCCTCACAGAACAGGGCGGGGAACTACCTCAAGACACCATCACCTCCAAAGAAGCTATTGCCAGATTCCGGAAGATTCCGGGCAACGAAACCATACCTATTATCTCGGTGGAAATGATGTACGGTCCGGACGGCGAGGTGTGGTATTGGAGCATACAGACCAGCCGGGGCTGGACGGCCATTGACGCGAAGTAATTTAACCCACCATACAGAAAACAGCCCGAGGGCTGTTTTCTGTGTTGCGGATAACGCGGTTTATTATTTCCAGCTTGTGGAGATCTTTATGCCGAAAGGGTATGTCGCAGACGTGCAGACGGCGAGGCATAGGTGATTTTTCAGCAGAAGATAAGATTATCTTTCGGGGGTGGAGGTATGCATATTTTGAGAAGCTTTCGCAGGCGGCAAAAGATTGGTCTCGCTTAGCGAGTTTTGCCGCCGAGAAGCAGCGATCGCACGCCGCTGGAGCGAGCGAATCGCGATTCTCAACATATGCAGACCGGAATCTGTCGGGCTGCCCTCCCTCGCCCCACTCAATATGGCTTTGGATGGGCGCAAAAGCCCTCCTCATTTCATTCGTCGGGCTGCCGGGAATCGGACCCGGGCCTTACGCACCCCATGCGCAAATACTACCATTATACGACAGCCCGTACTTTGCTAGTGGCTTATAGCTTATAGCATATGGTTAATCAGGTAAAGAGTTTCTGAAGGCTCGAATCTGCTTGGTTAGTAGTTCCGCTCTACTAGGGCATGTCTTTCTTCGGGTGGAAAAGTCGCGGCTAATTTATAAAGCTTTTCGGCATACAATAGCCGACTTCCAGATTTCCAAGCTTTCGAATCTAAACGCCATTTTGATTGTTGTCTGCCGTATACCCTCCTAAGCCATAAGCTATCTGCCCTATGCTAAGTTGCCTTCTTCTTGGGCTTCTTCGGGGCAATCTTGCGAGCGGGCTTGCCCATGGACTTGATGCACTGTACGCACACAAGCTTGCGGGAACCATCCATCTTGGCGTATTGCAGGTTGGGATATTTGCGGGAGGTGCCGGTGGGGTTGTAATGCCCGCGCAAAAGCTTGCGCGAACCCCTTATTATGGAACCCTTACCGCACTTGGAACATTGTCTCATGTGAGTAGTCGCGAACTCCGCCAACCGGCGGAGCTAATTTTGTTTAATAATGCGAATGACCGAATCGCACCCCATAGTACCCCAACTTACGTCTCAATGCAAGGGAGTTTTGATTCGCGTTATTAGCAAAAACTACTCAAACTTGATTTTTAGCTTGCGGGACTTGCGGCGGTTCAGCTTGGGAAGCTTTACGGTTAACACCCCATTTTTGAAGGAAACAGAGGCATTCTCCGGATCTATTTCTTGCGGCAAAATTACGGAGCGGGAGAAACGGCCCCAATAACATTCCTGATAAAAGTAATCCTCATCCCTGATTTTGTGTTCTCGCCGCCGCGCCCCTCGGATGGAAACCGAGTCCGAAGTTACGTCTATGTCTATATCTTCCGGTTTTACGCCCGCAATCGCGGACTCAATGATGATATCCTCCGGGGTTTGATACACGTCTATGGTAAGCTGACCTTCTGGCTCTCCGCTTATGGGTTCCTCTATCTCCATTTTTTTGGCCAGCGGTCGTTCGCGGGTAATAGTGGGAGAACCGGCCCTAGCCAACTCCACTTCCGGCCCATTCTCTTCCGGTTCTTCCATCTCCACCTCCACCTTGCGTCCCCGCGCCAGGTTCTCGAAAAATTTTTCCTCGTTTGAGTCCATATTATTGATTATAAATTATGTATTATAAGTTGTATCAAATGGCCTTTTGCTTAAGTTTCTCAAAATCGTTCAAGGTCAGGAACCCGCCCAAGACGACGAAAGCCAGCCAGTAGAATATATTCTCGTGTCTGATTATAAGATAGTTAAATCCGGCGTGCAACAAGGTAGCCGCCACGATTCCAAAGAGCAGCAGAGATACGGTTTTGAAGTGACGGATACTCATTGCCCAGTAATATCCCAAAAGTCCGGAACTTAGGGTGTGCAGCAGGGTTGCTCCGATGAAGCGTAAGGCCAGGGTCTCTATAATGACGGGCAGGGGAGGGAGGGTCTTACCCATAAAAGTTGCCCCGAAATTTTCCACAGTGGCAAAGCCCAAGGCGGCGATTACAAGATATACCATCGCATCAATGGGCTGATTGAACTCTTTGCTTTTGCTGATAACCAAATAGGCCGCTCCGAACTTAACCAACTCCTCCACCATGGAAAAAATTAGCAAAGACAGAATGAAGCGAAGCGCCAGGCCCTCGCCGCTGCCAAGTTGAATGGGACTGCCGGTTAAACCGGACTTATTGAGCAGATATTGGATTAGAAGAGCCACAAAAGCAGAGGCAACGCCGCTTATAAAAGTCAGCGCCACCAGAACTTTCGGTTCTTGGTGAGAGTCCTCGGAAAGGTAAAAAATTAGCCAGATAAATCCAGGCAGAAGCGCCAAAACGCAAGGTAAAACTATTGTCATGCGATTTTATTTTACCACAATCGGAGCCATCTTCGCCCTACCCGATCTTTTCTTTTTTCCGTCCGCGCCGCGCCCGCGTGCGGCGCGCCAAGCTCTCCACTCTTGCGGCGCACCTATGCTCTTCTTCCTCTCCGCACCCTTTCGTCTTTGCGCTCTCGTTCCCGCGCTCTCTCTTCCTCGCATCCCCTCATAGGACAATTCCATAGAATTGTCCTATGAGGGGGAATTGAGCAGGCGAAGGAAAAGAAGGGGCCAAGCTACCACTTTTCCGTCCACTTTTCCGTTACGAGGAGATCGGACTTTTTGGCGGAAGCGGGGAGTTGCTGGTAAATATGCTCGGTCAGGAAGGGCATAAAGGGGTGAAGCATAATCAAGCTTTCGCGCAGAATGTGGAGAATCGTCAGGTAAGCGGATTCTCGCTCCGTGCGTTTCTCGCTCTGGAGGCGGGGTTTGGCCTCCTCTATAATCTTGTCCGCAAAAGTGTGCCAGATGTAGTGATAGGCGGTCTCCGCCGCCAGATGAAATTGGAAATTTTCGATATGCTTCCCCGCCTTTTGCTTTATTTTAATGGCCTGCGCCAGTATCTTTTTATCGCGCGCGGAAATTATGATTTTATTCAAACCAACTCCATCCGCTTTATCCTTTTGCATTAGCACGAAGCGGGCGACATTCCAGAGCTTGGTCGCGAAGTTGCGGTAGCCGCGGATCTTGTCTTCCGAGATTACAACATCCTGGCCGGCGGTGTTTCCCACGGTAAGCGCCATGCGTACCGCGTCCGTGCCGTATTCTTCCGCCACCCCCAAGGGATCCACCACGTTGCCCTTGGATTTGGACATCTTTTGGCGGTCTTTGTCCCGCACCATGCCGTGCAGATAAACGTTTTTGAAGGGAATTTTGCCGGTGCGGTAAAGTCCCAGCATGACCATGCGCGCGACCCAGAAGAAAAGGATGTCATAACCGGTTTCCATCACATCGGTCGGGTAGAAGTTCTCAAAATCCTTACTGGTTTCAAGTCCTTGATTTTTATGCTTTGCGTTGCGCGTTTCATGTTTCGTTATCTTGCCTTGCGCCAGCAAAGTAAGATAAGGCCATTGTCCCGAAGAGAACCAAGTATCAAAAACATCCGGGTCCTGCTCGTATATCCTGTTTTTGCACTTAGGGCAGGGTTTGTAAAAGTCGAGCGTAACAGTTTCTTGGGGCAAGGGGTAGTAGCGCAAAACTTCTTCCAGGGACCATTTTTTCAACTTGCCCATTATGAGGCGGATGGGTCCGCCATGGATCGCAAAAACAATATTTTTGTCGGGATATAGTTTTAGATATTTTTGGAAAGCCCGCCAGGCCCTGGTTTCCAATTCCTTCAAACTTTCTCCGTTTTGGGGTTTGCCTTCGTAGCTGTATGACAAATCGTGGTGGTGCAGGTCTCTTTCGGATTTATCCATACCTTCTAACACACCCCAGTTTCTCTCCCGCAATTCCGGATCCGGAATAATTTTGGCTCCCGTTGCGCGCGAAATTATCTCCGCGGTTTCCCGGGAGCGCGCCAGATCGGAAGATATAACGAGGTCGATTTTCTTGTTTTTGAACTCCATGCCGTGCGCTTCGGCTTGCTTGCGACCGGTTTCGTTCAGGGGCGAATCCTGCCACCCATTCACGATGTTATTTTTCATGGCTTCCGTTTCGCCGTGGCGTACGAAATACCAATGCGCGTCGGCCTTGGCGTTGATCAGGACTTCGCCGCAGTCCAGACAAAACCAGGCGGGGATACGTATGCCCCAGATAATCTGGCGGGAGATGTTCCAGTCCCGGATATTTTTGAGCCAATGGAGATAAACCTTTTTGGAGCTTGTCGGATAAAACTTTACCTTACCCGTCTCCGCGGCGGCTATGGCGGGTTTGGCCAGGGGTTCCATTTTCACGAACCATTGCGGCTTGGGTAGGGGTTCTAGCGTAGAGTTGCACTTATAGCAGGTGGCGACCTGGTGTTTGTATGCCGGGTCCACTTTTAAGAGAATTCCGATTTCTTGCATTTTCTCGGCAACTTTTGTGCGAGCTTCCGCCACCTTCAGTCCCTTAAACTCTCCCACCTCGCCCGTGAGCCGGCCGCTTTCGTCAATGATGATTTTCGGTCCCGCAATTTCCTTTTCGTGCCGCTTCCATATTTCAAAATCCACGGCATCGTGCGCGGGGGTTACCTTGACCACGCCCGTGCCGAATTTTGGATCTACCACTTCGTCGCCGATTACTTTGAATTTAAGCTTGCCCAATATCCCCGCCGCCTCGATTTCTCGCCCGATGTATTTTTTATAGCGCTTATCCTTGGGGTTGACCGCAAGCGCAGTATCTCCGAACTTGGTTTCCGGGCGCACGGTTGCAAGCGTAAGCGGGCCATATTTTATAAAGTAGAGCGGGTCTACCCGTTCCACGTACTTGACCTCCAAGTCAGAAAGGGCGGTGCGGTGCTTGGGGCACCAGTTGACCACCCGGAAGGCACGGTAAATCAATCCGTCCCTATGCATTCGTTCGAAGGTCTCATAAACTCCTTCAACTATGCGCGGATCGAGAGTGAATGTCTCTCGGGACCAATCACAGGAGGCGCCCAGTTTGCGAAGCTGGCCCTCCATTACTTTTTTGTTTGTTTGGGTGAAATCCCATATCTCTTGCCAGAGCGTTTCACGGTCTATTGCGAAGCGGTTGCGTCCTTCCTTGTCCAGTTTTTTATCGAATACGGTTTGGGTTTCAAACCCGGCGTGGTCCGCTCCGGGAAGCCATAGGGTTTTGCGTCCCTTCATCCGCCAGTAACGGGTCATGATGTCCTGCAGGGTAACGAAAACCGCGTGTCCCATATGCAGGGAGCCGTTCGCGTTCGGGGGAGGCATGATTATGGAAAATGGCTTATGGCGCGTGGCCAATGGCTTGTGGCCTTGCCCTTTGCCATTAGCTATACGCCCCACGCCGACCGGAAGCAGATTGTCGGGATTAAAACAGCCGGACTCCTCCCACTTCTGGTATATCTCGGACTCTATGTCTTTATGTTCATAGTGCGGCCCCATTGGTTAAGATATGACCATTTTATCCGATTTTGCCTTATTTTAAAAGAGTTTTCCGCCCGGGGTCATTTTGGACCGCGGGCGGAGTTACTCATCTCTGTCTGCCCACACCCTTCGGCACGTCTCTCTGCAGTACTCGCAGGAAGGAACGTGCATGCCGATCAATGTCCTGTGGATCACGCTTCTCCCTTTGGGTATTCTAGGGAGACCTCGCGCGTATGTGACCAGAGTTTCTTCCGGGGGACAGTCCCGGCTCATACGCACGATTGCATCCCGGTCCTTTTCGGTGCGGTAGAAACGGTAGTAACCACCATACTTACTGGGGTAGCATCCAGTGCACACGAAATAGAACAGGCTGGGCGGTCCCACGAACAGGACATGGACAAGAACAACCCATCCATTCCGGGAGAAACCCGAATCACGGAGTTCGGCCAGGCTCTCCATTACTATGAACACGCTCCAACGTGCAGCCAACCTTACTCGCCACATGGCCAACCTCCTTTCCTTGGGATTTAGGGCCAGTGTTTCTGACTAGATTATGCGCGGATTACAAAAACAGTCAATCTTAAATACTCATCAGCCCGTCCGCTTCCAGCTTGAGCCCTCCTTCGCTACCGAGCTTCGGACGGGCAGGCTTCTTTTTGCGCAAAATATTCATATAGCCCGCAACCGCGATCATGACTGCGTTATCCGTATTGTATTTATGTTCCGCCACGAAAAACCTCATGCCGTTTTTGCCCGCCTCCCGACCTAATCTTTCGCGCAGCATCCTGTTCGCCGCCACGCCACCGGAAAGCAGGACGGACTTTGCTTTCCGGTCCGCCGCCGCCCGCATGGTCTTTTTGACCAATACATCCGTAGCGGCGGCGGAGAAGGCACCGGCGACACTGGCCAATAGGGTTTTGGGTATAGGATTTAGGATTTTATTTTTAACCCCAGTGGCTATGCCCGAATAGCTATATCCTTTGTCCCTCATGTAGTAAAGCACCGCTGTTTTTAGTCCCGAGAAACTGAAATCATAATCCTTATTATTTAGCATCGGGCGGGGGAAGTTTATCTTATCTTTCCAATTCTTGGGTAATTTTTCCACCAGCTTCTGTATTTCCGGCCCGCCCGGATAGGGAAGTTTCAAAATACGCGCCACCTTGTCGAAGGCCTCTCCCGCGGCATCGTCCCTGGTCTCTCCCAGGCGCTTCCAGCTTTTGATATTTTTTACCGAGAGAAGAATAGTGTGCCCTCCGCTTACGATAAGAGCGACGGCGGGGAAGATTGGAGTGGAATTAGGAATTAGGAATTGTGAATTAGGAATAGAGCCCGAAAATTTTTCCTTGCCCTTAATTCTTAATTCGTAATTCATAATTCTCTTTTGCTCTCTGGGCAAAAGAAAGCTGTAGAGATGTCCCTCTAGATGATTAACCCCGATTACGGGCTTTTTGTATTTCTTGCCGAGTTCTTGGGCGAAGACAATACCTTGCCAAAGAGCTGGCTCCAAGCCGGGGCCGACTGTGACGGCGATGGCATCCACGTCGCGAAGCGACAGTGTGTGGCTTATGGCGTGTGGCTTGTGGTTCTGCCCCTTGCCCTTTGCTATACGCTCTTTGCCAAAAATTTGCTCGAGCAATAGAGGCAAATTTTTCTGGTGCTCGCGTTTGGCCAGATTAGGGACCACGCCGCCGAAGGGCCGGTGGATGTCCACCTGGGAGGCAATCTCCTCTTTTAGAATCTCGAATTTTGGGAGGCCTTGTGCTCGTCCTGAGCTTGTCGAAGGACCGGTTTTAATCGTGCCGGAGGCCCGTACCAATGCCAAGGCGGTTTCGTCGCAGCTTGTCTCTATGGCCAAAATGAGCATGTTAATAATATAAAGCGGTCTGCCCCGTAGCGCCCCGAAGGGACCGGTATGGGGTTTCAGTGGCTAAGATCAGTTTGGGCACCTATGCGGATGGCAGAGAGAAATAGCCGCGCTCCTCAAAGGAAATCTTTCCTTCCGGATCTATTTTTGCGAGTACGATTCTTACTTTCAATTCCGGGAATTTTGCCACTATTTTTTCTGCGGCCAGGTCCATGTCGGCCAGATGTTGCCTTGCCTCTTCCTCGTCGCTTGCAAAAGCCGCCCGCCCGCCGTAGGCGCCGCAGTCGGTGTGATTCATAAGTATCACTTCCGAAATATTATGCAATCTCTTGGAAATGTCTATTTGGCGCAGAGTGAGATCGGCGTCGCTTTCAGATAGGGGGCTTACGATATTTTTCGCGGCCCCCGCGAGCGATACCACGTCGCAATTGTTAATCAGACCGTTTTGGGCCATATACTCTTTTATTGCTCCACTTAAACGGAAATCCATACAGTGCAGGATTAACGCTTGGCAGTGATGGGACATGCTTTTTATTGATATTTATTTTGGACAGGGATATTTTGTCAGAAAAACGCGCGCTTCGCAAATTTTTTGGCCCCACTCGGACACGATTGTTCGAGTGGGGCCCTGGGTTGTTCCGCCCGACTAGTTGCGGGCAGCGAACCGCTTCGCCCACTTTTCGGCATTGACGAAGTAGCTCCGTGCCCGCATGTCGTCCGGGTAGCGGACGTGGAAAAAATCCGCTACCGTCAGCTCCGATACCTCCTGCTTTAGGCGCCGTTGGGCGGCAATGAGCAGTCGAATGGTCTCCTCCACGCTCACGTTATGGGCATGCGCTTTGCCGCAAGGCGCATGGGCGCAGAGTACCACCGTCCGGATGCCCTTCATGGCGCTCGCGTCCCGGATGTCCTGAATTGCGTCCAACTCGAAAGTGCTCCCATCCGTGTTGGCGGGGGAGTTTGCCGCGATGCGCAATGGGCCGCCGTTCCAGCTAAAGACGTGAATACGATTGCGTCCCCGGACGTTCCGGCTCATCAACCCTTGCTGATGCCGGAAGATGTCCGAGAATTGGTCACCATCCGCGCAAGTTACGAGGATCACCCCGTTTTCTTGCTGTAGACGGTGCCCGGCAATTTCCTCCAAAACACCCAGCTCCCGCATGTTCCGGACAAAAGCAACTTCCTTCGCCGTCATCTTTGCCAAGGGAACCCCCTTTCTTGTTGAGCTGTCCCTCGTAGCTAGGCCACATTGTATGTCAAATATATAAGAAGTCAATATAATTTACGGCAAGCAGCGGATGGAAGGCGGGCCGATACCCAACAAAAAAACATTCCGACATTCTATAGAATGTCGGAATGTTTTTGGGGCAAGGAATCGTATGTTCTTACTCCTCCACTATCATGCGTACCTGATTTTCCTTATTGACTTCCAGAAAGCCGGATTTTACGGGCAGAAAGTGCTCCTGCTTCTTTCCGTCCAGAACAACAATGTCGCCCTCCTTGAGCACGGAAAGAAGCGGTCGATGATTATTCAGGATGGTAATCTCTCCAAGCGCGGTCTTGCAGTTGATGGAAGATGCCTCACCCTGGTAGAGAACCTTTTTTAGGGAATAAACGCTTAATCGCATATGGCTTATTGCTAATAGCTAATGGTTTTTTTAAATGCTCGAATTTTTTTAATCAGTAGCTCCGCTTTAAGATATAATTTTTGTCGCTGTGATTCTATTATATATTTTCTCTTTTCCGCGAAGTAAAGTATATTTACCGTTTCCAGCGTAGACTTGATACTTATATCTAGAAATGAAGAAAAATTTTTAGTCGTAGCAGATCCTGATCCCTCTGCAATATTATTTGATATTGATACAACCGCCCTTTTAAGTTGATCTGTTAATGCAAATTTTTCTTCCGGTGGAAAATGTGATGCGACGTCGTACAGTTCATCAGCGTATTCTATAGCCAACTTCCATATTTCTAGATTTTCAAACCTAAAAGCCATAAGCCATTAGCTATTAGCCACTTCGCTAATGTCGCCCTTCATATAGAAGTTGTCTTCCGGTAGATCGTCGTGCTTGCCTTCCAATATCTCGCGGAAGCCGCGCACGGTATCTTCCAATTTCACATACTTGCCGGAACGGCCAGTGAAGGTTTCCGCCACGAAGAACGGCTGGGAAAGGAAACGCTGAATCTTGCGCGCGCGGTTCACGGTCAAGCGGTCGGACTCGGACAGTTCTTCTATGCCCAGAATCGCAATAATATCCTGCAATTCCTTGTAGTGCTGAAGGGTTTTCTGGACTTCGCGCGCCACGTCGTAGTGTTCTTGACCCACAATTTTGGGCGTAAGGGCGTTCGAACTCGACGCCAATGGGTCTACCGCCGGGTAAATACCGATTTCGGTAAGCGCGCGGGACAAGACGATGGTGGAGTCAAGGTGAGCAAATGCGGTAGCCGGAGCGGGGTCGGTGATGTCATCCGCCGGAACGTAAACGGCTTGCACGGAAGTAATGGAACCCTTTTGAGTGGAAGTAATTCTTTCCTGTAATTCCGCCATCTCGGTTGCCAGAGTCGGTTGATAGCCCACTGCGGAAGGCATGCGGCCCAAGAGGGTAGAAACCTCCGAGCCGGCCTGGGAGAAACGGAAAATGTTGTCTATGAAAAGCAGTACGTTGCGGCGCTCCTCGTCGCGGAAGTATTCCGCCATAGTAAGTGCGGTCAAAGCTACGCGCGCGCGGGCTCCCGGCACTTCATTCATCTGCCCGAAGACCATGGCGGTCTTACTGATAACTCCGGACTCGGTCATCTCGCGGTAGAGGTCGTTGCCTTCCCGGGTTCTTTCGCCTACGCCCGCGAAAACAGAGGCGCCGCCGCCTTCTTCCGCGACGTTGCGGATAAGTTCCTGAAGCAATACGGTCTTGCCTACGCCCGCGCCTCCGAAAAGACCCACCTTACCTCCCTTAATGAAGGGGCAGATCAAGTCGATGACCTTAAGGCCGGTTTCGAACACCTCGGTCTTGGTGGACTGCTCCGTTAAAGGCGGAGCGGGTCGGTGAATCGGCGCGAACTTGGTGAACTTGTGTCGTCCGCCAGCGGGCGGATTGGTAAGCGGCCTACCTAACACGTCAAACAGGTTACCCATAACCTCCTGACCGACCGGCACCTCGATCATTTTGCCGGTATCTTTAACTTCCTCGCCGCGTTTCAGGCCGTCGGTGGACTCGAGGGCGATGGCGCGCAACTTACCCGGCTCCAGATGTTTTACCACCTCCAGGGTTAAGGGTTCATGGTCCCTCCTTTCAATCTCCAGGGCATTATAAATAGCCGGTAGAGTTGTTCCGGCCGAATATTCCACGTCCACGACCGGACCGATGATTTGAACTATTTTGCCGATTTTGCCTGCTGTGTGGGTTTTCATTTTTGTTTGGTGCGAATATGCTAATTTGCCAATAATGCCAATCCCGTAACGCGACTATTTATGGGCACAGGATCCCGATTCGTGTAATTGGTATCTATTGGCATATTGGTATCGGTTGGCCTACATGGCTTCCGCGCCGGCGGTTATTTCTATGATTTCCTTGGTGATGGCTGCCTGGCGGGACTTATTGTAGGTCAGGGTCAGGTCGGCCGCTAGGCCCTCCGCATTGTCGGAAGCGTTCTTCATGGCCACGCGCCGGGCGGCATGCTCGGAGGCGTTTGCCTCCAGAATCAGGTGATATATTTCCATCAGAACCAGATGCATACCCAATTCGTTCAGAATTATCTCCGGCGAGGGCTCGATCAAATACTCCTTAACCTCTTCTTTGGCCGCGTGGATAAGTGTTCCGCCTTCCCGCGCCATTTCCGCGAACTTGCCGGTTTCGGGAACTATGTCTTGCGCGGTCCTCTTCAGGTTCTCGAAGCTGACCGGGAGTATCTTCCTGGTTAAAACATCCTGCTTTAGGGCGCTGCGAAATCGGGTCGAAAAAACCATAACCTCGTCCCACTCTTTTTTTAAAAATCCCTCAATCACCTTGTCTGCCACCGTCCGGATCTGCTCCGGGCTGGTGTAGTCGCCCACGCGCGTGAACTTGCCCGCCAGGTTTTCAGTGCGGCGCTCCAGATACTGTCCCGCCTTCTGGCCAATGGCCATAAACACATAGGCAGGGTCTTTAAGAGATATGCCGCTTTTTTTGAGGAAGCGCTCAAATTCCCGAATAATGGCGCTATTAAAGGATCCGCACAAGCCCTTGTCGGAAGTAACCAAGACCACCAGTTTTTTATGGATGGTTCTCTGCTCTAGAATAGCCGGCATTTTTACCCCGTCCAATTGGGAAAGCGTAGCCAGGAAGTCCAACGCGGCAAAAGCATAGGGGCGGGAAGAAAGCGCAATCTCCTGACTGCGTCTCATCTTGGTGGCCGCCACCAACTCCATCGCCTTGGTTATCTGGTTGATGTTGCCTATACCTCTTATGCGCCGTTTTATGTTTTGGAGAGAATCCATGGGGTTAACTTATAACTAATAACCTATGACTTATATATGACTTATAAAGGAATTCTTAACACAACCTAGGATTTTATCGTTTCCAGGAATCTTCCGATGGCCGTCTTGAGGGCGGTTTCCACCTCCTCACCGACCTGTCCGCTGTCACGAATGGGGGAGAGCACGTCCTCTTCATGGAACCTCTTCATATATTCCACGAAAAGCTTCTCGGCTTTCTTGACCTCTTCGAGCGCAATCGTGTCAAAGTGACCGTTCAGGGCCGCGTAGAAAGTTGCTATTTGGTATTCGAAAGAAATCGGAGCCAGATCGTCTTGCTTTAATATTTCGGTCATCAGCTGTCCCTGGTGAATGCGTTTCTTGGTGGCCTCGTCCACGTCCGATGCGAATTGCACGAAGGCCTGTAATTCCCGGAATTGAGCGAGCGTCAAACGCAGCTTGCCCGCCACTTTTTTCATGGCCTTGGTCTGGGCGGCGGAACCCACGCGCGAAACGGAAAGGCCTACGTTTACCGCCGGTCGGATGCCTTGATAGAACAGGTCGCTCTCCAGGAATATCTGTCCGTCCGTGATGGAAATGACATTGGTCGGAATATAGGCCGAGATGTCTCCCAGTTGGGTTTCGATGATGGGTAGCGCGGTAAGCGAACCCCCGCCCTTTTCCTTGGACATCTTGGCGGCCCGCTCCAAAAGGCGGGAATGCAGGTAGAACACGTCGCCCGGATATGCTTCGCGGCCGGGAGGACGACGGAGAAGTAGTGAAATCTGGCGATAGGCCCAGGCATGCTTGGATAGGTCGTCGTAGACCACCAGCGCATCCTCGCCCTTGTCGCGGAAATACTCACCGATGGCGCAGCCCGCAAAAGGAGCCAAGTACCACATGGAGGCGGGGGAAGAGGCGGGCGCGGAAACCACAATGGTATATTTCAGGGCACCGCTTGTGCGCAGAGTTTCCACAATCTTGGCTATCTTGGATTCTTTCTGGCCTACGGCTACATATATGCAAATGGGTGTGCGCCGACCCGCCTCCGCGCCGGCTTTGGCGGGCGAGCCCCCGTCCTGTCCCTGGTTGATGATGGCGTCGAGTGCCAAGGCGGTCTTGCCGGTTTGGCGATCACCGATAATAAGTTCGCGCTGGCCGCGGCCGATGGGGATCATGGAGTCAATGCTTTTAACTCCGGTGTGAAGGGGGGTGTTGACCGATTCGCGCTCCAGAACCGAGGGGGCTTTAGTTTCCAAATTATAACGTGCCGCTGCCTTGCCCTTGGCAAAGATGGGTCCCTTGCCGTCCAGCGCCTGTCCCAGCGGGTCCACTACGCGCCCGATGAGCTCATCGCCGGTTTCTATGGAAAGAACCGTGCCGGTTCCCCGTACGAGATCGTCCGTCTTGATTGCGAGATAATCATCTAAAACCAACGCACCAATGGTCTCCTCTTCCAGATTGAGAGCTAGTGCGCGCCGCGGACCCTCCTCCGTTTCAATGGAAAGGAGTTCCTGACTCACGGCCTGGTGCAGGCCGGTAATCTTCACAATGCCGTCTCCGACCTCTATGACCTTGCCGACCGTTTCCCACTCCGGTTTATCCTGAAAGCCGCCTATCTCACGCTTTATTTTTTCTATGATTTCGTACGACATGTTTAGTAGTGGAATAATCTGTCTAGTTTGCGACGCAGGGAAAAGTCCAACTGCCTTTCTTCGTCCACCGTTACCTTGACTCCCGCGATCAGGTCCGGATTTATTTTTTCTTCAATCAAATCGTCTTCGCGCACCAAGTCCAAAAGGGATTTCTTCTGCCCCGGGGACAGTTCCCGGGCGCTTTCCAAAACAACCCTTCTTATCCCGTCTTTTGCCCGTAGAATTTTTTCGGTGGCGGCGATTATCTTGGGCAGGGAAGCGGTATCCCCGTTTTTACCGACCAGTTCCAGAAACTTCTCAATCACCCCACTTTCCCTTTCCGCAGATATTTTTCCGCCGGCTATTTCGGCGAGGGCGCTGGCGTAAATTTTCGGTCGGTACTTCATGGCAGGTTTATTTTCTGCTTAGCCGCCTCCGCAATGAGTTTTTCGTCTATCGCCCCGGGATCAAGTTCCACCGTTTTGACCAATGCGGCCCTAACCAGATCCACCGCGCTTTTATGTATTTCCTGACGGGCTTTTTCCGCCTTGCCGGCGATTATCATCTCCGTGTTTCGAAGAAGGTCCGCTTCCTTTTGTTTGGCTTGCTCCAGAAGCTGAAGCTCCAACTCTTTGGCTTTTATTTCCGTTTGGCGCAGGATCTCCAACGCCTGTTGGTCGGCCTCCTTCATTCTATGAACGGCTATTTCGTTTACCTCCGCCAACTTCTGGTCCGCCTCTGCCGCTTTGGCCAGGCCTTCTTCTATCTTCCTTTTTCTCTCGTGCAATAACTGCAAGATCGGCTTGTACGCGAATATGCGCAAAACCACAAGGAGAATCAGAAAATTGGCGGCCTGGCTCAAAAATAGCCGCCAGTCCACGCCCAGTTGATGAATTAAATCTGACATAATTTGGCTTATAGTTAATAGCCAATAGCTTATGGTTTGACCATTAGCCATCCGCTATTTGCCCTTTGCTATTTAGACGAACTTAATGATGAGGGCGGTGACCAAGGCATAGATAGCGATGGCTTCCGCGAAAGCCGCGGACAGAATCATCGCGGTCTGGACCTTGGAGGCCGCTTCCGGATTACGACCGATGGCATCCGCGGCGCGGGAACCAATCCAGCCGATGGCGATAGCCGGGGCGATGGTTCCGATCATGATGGTGCCCATGGTTGCCAAGAGGCGCACTGTTTCCATTTCCATATCGTTTGTTTCTTTTTGGTGTTTACGACCTTTGTCTTCGCGATGCCAGCTCGTCCGGACGAATGCATGCGAATTTGCCCGCCAGAACTTCATTTGCATCGGCAAATTCGCGGATTCGTTGTAAAGTGGGCATATTCTATCAGCTCCAAAGCATTTTTACAAATTATTAGGGAAGGACACGGGGCCATTTTTTGGTAGCCCGCAGAGATACCAAGGATGATATTTTGATCACCGTAATCGCTTGTTTAAGTGAGGATGACTTTTAATGGGCAGCAGTCGCGTGTCCGGCATCTTCCGGGCCGTGATGGTCGGTTATGGCGATGGCGATAAATACCAGGGCGAGCATGGAGAAAATCAGGGCTTGCACCGCACCCACGAAAACCTCCAAAAAAAGAAAAGGCAGCGGCACCAGATATGGGGTCAGGAAGGCCACGATGGTCAGCAATACCTCCCCCGCAAAGATATTTCCGAAAAGACGGAAGGAGAAAGAAATCATGCGCGCACCCTCCGAAACCAATTCAATGATACCCACAAAGAAACCAATGGGATCGCGGAAGTTAAAAAACTTGCCCGCGTAGCGGAAGGCGCCGATGGCGAAAGCCCCGAACAGATTCACGGTCAGAACCGTAATCACCGCAAGCGCAAGGGTAAAATTAAGGTCGGCGGAGGGCGCGCGCAGAAGGGGAACCGTCTCCGCGCCGTAAAACATAATGGAGCCCACGCCCGGCAGGAGTCCGAACCAGTTGGAGAACATCACGAAAAGAAAAATAGTCGCTATGAGTGGCAGATATTTTTCGGACTTGTGCCGGTCGCCCAAAACGGAGTCCATCATATCCAGTATGAATTCCATAAAGGCCTCAAAAAGGTTCTGTAGTCCGCCCGGCACCAGTTTCAGCCGCTTGCGGGCAGATATGGCTATGGCCGAAAACAGAACCAGTATCAAGGTAGCCAAAATCAAAGCGTTGGTTATGGCGTATGAACCGATATGAAAGATAGGTTCGGCCTTAAGGGATATGTGTATCCCGCCGCCATGCTCTTCCTGAACGGCGTGAGTTTCGGGAGCCGCCCCCGCTTCCCCGACTATTTCTTCGAGATGTGTTTCTTTTTCGGCAGACATAGCAGATATATTTAAACGGGCATATTATAAGGAAAGATTGGCCGATAATCAAATGAGATTGACCTTTTAGACAAGAGGGCGCAATCTAATTTCAGCAGGAGGTGAGCGCATGCGTATCTTGTTTGCCCTCTCGGTATACGCCTTGGTCGTGGCTTGCCTCTACGCGCTGGTGTTCTGGATGTTGCTAGGCAGCCCCGGCGGGCGGGGCAACCGGCAAAACTAGCGCGCGGAGGCGCGACGACGAATTTGGAAAAAGCCAGCCCCCCAGAGAGCTGGCTTTCCCTTTATG
>JAZDLT010000001.1:0-4382 GCA_043801735.1 Candidatus Liptonbacteria bacterium | reverse complement strand
GGAATTTGGTGCTTACTCTACTTCTTTTTACGTCTTAAAAACGTGGGTATGTCCCAAGCGTCGCTGTCGGTCTTTTTGGGCGGCAGGTTCTTACTCTTGTCGGATCTTGTTTCTGGACCCTCTCCCTCGGAATTGAGTTTGGCGGATGTTTTGGCGACATTTTCCACCTTATCTTCTTCCGCTTTCTGCTTTAGATCTTCAAAGGTTTGATAGGCGGACATCTTGGGCACGGACAAAAACGGTTGCTTGGCATCCGCGCTTAATCGATCCCCGAATAAAGAATTGTTCTGGTTGTTTTGTTGGAAGCCGGTGGCAATAAGGGTTATCTTGAGTTGGCCCGGTCGGAGATGTTTATCGTGATAGGCCCCAAAAATTATCTTCGCGCCCGGATCTACGGTCTGCGCCACGATCTTGGCCGCGTCGTTTATTTCGGTCATCTTGAGATCCTTTCCGCCCGAGATACCTAAAAGCACGCCATGTGCGCCTTCCGGGCTGACCTCCAAAAGCGGTGAGCTTAGGGCCTGATTTACGGCGTTTACCGCCCGCTCCTGACCGCTGGCTATGCCGATACCCACAATCGCGGAACCGGCATCTTTTATAACCGTACGCACGTCCGCAAAATCCACGTTGATAATACCGGGGGTAACGATGAATTCCACCAAACCGCGCAAGGCGGTTTTCATCACGTCGTCTATCGCCTCAAACGCTTTAATAACGGATGTATCCTTGCTGATTACAGTAAAAATACGATCGTTCGGGACAACTATGAGTGCATCCACCTTGTCTTTAAGTTTCAAAATGCCGTCCTCCGCGATACGTTGGCGTTGAGTTCCCTCGAAGGTAAAGGGCTTGGTTACAAAAGCCAAGGTGAGTGCGCCCGCCTGCTTGGCCGCTTCCGCCACGATCGGGGAAACGCCCGTGCCGGTGCCCCCACCAAGTCCCGCGGTAACGAAAACTATATCCGAGTCCTTGACCGCTTCCGCGATTTCGGAACGATTTTCTTCCCCCGCCTGACGGCCGAGATCCGGATTCATGCCGGTACCCAAACCCTTGGTCAGATTTTTGCCTATATAAAGCTTGTGGCGAACATCGCAATAATCCAGGTCCTGGTGGTCGGTATTGATGGCGATAAACTCCACTCCGCGGGTGAAGTCCTTGTTCATGCGCGAAACCGCATTGCCGCCGCCGCCGCCGACGCCCACTACCTTAATGCGCGCAATCGGGGCACTGGATGGTTCCTTTGTCTGTTTTCTCGCTCTTCGCCTATTTTTTTTCATATTAGGGTTTAAAATACTTGAATAACCTTCCCAAAGACCAACCTTCCTTCTCCCGGCCCAGCCAGCCCTCTTTTTCCGCCCCACCCAGAATAAGACCCATAACCGTCGCAAATTCCGGATCTTCCAGGGTCTCGGTAAAACCATCCCCGGCCCATTCCTCCGCGGAGGCGCAACCGATTTGAGCTGATAATTTAAGGGTGCTCTTGGCCAAGTCCGTAATACCGGGCAGTTTGGCCCCCCCGCCGGTAAGCACTATGCCTCCCGCTAGTTTGCCCGCTTTTTTCAAAACGCGCAACTCGTTATTCACAAATTCGAATATTTCGGCCAGACGGGTTTCGGCTATCTCCGCAATAAAGCGCCGGGAAACAGAACCTTTTGCCTCCTGCAAAAACTTGCGCAGATCTACGGATTCCTTGGCGTTTACGTCTTCCGCCACCGCGTAAGCGTAATTCAATTTTATATTTTCGGCCATAGATACGGGAATTTTCAACACCACCGCCAGATCGTTGGTTACGTTGCTCGCACCCACCGGGAAAACAGCGGTGCCCGTTAACTTGTCTTCCTCGTAAACCGCCATGCTGGTGGTTCCGAAACCCAGATCCACCAAAATCACGCCCAGCTCCTTCTGGCGCCTGGAGAGAACCGCGCGCGCCGCGGATAAAGGATCCAAAAACATACCCGCACACTGCCCGCCTGCCAGTTCTACCGCCCGCATGATGCTTTTCACGTGCGGCGCGAAAGCGTCCACTATTACGCTTGAAACTTCCAGGCGGCTGCCGCCCAAGCCGACCGGGTCAGCCACGTCCGGCACCCCGTCCAAAATAAACTCGCGGGTGATATTGTGCACGATCATGCGGTTCGCGGAAAGATTTATGGACTGACTCAATTGGATAACCCGGTCTACGTCATCCTGATAGATTTCGCTGTCGGAACGGGAAATGGCCACGATGCCCTTGGAGAGCTGGGCTTTGACCTGATGGGTGCCGATATTTACATAAATTTTTTTGAGAGCCGGGCGGCATATTTTTTTGGCCTCAAAGAGGGCCTTTGCCACCGCAGAAGAGGCCTCCGCCAGGTCCACTACTGCCCCCTTCCGCAAACCGGCAGTGGGTTGCTTAAAGACGGAAAGTAGGGCCGGCCGGCCTTCCCTATTTTCCGCAATAGCCACTTTAATTTCGGCGGTGCCGATATCCAATCCCAAAATAACTTGTGCGCCGAGCTTAAATTTCATAAGTTCATTCCTCCGACCAGCCCATTTTTAAGAGGACTAGTCGTTCCATTTCTTGCATCTTTATATTATCACTTTTGCGGATATGGTCATAGCCCAAAAGATGAAGCAGACCGTGAAGTAATAGGTAGTGGACGCGGGTAGGATATCGTGCAGCGATGGATTTGTTTATTAAAATCTCACCCAGAAAAACTCCTTTATTTTCCGGATCTGGGAATCCCTTTTTTTCCGGAAAGGATAGCACGTCCACAACCTCCGCGTCTCTACCGAGGCACGCCTTCTTTAGCCGTCGCAACTCCATGTTCCCCAAGAAATGCACGCCGACTCGCGCCTTGTGCAGCTTGGCAGATATTATTTTCCGGCTTACCAAGAAATTTAAAATCCCGCGCACCTCCGGTTCGCAGGTCTTGGGAGTTTTCCCGCCAACGAACATTTCCAAGCTATAGAGACAAGACCTTTTTGACCACCTCCGAAAGCTCTCTGCCATCCACCCGTTCGCCTAGTTTTTCCTTAGCTAGGCGCATAACCCTGCCGAAATCTTTTTCGCCTCCCGTCACCATGGCTTTGACAACGGACTCCACCTCCGCGGAAGCTAGGGGTGGGGGCAGATATTCCGCAATAATTTTTATCTCATTGCTCTCCTTGGCGGCCAAATCCGGACGGTTACCTCGCTCATAAAGCACAATTGCTTCTTTTCTTTTTTTGATTTCTTTCTGCATAACCTGCTCTGCTTCCGTATCCGTAAGCTCTCGGTGCAATTCTATTTTGCGGTTTTGCAGCTGCGCCAAAACCAACCGCAGAGTGGACAGGCGTTCGGCCTGGACGGCTTTTTGGGCAGACCTCATATCCGATTCTATTTTTTCCAACAATGTCATTAGAGTGCGCCCAGTTTTTTTAGACGCTCTACCTCTTTCTTCTTCCCGCTACGGTAGACGGCGGAAAGGCGGCGCTTGAGACGATTGACATTGCGACTCTTGAAGCGGCGACGGCGCGTTTCGGCTAAAATTCCGCCCTGGCGCACTTTTTTAGTGAAACGGAAATGCGCGGAAAGTGGGGGTTCGCCTTCTTTTTTCTTTATTTCAATCATATATTATGGATTGTTTTGTTCAGTTTATTTTCAGTTTTTCCGCAATAACATTTAGCTCTTCCCTGGGAGGATTATCCACCACGGAATGAATGGAGCCGCCTCCGTCATCCTTAAATCTGGGAATGATATGGACGTGTAAGTGTGGAATCGTCTGGCCACTCGCCTCTCCCTGGTTAATGCCAATGGTCATCCCGTCCGGACGAAGAGCTGTCTGTATTTTTTGGGCGACCTTTTTGACAACGGAAAAAAGCGGCGTTATCTCGGATTCGGACAAGTCGGTCAGGGTTGCGGCATGAACCTTGGGTATTACCATGGTATGCCCGACTGCGCGGGGATGGATGTCTAAAAATGCCAATGCTTGGGCTGTTTCGTAAATGGAGACGCAAGGTATTTCTTTCGCGACCAAACGGCAAAAAATGCAATTTTCCATGATCCCTCTATTGGGCGCGCAGGCGCTTCCTGACTTCTTCGACCAGTTTAGATAAGGATACTGTTTCCTGCAAGCTGTTGCGCAAGTCGCGCACAATGATGCTTTCTTCAAAAAGTTCGCGCTGTCCCAAAATCAGGGCCAGCTCTATGCCTTCTTTGTCCGCGGTTTTAAGTTGGGCCTTCAAGGAATCCCTGCCTAGGGACTCCGCCACAGATATGCCCGCGGAACGCAAATTTTCAATTATGCACAGAGATTTTTTCTTGGCCATTTCGCCCACGTGGATGAAGAAAACTTTCTTGGGCAGCTTGAGCGGAAGTTTTGCTTCTTGCGCCTTCATCACATAGATCAGGCGCTCAAAAG
>JAZDLT010000067.1:0-13954 GCA_043801735.1 Candidatus Liptonbacteria bacterium | reverse complement strand
AAACTTTATATCGTCGCTTCCTCTTCCGCCTCTACCGGTTTCGCGATGATGGTGGTTCAGCCGGTTACGACCACCACCAACGACAGTCCCTATACCACCATGACCCCGCTTTTCGTGATAAGGAACGACGCGCGCATTGGTTTGGGCGGCGCAATCAGCGCGCCCGGTAACGATGGCGCCCGGGTGGTTATTCATGGCCCTCTGGTAAGAGTGCTTGGCACGCTGCAACCGGATGCCCTCACCGGCACCCTTGCCGCGGGGAACATCTCTTCCGGCTTTTTCGGCAGTAATACCGGCGGCGGCAACTACAGCTTCCCGGCCAAGCTTTCTATCGGTACCTCTACCGCGCCCAGCACCACGCAATCTCTGTATGTGGTTGGAAATATCGGCATTGGCACCTCTACGCCCGCGGTCAAGTTGGTCATAAGCGGTGGCACTAACCAGGTGATGGATGTCGGCGGGGGAAGAATACAGGGGTTGAACTTAACGCCGACGGCGGACAGCGAGGCGGTTCCCAGAAAATATTTGCACGATAATTTCCAGGCGATATATTGGAATCTTGCCAGCGGCACGGTATATCCGACCAATACTTCTTATGGTGTCGCAGTCGGCGGGACGTCTTCGTCCAGCTACAAACTAAACATTACCGGCACGGCCTATATTTCCTCCGCCTTGACCGTTGTGGGCAGCGCGAATCTAAACGGCGGCGCCGGCCTTAATAACCAAAACATCACCGGGGTCAATAAACTTACCGTAACCACCATCGACCCGATTTACCGCATCCGGGGCGTAAACTACGCAACCTACGCCGGTTCTTTCGCGGGCGGAGTGAAGGAAGAATATTCGGGCAAAGGACGCCTCGCCGCGCGGACAGACCTGCCTGCCGGCAGGCAGGCGCGGATGGACGCTAACGCGGAAGGGGAATATGAATATGCGATAGATTTCTCGAAGGAATCGATCGGCTCCGACTTGTGGGTTTGGTTTAGGGCGGTCGATTTCACCAAGGAAAACATAGAAGCGGTAGCGACTCCTTATGGGCAATCCGCCAACATCTGGTACGAGATCGTGGATTCTTCCGATTCCAATTCTAATTCTTCCCCCAAGATCGTCTTCCACGGAGACAAAGCGGTCGAGTTCAGTTTCCGTCTAACCGGCAAGCGGGTGGACTGGAGAAAATGGCCTACTCGCGCAGTGGACCAGAGCGAAAGACCCAGTTTTATTTTAGATTAAATTGAATACAAGCTGGTTGAGCGCAGGCGAGCGGGTGGCACATGCTTTGCTATGGATTTTTTCCGAAAATTACGGACCAACCTAAAGCGCAGTAAATCCGGCTGGCGTTATCTCCTGCCCCATCCGATTTTTTTAATCGCATTTCTCATACTGCTGGTAGCCGTGGTCTGGCAAGCCGGCATAATTGCCGACCTTGTTAATCTGGGGCTCAAAACGGAATCCGTCCGGACAGTCACCGGTCAGGAAACGCAAAGAGAGAACTCGACGACTACTTCCGCTCCGCCGCCGGAGGAAAAATCTTTTTGGCAGAAGATAAATATTTTTTCGGGCGGGTCCGGCGAAGAAGCGAAACAGCAGGAAGAAATAACACCAAAAACTCCGGATTCGTTTAATCTGCAGTTTTCCTTCAGCGATCTTTTTTCCGGCAAGGGTTGGAAGAACGAAGAAAAATCCAATATCTATCAGGATTTTGACACCACCTCCATTTCCGCTCCGCCCGCCTACGATTGGCAAAAAACGGAAATCGGCTTGCCGCCGAACGACTCGGAGATTGTTGCCGCAAAGGGCAATGGCCGGCGAACCGTAATTTTAACCGTAACCGGCGGTCTTTATTCTTTTGATTCCAGAGAACAGCTTGCCGCTTATCCGAATATGGTTTCCGCGCCCGCGTCCGCGCGCGCCGGATTTCTGGACTTTGACCCGGATACCGGACAATGGGTGGCGATTCTGGCGGGAGAAAACGAGGAGAGATTCGCAATCTTGAAAGACGACGGCATCAACCAATTGACCAAGCTTTGGGAGTTTAACCGAACGGCTCCCTGGCGGGAGAATGCCCCCGGAGACAGGTCGCTCGGTTGTCGCAAGGGCAGCTGCTTATGGCTTTCCGGCTCGGAATTTTTGACCTTCAAGGAGAGCTCCGGACCCGATCTCAGAAGAGAAGAAACTACTTCCGCCTGGTTTAAAGACGAAAATATAAACTCGGTTTCTTCGGCAAAAATACCGGAGGGTTGGCTTTTGGCGAAAGTAACATCCGACCAAGAAAAAATATATAAGGTGGATATCTATTTTTGGAACGGAGAGCTCTTGCTAATGGGAGAAGGCGCGTTTTCCTCGACTTATCCCGGCCGGGTCAGGTTCGGGTACGACGAGCAAAACAGGAAAATTTTCGTCGTATATGCGGCATACATGGGCCAGGCGGCGGAGTTTGAGCTGACGGACAAGCTTACCCTTGTCAAGTCCAAGAATTTTTCCCGCGCCTTCGGCGCTCGCGTTTTGGGTGGAGTCGCCGTGGGCAGCATAGAAAGTTTTCCGGAGATTTTTGCCCAAGACAGCGCTTGGTGGATCGGCTCCTCGCCGGATTCGCCTATGCCGCGGCTTCTGAAGATATCTCCCAGTGGCGGCGCCCATAGTTTACTCCAGGAACCGATTGTCGGTTCCCGCCGGCTTTTTCTCCTCCCCGGTTATGAGCCGCACGTGATATACGCCGTCTTGATAAAAGATGGCGCGGTGCAAACCTACCGTCTCGGCGACCGGGGGTATGAACAGAAAGACAATTATGTCTGGGAGTCCTTGCGCATAAACAGCGGCTCTTTGCCCATCAAGTTCGGGCGCGTAACCAATGCGCTGGGTGGGGGAGAAATAAGATACTTTTTATCCAACGACGGCGGCTTGTCCTGGAAGCAAACCAAGGCGGGCGAGTATGTTGTTTTCGATGCCGAGACCAGCGACTTCCGCTGGAAAGCGGAACTTTTGCCGTTCCCCGACCAATATTCTACCCCTTGGCTGAATATGGTGACGGTGGAGTATTACCAGTAACTCGTGTCATAACCGACAACTTACCACCAACAACTAACCACGAGGGCAAAGAGAGAATGCTAATAATTTATTTGTCATTAACCGAACCCACTGTCTGTTGTGGGTTGTAAGTGGTAGGTTGTTGGTTGGTTTGTGCACAGCGTAAATTTTATACGATTTGCTATAATTACCGAGTAAGAGGGGAGGGAGCCCCCAGGGTTTCCCCCGGTCTTTCCATAAGTGTTGTATCGTTTTATGCAGGGGTTAAAAGCCGAACAAAATAGCAAATAAACCAATGAAAAAAAAGTATATTATTCAGTCGTTTTTAACACTAGTGATTGTTTTCTGCTTCAGTTACGTCTGGCGAGCCGGTGCGCAATCTTTGCAGACCATCCGGCTTCAGCCCAAGGCCACCAGCACCCTAACGTGTAACTCCGGCACAAGCGGCGTGCTTCTTTACGGCACGGACAACAAGCACTGGATGTGTAATGGTTCCGCCTGGACGAACTATACCGGTCCCCAGGGTTCCCAGGGTATCCAGGGAATACAGGGCACCGCCGGCGCGCCCGGTTCCCAGGGTATCCAGGGAGTCCAAGGTCCTGCCGGCGCGACCGGTGCTACGGGAGCAACGGGCGCCACTGGTCCCCAGGGTGCCACCGGCGCGACTGGTGCGCAGGGTCCTACCGGTGCAACTGGCGCGACCGGAGCTACTGGTGCCACTGGTCCCGCCGGGCCCAACTGGACTACCTGGCCAAATGGGGTAGCAATGAACATGAATACTTATGGGATTACGAATGTCGGCACATTAAGTTTGAATGGTTCGGTAAGTTGTATAGGGGGTTATTGTCCAAGCAATAATGCTATTCGGCTTACACCAAATCTGCATTTGAACGCAAATGCTGGTTACGCTGTAATTTTGAATTGGGATAATGGGACCACGGGAGGTACACAGACGCTAAGGATCGGCAATGGCGCGGGTAGCGATGTTTTTTACGTCCGGGCGGACGGTTTAACATATGGCGTCCAGTTCCGGGATATAAATGACGGTAATTACTATGTTGATCCCGCCTCCACCTCTATTACCAACGATATGCGGGCGAATATTTACTACGACCAAGGCAACACCGCTTACTATATGGTGCCGAGATCAACCTCCCGCATGAATGAGATTCAGGCCGACCGGGTCTATGGTTTTGCGGATATTCGCTCCCCAATCTTCTATGACTACAACAACACCGGTTACTACGTGGATCCCGCGAGCACTTCCGTGTTGAATGATGTGCGTCATCGCAACGGCTATCTTTACCTGGGGGGTAGTGACTATAATGCCGTTCAAGCCACGGATTCGTACTTGAGATTAAATAATTCCAGCCAGTTTTCTAGTGGCGTTTATACTCCCAGCGTTCTTCGGGCAGATGGCGGCTTCAATAGTACTGGTAATACAGTTATCGACGCAGGTGGGGGTTGGCACCGGAGTTACAACGCGACTGGTTGGTACAACGGCACTTATGGCGGCGGTGTGTTTATGGAAGACAGCACCTACATTAAGGTCTATGGCGGGAAGAACTTCTATGTTGCCCAGAGTATTTATGCCGGTGCCTACTACTACATCTCGGACGAACGGCTCAAGACCAATATAGAGCCGGTTAAGGGCCTGGATATCATAACCAACATAAACGGAGTTACCTTCAACTGGAAAAAGTCCGGAGAGAAGGGCGCCGGTCTAATCGCCCAAGAAGTTGAAAGAGTTTTCCCGGAGGCGGTCTTCACGGACGAGAAGTCCGGAGAGAAGTCCATTAATGCCAGTGCGATAGTTGGGTCTGCCGTAGAGGCCATTAAAGAGTTGGACGTTAAATCCAAAAACCAAGAGGCCCGTATCAGTGAGCTGGAAAGACAGATCCAAGAGCTTAAAGAAAAATAATGTTCCGCACCCGTCTTAAAATCGTAGTAGCCATTTTAATTGGGACTCTTTGTGTCGCCGGCTCGATTGTCTATGTTTACGCCGCTCAATACTATCGGATTAATTCGGGTAGTTACGCCCAGATTAACGAGCATGGGGTGTGTAGGAAGGTAAGTAATGATACTACTGGCGATAGAATGATTCCGACCAATACCGCCGGGGAGTGGTCGGACTTCCGCTCGAAAAAAAGCGACCTCTGGGCTTCATTCACGGCCGCATATACATGTAATACTTGCAGTCCCATGTGGGTAGGAAAATATATCCTGCAGGGCGGGTCTTGCTACCTGTTCCGAAGGGACTCTCTTCTGGCTGGCGATTGGGATTTTCCGAACCAGTGTGCGGACCGCTGTTATTCCCTGGGCGGGACGGCTTGCGGTTTTATGGCGGGTGGCGACACCGAGGGTTGTTATACTTATAAGGGCACCGGTTGTTACTATGGATCTCATGGGAGCTGGTACGCCAGCTTCTGCAATCAATAAAAAATACAAAAGGTCTCTTGGGAGTTATTAATCAAAATGGATAAAAGTAAAAAAATTTGGATGGTTCTTGCCGTGGGGGTGGCGCTAATAGCGGCGCTTGGAGCGGGTTATTATATTGGCGACCAAGGGGACAGATTTCTGCAGGCCACCCTGGATAGAGCGAAAAAGCTTCTCATGCCTACCCCCTACAATCTTGTGATGGGATATGTCAGGTCCATAGAGGGGAACATCGTCAAGGTAGAGGCGCCGAACAACAATCCTTTGGATGAGGCCCTGATTATCAGGGAAGTGGCGGTCGGCAACTCCACAACTTTCTTGACCAGGGTAAATAAAAATCAGGAAGAAATAGACAGAGATTGGAAACAGTTCCAGGCCGAGGTTGCCAAGGCATCGTCGGGCACTGCTTTTGTCTCTCCGGTCCCGTTCGCCATAGTTGATGCCAAGTTCTCCGACCTGCGGGTCGGCGACTATATTTACGTGGACACCACCGAAAAAATAAGCGGGCAGATTAGGGTCGAGGCCACTAAAATAAGAATAGAACCCGCCGGGCTACCGATGGGCGGATAATAAGTTCCATGGAAAAACAAGTATTTATCGGCATATTAATCTTAATCGCCGCCGCGGCCGGCATTCTCGGCTACGTTACCGCCGATTCCGGCGGCCCGCAAGGCGCGGATTGTTCCGCGCTTCAGGCCAAACTTGAAGAAGTAAAGAAAATGTTCCCGCCGCTGCCCGACAGCAGCTTTATCTCGGGCAAGGTGGAATCCGTAAGCGGCAACACCATTACCCTTAACACCCCCAAGGGCAATCCTTTTGATGAGGCCCCCGCGCTAAGGCAGGTAGCGGTTACGGCCGATACTAAGATAGTGAAAAACGAGCCCAAACCCATAGAGGTTTTCCAAAGGGAGCAGGAGGCCTATCAGAGAAAATTATCCGCTTTAAAAACGGACCCAAGCCAGCCGATGCCCATTCCACCCAGTCAGTCCACAGAAAAAGATGTGCCTTTGTCGGACATAAAGCAGGGCGATCAACTGAACGTAGAGGCAGCCACCCCGATCCGCCTAGCGGAAAAATTCGAGGCCACGAAGATATATATTCAATTCTCCGCCGTCCCCGTTTCGGCCCCCGCGCCGGTTCCCGCGCCCTAAGTTGCATTGCCAACCAGCCCGGTTTTTTGTTAGGGTCGCGCAGACACACCCCTCTCTTTGGTTTTTTCAAAGATTTCTCTTGCATGAAAAGCTTGGTGGTCATTCTCCATAACATCCGCAGCTTGCATAACGTGGGTTCTATTTTCAGAACTTCGGACGGAGCGGGCGTGGACAAAATTTACCTCTGCGGCTACACGCCGGCTCCCAAAGATAAACTTAACCGCACCCCGTCCGCTCTCGCCAAAACCGCCCTGGGCGCGGAAGAAAATATTCCTTGGGAAAAGGTTGGGCGACTGCCCGAGTTAATTTCCAAACTGAAGAAGCGGAATTATAAAATTTGGGCAGTAGAGCAGGATCAAAAATCCACACCGTACTTCAAGGCAAAGCCAGCCCTGGGGGACAGGATAGCGCTTCTCTTGGGTCCGGAAATAGGAGGGCTGGATAAGAGGGTTTTAGACAAGTGCGACCGCGTTTTGGAGATACCCATGCGGGGCGCTATGGTTCGGCACGCTCGCCACCCCGCGCATAGCCGCATCGGAAAAGAGTCCCTGAATGTCAGCGTGGCATTCGGAGTGGCTGTATATCAACTAACGACTGACGACAAAAAACTAATAAACAGAGCGCAGAACGGGGAAACTTCCGGATTATCCAGAACCTGACATCCAATATCTTTTGAGCGTCCGATATCATATAATAGTGGCAAATGAACAAGATGGTGATGATTCTGATATCGCTCATAATAATCGTTGTGCTTTTCGTTTCGGGCTATTTCTTTTTTGGTCTGATTCCGTCCGAAGAACTAAAGGTCACGAAGCTTCTTCTTGGTGATCGATCCATAGAGGTGGAAATCGCCGATACCATTGCCGCGCGCGCGCGCGGCTTGTCCTACCGGACAAACCTTGCGGAAAATAAGGGACTTTATTTTGTTTTCGGACGTCCCGCCCGCCAAACCTTCTGGATGAAGGATATGAGCTTCCCTATAGATATAATCTGGATAAGGGAGGGGAAGATCGTAGGCATAGAGAAAAACGTGGAGCCCCAACCGGAAGCGCAAGTTTGGCAACTCCGGACCTACTCTCCGCCCGAAGATGCCGACCGGGTTTTGGAAGTAAATGCGGGCTGGTCCGACAAAAACGGTATTCGAGCGGGAGACGAGGTCAAACTGACAAGCGACTGAACAAGGGTTATAATATGGGCAATAAAACAATATGAAAAAGGCAAAAATAGCGATTAACGGCTTCGGCAGAATCGGGCGGCTCATTTATCGCCAGGCCCTGGCTGCCAAGGGCTTGGAAGTGGTGGCGATAAACGACCTGGGCGACGTGGAAAATTTGGCTTATCTTTTAAAATACGACACCGTCTATGGGCGTTTTCCCCATGAAATTTCGGCGGACAAGACCAAAAACGAAATAGTGGTGGATAAAAGGAGAATTAAAGTATTGCAGGTTAAAGACCCCAAGGACTTGCCTTGGGGGGATATGCAAATAGATATCGCGGTGGAATCCACGGGGCTTTTCGAATCCTTTGAGGCGGCTAAAGCCCATTTGGCGGCCGGCGCGAAAAGAGTGGTCTTAAGCGCGCCCGCCAAAGATGCGGAAGGCGAGGGACGGACGGTGCTGGTGGGCATTAACGAGGAAGATCTTAAAAAAGTTAAGATATCTTCCAATGCATCTTGCACCACCAACTCCATCGCGCCGGTAATAAAAATCCTTTCCGAAGAACTAGGCATAGAAAAAGCGGTTTTGGGGACGGTGCACGCCATTACTTCCACCCAAAATCTGGCGGACGGCCCGGTGCGCGACGGGAAAGATTTCCGGCGGGGCAGAGCGGCAGGGTATAATATCGCTCCTTCCACCACCGGTGCGGCGATTGCGGTTACCAGAATTATCCCGGAACTAAAAGACAAGTTTGATGGTTTGGCGTATCGCGTGCCGGTGCCGACCGGCTCCATGTCGGATATCACTTTTATCGCCAGGCGCTCCACCACCGTAGAGGAGGTAAACGGTATCTTGAGTAAGGCGGCCAAATCCGCCCGCTGGCAGGGAATCTTGGCGGTAACCGGCGACCAGGTGGTTTCTTCGGATATCATCGGCGAGCCCTATGGCGCAACGGTAGATTTATCTCTTACTAAAGTAATCGGCGGCAACTTGGTTAAGGTCATCTCTTGGTACGACAACGAGTACGGCTACGTAGCTACGCTCATCCGCCATCTAGAGAAGGTTGCGCAAGTAATGTGATCGAATATGCCCAGCCCGTTTCGGCTGATTCTCGCGGGAATAATGCTTGCGTCTTGGCTTTTTGCGTTCCCGGCGCGCGCCCAGAAAATACAACCGCCGGCATTGCCTTCTAGGGCGGTCGGTTGGTTAAAGTCCTGGGACGACAAGGTCAACGGTTTTTTTTCCGGGGACAAAAGTTTCATCCAAGATAAGTCGGGGGCAAAGGACTGGCTTTACAGAATCGAAGAAAAGGGAAGGCGGGTGGCACGTAGCACCACCACTCAAGAAATTAAACAATTGGGACTGAAGATCGCCCAAGAGAACGAAAGCGTCTTCCGGGAAATATGGTTAGAAACAAAGGGATTCGGCGGAGCGATTTGGACAAAGGCGAAAATCATAGGCGGATCTATTTTTAGGGAAATTTCCGGCTTCCTGCTCGATAAAATAAATTAAGACCTCTTGCGGAGGGACTCTCTTCTTTGAATTTGCTATACTATAATCAAATTGCATGATTATTCACATTGGCGCGGATCACCGCGGCTTTGAGCTTAAAGAAAGAATCAAGAAAAAGCTTGGAGAGGAGGGCTATCAAGTGGAAGATGCGGGCAATGCGGTCAAAGACGAGAACGACGACTATGTTGATTTCGCGTTTGCGGTCGCGGATAAAATCAGACGCAATCAGGAAGAGGGGCGGGGCATTTTAATCTGTGGCTCGGGAGCGGGTATGGCGGTGGCCGCCAACAAATACAGTAAGGTGCGGGCGGCAATAGGTTTCTCTAACGATCAGGTTTTTGACGCGCGTCACGACGACGACATCAATATCTTGGTTTTGGCGGCAAACTTCACGGATTACGAATCGGCCCTGGCTATGATCAAGGTTTTCCTGCAGACCCCATTTTCCAGAGAGGAAAGACACGAGCGTCGCTTGGATAAAATAGCCCGCAAAGAAGATGCCTGAAGTAGCCGTAGCCGTAAATTGCCCGGATGCGGATTGCGCGGAAAACACGATACGGCGCATCCTTTCCTTCTTACCCAAAGACGGCTGGTTGCATCTGGATGCGGCGGACGGAAGATTTACTTTCAACAAAAGCTGGCAAGACCCGACCAAGATAAGACATTTGGCCGGAGAATCCAATTTGGAGGTGCACCTGATGGCGGAAGAACCGGAACTGTCCATGGAGTTATGGCTGGCCGCCGGAGCCAAAAGAATAGTGGTTCACCTAGAGTCCTTTGCGCCGAGCGAGCACAGGGTTTGCCCGGCAGATCCGTTTCATTTTTTAAATCAATTGCGTTTACGTTGCGAAGAAGCGGGAGCGAAGCTGGTTTTGGCCATTAACGCCGAGACCCCGGTGCGGGATTTGGAACCCCATCTTGGAAAATTCTCGGATTTTCAGATTTTCGCGCAGGCTCAGCCGGGTCCGGCGGGCCAACCGTTTTTGTCCACCGTTCTGCCCAAAATAAAATGGTTGCGCGAGAGGGCGCCTCGGGCGATAATTGAGGTGGATGGCGGAATGCTGCCGGAAACCGTCCGCCAGGTCTGCGCGGCGGGCGCAAACTGGATAATCTCCGGCTCTTATATTTTACAAAATCCCGACTCCCCCAAAGCATATCAGGAGCTCAGGAGTTTAAGATCATGAAAGATATACACGAAAAACAATTGAAATTTTTGGAAGAAACCGCAAATTTTGTCAGGCAAGACGTTATAAAAATGTTGCTGGCGGCGGGCTCGGGGCATTCCGCGGGCTCGCTCGGTATGGCGGAAGTATTTACCGCGCTTTATTTTCATATTCTAAACCACAAACCCAAGCAGCCCGCCTGGAAAGACCGCGATCGGGTCGTTCTTTCCAATGGTCACATCTGCCCGGTTCTCTATGCGGTTCTAGCCAGAGCCGGATACTTTCCCGCGGAGGAGCTTAAAACCTTGCGTAAATTGAACTCGCGCCTGCAGGGGCACCCTCACCGCGGCTCTTTGCCGGGCATAGAAAATACCTCCGGTCCGCTTGGCTCCGGCCTTTCCCAGGCGGTAGGCATGGCGCTTGCGGCACGGATGGACAACAAGAAACATAGAATTTATTGCTTAATGTCCGATGGCGAGCACCAGGAGGGGAACACCTGGGAGGGGGTTATGGCCGCGGCCAAGTACCGCCTCTCCAATTTAATCGCCATAATTGACCGCAACTACATTCAAATAGACGGCTGCACCGAAAAAGTTATGCCGCTTGATCCCCTGAAGGCCAAATACGAGTCCTTCGGTTGGCACGCGCTGGAAATAAATGGTCACAGTTTCGAATCTATAATTTCGGCCGTGGCGGAAGCGCACGTTTTCCACGAGCAGCCCACTGTTGTGATCGCGCACACCATTCCGGGCAGGGGAGTAAGCTTTATGGAAAATGATTTCCTGTGGCACGGCAAACCCCCCAAGGCGGAAGAGGCGCGCCTGGCGCTCAAGGAATTGCAAAATTCGGGTGGGAGGATGGAATCCGAACATGAGTAAACAACACATGAGCAGTTGCCTGGATCTTTTAGAATGATTAGGGCAATTAAGAATTAGGAATTAAAATCAGACATGTTGAACGAAAAATTAAAACTTAATCCAAAGATATTGGAGTCGGATGTAGAAATGCGCCCAACCCGGGATGGCTATGGGGAAGGATTGGTTTTAGCCGGAGAAAGAAACAAGAACGTGGTGGTTCTGACCGCAGACCTGATGGAGTCCACGCGCGCGGAGGATTTCGCCAAAAGATTTCCGGAGAGATTCATAGAATTGGGCGTAGCGGAACAAAATTTGGTTACGGTGGCGGCCGGCCTGGGGGTTTCCGGCAAGATTCCCTTTGTTTCTTCCTATGCAACTTTTTCGCCGGGGCGGAACTGGGAGCAGATTCGCACTACCTGCGCTTATAACGATTCCAACGTGAAAATAGCCGGTCATCACGCCGGATTGTCGGTCGGACCGGATGGAGCCACCCACCAGGCCTTAGAAGACATTGCCTTGATGCGGGTCCTGCCGAATATGAAAGTTTTCGTGCCCTGCGATGCCATAGAAGCCCGTAAAGCGACTCTGGCATCCGCCCAAATATGGGGCCCGGTTTATTTGCGCTTCACCAGGGAGAAAAGTCCAATTTTTACCACTGCCGCAACGCCCTTCTCGCCCGGGCGGCTGGAAGTTTTTTGGGATACTCCTAAACCCGTCGTAGCCATAATTGCCTGCGGGCCGATTCTCGGGGAGGCATTGCGCGCCGCCGCAGAGCTCAAGAAGCATAAAACGGAAGTGGTGGTCGCCAATTGCCACACCCTCTCTCCTATAGATCGGGAAGGGATTGCCGCTCTGGCTAGGCGCGCGGGAGCGGTGGTTACCGTGGAAGAACACCAAATAAGGGGAGGATTAGGCGGGGCGGTGGCGGAGGTGCTGTCTAATACCCATCCCGTTCCGGTTGAATTCGTCGGCGTAGAAAATTCCTTCGGGGAATCCGGCTCTCCCTCGGAGTTGTGGGTAAAATACGGTTTGACCGCTTCAAATATCGTTTCTGCCGTACGCGCCGCTATCCGCCGTAAAAAATAACACCAGAGCGCACATGTTTTCCGCAATAGGACTTCGGGAAGCCACCTCTTTCTTATGGCGGAAGATTTCCGCTCCGGAATTTTGGTTGCCCGCCCTTTTTCTGATGCTGGTCTTTTGCTATGCCTACCGGCCCATAGAGGATTCGGACAGTTTTTACCATCTTAAGGTCGGACAGCTTATCTGGGAAACCCGGGAAATGCCTCATGGCGATGTTTTTTCCTACACTGCGCCCGGGGCCTTTTGGGTGCCCCATGAGTGGCTGGCGGAACTTATTTTTTACGGCGTCTGGTCGCTGGTTGGATTCCGGGGACTTATCGCTTTTTGTGCGTTGCTGGCGGTCCTGGCGTACTCCTTGATTTACCGAATGCTGCTTGCGCGTGGAGCGGACTACCGCCTAGGGTCGGTTCTGTTGTTTGTTTTTGCGTATTTGGGACTAGAGTTGTGGATTCCGCGTCCGCAGGTGTTCGCCTACCTCTCCTTAGTGGCGCTGGTATGGCTGATGGAGAAGTATCGTAAAGAATTCCGGGACAGATATCTTTGGCTGTCCGCTCTGGTGGTTTGGTTTTGGGCCAACACCAACGCGAGTTTTATTCTAGGTATAGTGGTTCTGGGCTGGTATTTCGTTGCCGCCTATCTCTCGGGAAGATATCCAGCGCTCGCCGGCGGGTTTGGCGGGGGCGCGCCCCCCCGAAAAATACTTCTAACTTTATTTGGAGCGGTGACGCTGGCGTTCCTGAATCCCAGCGGTTATCATGTTTGGCTCTATAGTTGGTACATCGCTCCGGCCGTGAGGGCTCTGGACGTTTTTGAATGGCGTCCCATCTGGCGTTATTTTTTCGAGTTTGAAACAAAGGTTTTTCTGGGCGAGCTTTTGGTGGCCGGCGCATTTCTTTGGTGGTATATCGGTTGGCGCAAAGAAAGCCGGGATTGGACCCTGCTGGGGCTGGTCTTGGGAATATCTCTGCTGCCGTTTATATCTATCCGGCACGTGGGCTTCTGGCCGCTCGTGGCCATTCTGCCGCTTACGGTATCCGTATCTTCTTTGCTTGGCCGAATTATAAACGATATAAGTCCCAGAAAAGCGCTGATCTTCTTGGGGGCTCTCGGCCTGGCGCTTCTTTCCGGAAGAATTTTTGTTTGGCCCAAGTCCTATTTTAATCCCGATCATGTGCCCGCCTATGCCGCCGATTTTATTGAACAGAACGAAATCAAGGGCCCCTTCTTCAACTTGTACAACGAGGGCGGATATCTTATTTGGCGCTTCTGGCCCAAGGAGAGCGTGTTTATTGACGGACGTTCCGAGGTGTATGCCCTGCCGGTTCTGCAAGAACTCTACGTGATTTATCACTCCGGGCCGGGCTGGGAGAAAATAGTGGACGAGAAATACGGCATAAATTACTTTATTCTTTCCTACCGGGGCGCCTCCGAGCGGATCATCGATCTGGTGCGCGCGCTTATCGGAAGGAACTGGCCGATGGTTTATTGGGATGACGCCGTTCTGATATTTCTGCGGCCTAATCCGGTAAACCTGCCGTTGATAGAAAAATACGCCATCCGGCATGTAAATC
>JAZDLT010000060.1:0-3703 GCA_043801735.1 Candidatus Liptonbacteria bacterium | reverse complement strand
AGAGTAAGCACCAAATTCCAGGCCTTCTAGAGCTGCTCCTCCTGCCGAGGGCCGGAGACCAAAAGGGGCTCTATTTCCATGGCTTCCCCGGTGATGCGCAGAATATCCTTATCCACCTTCTTAAACTCCTTATAAGAGGTGTTATAGGCGTTCACGGTGGTCGTAAGGTGTCCGCCCATCTTTTGCAGATGGGAATCATAAGCCGAAAGATGCCTAGAGAGCTGCTCCACGTTTTTGCGGATCTCTTTGGCCGACTCTTCTATTTTTAATGCCCTTAGTCCCTGCAGTACTGTCTGGAGGTAAGCCAGGAAGGAGGTGGGCGAGACGATGATAACGTGCTTGTCTTTAAAGGCATATTCAATAAGGTCCCGACTATTCACCCTGACCACGTTTTTCTGGGCCACCAATAGGTCGTAGTAAACCGCCTCGTGCGGAATGAACATAAAGGCGAAATCCAGAGTATTCTCTTCCGGCTTCACGTATTTAGAGGTCTCATCAATCCTATTTTTTAAATCCGCCTTGAAGGCTTTTTCCAGGCGTTCCCGCTCCGCCGGATCTTTCTCGTCCACCAACCGATTGTAATTTTCTAAAGAAAATTTCGAATCAATGGGAATAACCTTGTCTTTTACGAAGACGACCGCATCTACGATCGTGCCATCCGCAAAAGGATACTGCATTTGGTAGCTTCCCGGCGGCAAGACGTTTTTAAGAAGGGTCTCCAGATAATACTCTCCCAAGATTCCGCGTTGCTTAGGGTTCTTTAAAACATCCTCCAGCGCCCGGATATTGTCGCCCAGGCTTATGACCTGGCGCCCGGTTTCCTCCACCATGGTCAACTTTTCGGTTACGTTTTGTATTATCTTGGCGGATTGACCGAATTGGGCCTGAAACATTTTGGCGGACTCTCCCAACTTGGAGTCCAGGGTACGGTTTAGCTCTTGGAGCTGGTTCTGGAGCATGAGCAGGGATTGGTCTTGGGGCTTTTCTTTTTGCCCGGACTTTATCGTGCTGAAAAGGAAGTAAAACCCGCCCAGAACTATTACTGCCAGCACCGCCAAAAGTATCATTTCCATGCCCTGATTTTATCACTAATCGGCGGGTTTGCGCACGCTCCCGTTCAATTTCCGTTTATGCACAGGGAGGCGTGCTCGAATTTGGTATAATATGCCCGTTATTTTGACCATGCGCACCAAATACTATTGCTCCGAGTGTAGAGATATCCTGACCGACAATAAAATTCCGAATATGAACAAGAGACACCGCCACTGCGGTTCGATTTTAAGGGTTCTGGAATACGACGAGCACGCTGAAACCGAAGAACAGGAAGAAAGATAGCTATTTATCGGTCAGAATCTTTTTGGATTCCGCCACGTCCTTTGTTATCTGTCCCCGCAGCTCCGCGGGATTTTCGTATCTGCGTATAGGCCGCAAGAAGTTGGCCAGTCGCAACTCCAATTCCGCGGGCGGTTCCGGTATTTCCTTTTCCAGAATGTATGCCTCCAGCGTTGGATTATTCTTACCGAACGTAGGTATCGGCCCGTAGTGGATCGCGGCGGGATAAGTGTGGTTGTCCCAAGAAACCCGCCCGGCATAAATACCGTGATGATGCGGAAAATTTTCCGGAATCACCAGATTGAGCGTCGGGAAGCCAATTTGTTTTCCTCGGCCTTGCCCCACCTCAACCTGCGCCCGATAGCAATAACCATCCACTTCGCGGTTCAGCACGGAAATCCGCTGCATGGCCCAGATGAGAACTGCGCCCGCGAAATACTGTCCCGGGAACAGTACGGTTTTATATATAATCCAGTCGATAGCTATGCCGGTTAAAGGAAAGGCGAGCTCCAAAAGGGTGGTTATTTTGGCTTGGGTAAACTTAAGTCCACGATAATAGATCCAAAGCGCAACCATTCCGGTCGAAACCGCAATCAGCGCGAACAAACCAAATTGGGAAGGGGATGGCGCCTGCAAGCTTTTCATCTGCCCCATGCCGATTACGAACAAGAAGGCCAGTCCGGTGGTAATCAAAAATCTTGCCCCGGTAATATAGGTTTGGGAGTGGCGCAAGAGCGCATAGCGGGAAAATGCGGTAGAAGAACCCCAGGCAATTGCGGCTCCCAGCGCCAAAAGCGCAGCGGAGGCGGTGGCCCCGCCCGTTTCCAAATTCATCCTACCTCCGGGAAATGTGACGAAATAGGCAGCGCCAAGCGCGAGCAGAGCCCAGCCCAGAAATTTTTTATTCAGGCGTTCGCGCAAAACGACGACGCCCGCCAGAATCGCAAAAATCGGCTGGAGTTTCTGAAGCAGGAAGACGACCGAAAGGGGAATATAATTGGTGCGCGCAAGCGCGGTGGTGAAAAACAACGTACCCAGTACCCCGCTTAATAAGCTTACCCACAATACCGACAGCCATTCCCTTTGGGACATGTTCTCCGTGCGCCGGACGCGCAAAAAGAAAGGCAGAATTAAAATGGCGCCGATCAGGTGCTCGTAGAAAACGATCGTGATTGCGGGCAAACTGAACAAGCTGCGCCTAATTAAACCGTCCAACCCCCACAGGACGGCCGCCAAAACTATAAGCACGGGCCCGGTATGACGACTGGTCCAGATTTTCCGCATCGGGGGTTAGGATATCACCCTTCGTGTATTAATAGAAACGGGGGCGGCGGCGCCCAACGGAGCCGCCGCTGCCTTACTGGTTGCCGGGAATTATCGCTTGTTGGCTCATCTTTTGGAATCGTCCATCGGGATGGGCGGGGAGTAGGTCGGCGTGGGCCGGCCGTGTTCGTCGTAGTCGTTCGGGTCGGTGAATGACGTCATTTTCTGGTATAGTTTCACCGCCAGATTTCCGACTAGGACGAAGGGAACAAGCAAGAAACCGAGTGTTCTCCAGGCCAATCGAGAGGCCTCCTCTGCCATGTCGAGATAGCCGTCCAACATAGTGCCCCTCCTACCAGAAAACCCGACCGTGGTCCTTCCGCTTGGGAACGGACTTCTCCCGTTCCAGCGCGCCGTTGCGGCGGGCCTTGCGTTGTTTCACGTGATCGTTGTGGGCGCCGCTGATTCTCTTGGAATTCTCGCTTCGATTTTTCTTCGACACGCGACAAGGCCTCCTCGAGGATAAATTTGTCTGACTAACGCTGAGATAAATATTATGCGATCGGAGATTGCGGTCAAGTATTGAAAAACACAGCCCCCGCAACGGGCGGGGGCTGTGTGTATTCGTCTGGAAAGCCTTACGCCTGAGGGACGGTCGGTTCGGCCGGAGGAGTGGTTGGTTCTTCGGTCGGCTTCTTCTCCTGAGGCGTCGTTGGCTCAACCGGAGCCTGATTCTTAATTTCGATCATCAGATTAAATAGACTCGAATCAAAACGGCTTGCGACTATTACCGCGTTCATCGCCGAGTTTAGATTATATCACACTTTTTTTATTTTGTAAACATTTTCGTTGATTGCGTTGCAAAACATCCAAAATCTGCTAAATTGATAGGGTTGAAAATTTAATATCCGCACGAAGATTTCGCTCCGACACCTGCCCGCATTGCTATGCAAAGCGTTGCGGGCGGGTAGCTCTCCGCTAGTCGGCGGAGGTAAACCTGCCTGCCGACAGGCAGGGCGCCGCGGATCAAAATGAATAAGGTTTTTTGGCTCCGGCATAGCTCAATGGTAGAGCGGCGCCCTGTTCGGGCGAGGGTTCCGGGGTCGAG
>JAZDLT010000047.1:0-5663 GCA_043801735.1 Candidatus Liptonbacteria bacterium | reverse complement strand
CTTTTGCTTTCGTAACGCCAATAATTTTAAATTCGAGTTTATTGATTCGGATCGACTGGCCGACAACGCCTGTTGTACCCTCGCCAAAGAGGTCATCTCGTGTCGTCGGCCCAATGACCGCCACTTTTGAGCCCGAATTATTTTGTGTATCAGAGATAAATGCCCCTTCTTCCACTTCGAGGTTGCGGATCTGCGGATAATTACTAGTCACGCCAGTCACGCTCGTATTGGTATTCGTACCTTTTGCAGTGATCTGATAGCGACCGGAAACCTGCGAGTCCACCGCTTGCACATCCGCGATTTCAGTTGCGATCGCATCGGCGTCCTCATTCGTGAGCGTCTTTGCTCCTCCGCGACCCGCGCTTACGCCAAATCCCTGCGTGCGTTGCGCACCGGGAGTCACCTGAATGAGATTCGATCCGAGCGATTCGATAGAGGAAGAAATACTATTTGACGCGCCGGTGCCTATAGAGACCATGGCAATCACCGAACCTATGCCGATAACTATGCCCAAGACAGTAAGTCCGGAGCGGACCTTGTTTCCCGTGAGAGACGAATATGTTTCCTTGAACAGGTCGGATAAGATCATGGTTGGTGACTGTGGACTACCAGTTTACGGATATTCTTCTTGTCTTCCAAAATCAATCCGTCCTGAATGTGGATTATCCGATCCGCATGTTCCGCAACATATAACTCGTGCGTTATGAGCACTATGGTGTGCCTGTGACCCGCATTTAACTGCTGGAATGTGCCCAGAACCACCTCTCCCGTTTTTGTGTCCAGATTTCCGGTTGGCTCGTCGGCCAAAATCAAGGCCGGATTATTGACCAGGGCCCGCGCGATCGCGACTCTCTGCATCTGGCCGCCGGAAAGCTGGTTGGACAAGTGACTCCAGCGATCTTCCGATAGGCCCGCGGAACGTAAGGCGGCTGCGGCTTGCTCGTATCTCTTGGCTGCGGAAACTCCCGCATAAACCAGCGGTAAAGAGACATTGCGCAAAACCGTAGCCCGGGAGAGAAGATTAAAGGACTGAAAAACAAATCCTATTTTATTGCGACGAATATCTGCCAATTCGTCGTCTGTTAATTTGGAAACATCATGTCCGTCCAAATGGTAAGTGCCGGAAGTGGGAGTATCAAGCGCGCCCAAAATATGCATTAAGGTCGACTTACCCGAACCGGAAGGACCCATTATCGCCACAAATTCCCCTGTTTCAATGCTGAAGTTGAGGCCCTTTAACACTACGGTTTCCACGTCTCCGTTGACGTAGGACTTTGTTATGTCCTTGCACTCGATCATGTATTTATCTTCCACCCACGCCCGGCAATCGGAATCCTCCGGCTCCGGATTGATTTGCCTGGGAGGCGGTAGAAGAGGAGATCGTCCTTGCCACCACTAGGTCGCCCTCGCTTAGTCCGTCTGTTATTTCGGTGATTGATTCGTTTGATAATCCGGTTTCGATTGCTTTTCGAAAAGGAGCGTCCGCGGAAACGACTCCGGTAGTTGAAGTAGTCATATTCGAAGAAGGGTTTAGTGTTTCTACGTACTGGGAACCGTTGTTGCTTTTTATGGCGGAATTAACAAGAATCAGCGCGTCCTGCTTGGAATCCGTGATTATGGACGCAGAAACGCTCATCCCGGGCTTGATCTGGTCGTTTTCCGTATCAAAAGAAATCTTTACTCCGTATGAAACCACGCCCTGACTTACCGCACCAATCGCGTCGACTTCAACCACTTGGCCGGTTATGGTCAAATCCGCAAATGCATCAAAGGTAAGGGTGGCTTTCTGGCCTATTTTTATTTTCGCGACATCAACTTCATTTAACGATATTTCCGCTATTTTTTGGCTGGTTATAACCGTTGCTATAACCGTGGCCGAAGAGGCCGGGTCGCCTTTTCTTGTATTCATAACCCCTATTACTCCGTCGAAAGGAGCGCGGACATAATAGTTGGCCAGATTCTCGCGAGCGTCTAAAAGACCGTTCTCCCTCTGCCTCAACAGCAACTCTTGAGATCGTATGTCAAGCACGTCTGCGCCCGCTTTTAGCTTGGCGAGCGATTCTGTTCTCTCTAATATGGTCCTCTCGGAATTCGTGATTGTATCTTTGTTGTTTTTTATACTGCTCTGTATATTCAACAGATTGCCCAAATGACCGTTAACCGTACCCGTATAGGACTGCAGACTGCTTTCATGAGTGGACAGTAGGGCGGGCGGGCGGTTGTTTTGAGAGGTGCTGGTCAGGGTATCGTTCACCAGGTCTAGAAAAGTTTTGGTGTTCTTTATGGCTTCGGACATCTGCTTGGTTGTATCATAGGTCTCCTCTATCAGCGATTCTATTCCCGCCGTATCGGAATAACGACTGGAATTTTTGTAGTCCTGCAGATTTTTGTCATATACTGCTCTGGCTTTCTGATAACTGGCTATCGTGATGTCCCGAAATTGGTCCGCGTCTGGTTTATAGCTTTTTATTAAACTATAATAGGCGTCCGCGTTGTTCTGGGATACATTTAGGGTATTGCCGTTAAGAATCGTGTTCAGGCCGGTTATTAGGCCCGGTAAATCCATAAATGCGTTGGCGACGGTGTTAAAGCCGTCGTCATAAGCCGCAACTAAGTCGTCCGAAGCTTTTTGTTTGGATTGGTTAGCGGAAATTAAATTATTTTCCGCTTGCATGATAGAAAGCGCATCTGCCGGTTGGATAAGTTTCTGTAAAGACAGTTTCGCTGATTCCAGGTTGGCTTCCGCATCCCTGACCGACTTCTCCGCCACGCTGGCGTCTAGCTTTGCGAGCAATTGTCCGGTCCTCACGCTATCCCCTTGTTTTACCGCAACCAGAACAACCTCTCCCGACGCCTTCGGCTTCACATCCACCTGGCTGGAGGCGGAAACCTGACCGGTGCCGGAAACCGACGCGACAATAGTGCCTTTTGTCACGGCTGCAAGCACATAACGAGTTTCTCCGCTTGCACCAAAAATCTTTCCGTATCCGTAGTAACCCCCAAAAACCAAAATGGCCGCAATCAGAGAAGAGGCAATTTTATGCGAGACCACCGCGGACCAGAAAGTTTTTGGATAGCTATTCAGAACGGATCGTATATTCATGAAACTTATGACCTATCGATTGGGGCGTTTCTGCCCCGGTATTACCCGGGGCAGAATACTGGCCCGCCAAATCTAGAATCCGAAACCCCTGTGCCCGCCCATCATTCCTCTGCCGACCTTTCTGCCGTTGCCGACATTATTTTCCATGAACTTCAAGCGCTGGTCTGCTTGCGTTTGGGTGATAATTCCCTTAGAAACCAAAGATTGCAGGCCCTCTCTTATTTGCTTCAGGCGCACTTCTTTCATCTTGACCTGAAGCTGTTCTTCAGTTACACCCTTTTCCTTGGCAATGTCCAGAAGGGTTTTGCCCTGGGACCAGGCATTTTTGACCTCGTCCGCGCTCATTCCCAAGAGTTCCGCTTCCGCCTGAAATTTGGATTGCTGCATGGATGCGAACTGCTCCGGATCCATCTTGCCCATACCCATTCCCCAGCCCGCCGCGGAAGCAGTCCCGTATCCGAGAATCCCAAGTCCGATTATCGGCAGGGCGGCATACATTAATATTTTTGTTTTGCTTTTCATGTTTTTTGTTTTTACCGACTCAACCTTTGGCGCGGATGCGAAGTTCTGCGCAGAAACACTTCGTAAGCCACGCTCACTTATTACTACAAATAAAAAAGTTTTTTGTTTCAATTAAGGCAGAGGCGCTGGCGGAAAGAAAGGCCTTTCGCGACGAAAACCAGAATCCAGGTCGGATTCACCTATTTCCCGGATGCCAAACGCAGGAATGGTCCCGTCCTCGGCTTTCTTGCCAAACACAACTACCGTGTCCCCGGATTCGAACTCCGCTCCGTAGGGCAGGCGGGTTTGGGAAGAAATCACTACCGTAGAGGTTCCCCCAAATATGTCTTCCGCCAAAAAACCGTTTTCGGTAAGGGCCGTAACCTGGCAGCGATGTATGTCCTGCGGCTCCCGGGGACCGAAGTTCTTATAGAACCCGCCCATCATGGGCAGACGATTTTCTCGGGCGGACCGGAAGAGCCCGCGATGCATGGGCGCCATACATATCCCTCCCAAGAGGACCAGGGCCAATATGCCTGTGGCGGAATAAAGCAGGGGTTTACGATAGGCGAAAGAATATCTATTGACCAGCATTTCCAAGACCACGATAAATATACCGGCCACGAATATGAGAAGTAGGGGCAAGGAGCGCATAAAAATAAACCAACCTTGCATGCCAAAAACGGGAGCAAACCATCCTCCGCCTTGCTGCATGGTAAACAGGGCGAAACTCATGAGATAGAGTATGAATAGGAACGCCAACAGAATGCCCAAGGATAGAAGCACGCCCTTAAGTATGAAGTGCCAGCGCGGGCGCATCTTAATCCGACCATGTTTTATGGCGTCCAGAACTCCATCTCCGATGTTTTTGTTTCCCTGTTCGTCGCTCATCTTTTTTATCTTGGTTGTTTTTTTAGCATCTCCCGACCTCTTGCCAGCCGCACTCCCACCGTGGAAACCGGAATTTCCAGAATATCCGCTATTTCCCGATAATCCATTTCTTCGAGATAATACAGTATTATCGGTTCGCGGTATTTGGCATCCAGGGTGGAAAGGGATTTCTCCAACCACTCCTTGTTTTCGCGCAAACCGATTCCCTGGTCAGCGGTCTCCTTGGCAATCGGGTGCGGAAAAAGGGTGTCTACATCGAATAAGGAAAATACTTGTCGGCCGTTTTTCCGTTTTATGAAATTGAGGAACTCATTATGGGCGATGCGGTACAGCCAGGAGGAAAACTTACGGGCTGCGTCGAAGCTCTGTAAGTTGGCGTAGGCCTTGATAAATACCTCCTGCGCTAGGTCCTTGGCGTCTTCTGTGTCCAATAGGAAGCGGCGGGCATAGCGCAACATTCTTTCTTCGTAGCGAGCAATAACGATACCGAAAGAATCTGAGTCGCCAGATCGAACCAGCACAACCACTTCCTCGTCGGTCTTATCCGCCAAGTCCATAGTGTTAATACAATATCCAATGGGTATTTATTTCAAATTACCGGGTCAACTAGGTGCCTCTTTCATCTATCTCATCCATGATCCGCATCGCTAGCCCATAAAGATCTTGCTCGCCCTCATCGTATGCCTGAGTTCTAACGGATTCCAAAACATCCCAAGCTGCTTCTAAAAACCCTGCAACGCGATACAGCTTGGCTCGCGCAATATTAAATTCAATATTGGCGCGGGAGGTATTGATTTCGTTCGCTCGAGCCTCGCCCGCTTGTGTCCAAGCAAGCAAGGAATCTCTCGTCTCTGGGTCGTCCGGGCCAAGCATGGCCAGCTTCTGGATTAGCTCCCGCTCGGCCTTAGAAAATTCCGAAATCTCAATTCTCTCGGGCATAAAATTACTTAAGAGCTATGGATTGGATAATCACCGGATCGATCGGCCGGTCGTTCGGGTCAGTGGGAGTATTGTTTATCGCGGTGACCACATCCATACCGGCGGTTACCTTGCCGAAAACAGTGTGCTTCTGGTCCAAAAAATTATTCGCTGCCGCGTTGATGAAAAATTGACTACCATTGGTGTCCGGCCCGGAATTCGCCATAGAGATAGTGCCCGAGTCATTTTT
>JAZDLT010000041.1:0-2900 GCA_043801735.1 Candidatus Liptonbacteria bacterium | reverse complement strand
ATTTGGTCGATATACGGCCGATGTAAATCCGCGATACTTACATCCAACTCGAAATCTTTGGCGAAGTCCGGCCAAGGTAACTCCGAGCCAAAATGTTCTTGGAGGGAGAGAAGTGGATCGCCATGGCTGACTATTAATATTTTCTTACCCTCATACTTGCGGTTCAATTCTATTACACAATCCAGCATCCTCGCCCGGACCTGCATGCGCGACTCCCCGCCCGGGGGAGCATTATTCAAGCGATGGGCATACGGAAAGTCCCTTTCGAACTTGGCTACATTCTGGTTGTTGTATTCCGGACCAAAGTTAGTCTCTCTTAGGCGCTCATCCAAAATAACCTCCGCCCCTCCCAGGATACCGCTCACAATTTCGGCGGTATGCCTAGTACGCAGAAGGTCGGAGGCCACGATCAGGTCAACTCCACCCTTCTTTTTAATGCGTTCACCTAGGGCCTTGGCGCGCTCTACGCCTTTTTCGGTCAAATCAAAAGTGCCGGGCACGGGAGCGCAGCTGATGGTATCGGTGGTGTTGGTGGTCGCTTCCCCGTGGCGGCTGAAGTAGAACGTATTGCGCCCGAGACCCAATTCTTTAATACTGCCCACCACTTTGTTTTCCCCGCAGGAAACGCACTTCCAGACCGGAATGGGATTGCCCCAGTAACGGTTGCGGGAAATATTCCAGTCCGGGGCCTGTTCCACGCTTTTTTCGTAACGGCCATGTTTTAGGTGCCCGGGATACCAGTTTATTTCTTTCCCATTGGACTCAACCAACCTGCCCTTTATTTTCTGGATATCAATAAACCAAGCCGGAATAGCGTTGTAGAAAAGCGGACTACTGCAGCGCCAGCAGTGCGGATAGGAGTGGGTGTGCGGCGCGCGGGAAAAAATTAATTTCCTGTTTTCTAGCTCGGCCAGCACTATTTTGTCGGCATCTTTAAAATATTTACCGCGCAGAGATTCCGGCGCCTTATCGTTGAACTTACCTTTCTCGTCTAAGAGCGGCACGACCGGCAAGCCATATTTTTGGCCGAGATTATAGTCGTCCTCCCCATAGACCACCGCGGTATGCACGATGCCCGTGCCTTCTTTGGTGGTAACAAAATCTGCCGGATAAACCTTAAATGTTTTTTCGTTTTGCACGGCAGATACATCAAACAGCTGCTCATATTCTAGACCAATTAAATCCGAACCTTTATAAGAGGCGTCAAACAATTCAAATTTGCCTTTAATATTTTTAATAATGTCTTCGCTTCTATCCTTGGTAAAAATGTAAAATTCGGTTTTGCCCTCGAACTCAACTTTTGCCTCCACATATTCAATGCCCTCCCCCACAGCCAGGGCCACATTCCCGGGCAGGGTCCAAGGCGTAGTGGTCCATGCCAAAACATAACTACTATTTGAAGTTTCCCATTGGCCGATTTTCTGACCCGGTTTTAATTTAAACTTAACCGTCACTGCTTCTTCTTCTACATCTTTATAGGAGTTGTCCATCGCCACCTCAAAATTAGAAACTGGCGTCTCGCAGCGTGGGCAGTACATCAAGACCTTGCGGCCTTCATATATGAGGCCCTTCTCATAGAACTGCTTGAAGGCCCACCAGACCGACTCCATATAGTCCCGGTCCATGGTTTTGTAGGAATTATCAAACTCGGTCCAGCGCGCGATGCGGCGAACCATCTTTTTCCATTCCCCCACGTATTCCAAAACCTTATCTTTGCAAGTAGCGTTAAACTTCTCTATACCCAACTCCTCTATTTGTTTTTTGCCGGAGATACCCAAGTGACGTTCCACGATTTCCTCGATGGGCAGGCCGTGGCAGTCCCAGCCCCAGCGCCGGCGGACATACTTGCCCCGCATGGTCTGGTAGCGCGGAATAACATCCTTAATAGTGGAAGCGAGAATATGCCCGTAGTGCGGCAGGCCGGTAGCAAACGGCGGGCCATCATAGAAGGTATACGGCTCCCCATCCCTGGTTTTATCCAAGGTCTTTTCGAAAATCTTATTCCCTTCCCAAAAGCTCAAAATTTTCCCCTCTATGACGGGGAGGTTAAATCCTTCTTCTAAAAAACCGCCCATCATGGAACCCGCGGAGGGAGCTATTACTTTCTTTTCCTCTTCAGAACTCATTTACATAAAGTATCACGGAAATTCACTATAAATCAAAGGGTTAGACACCCAGAATAGGCCTTGGCACGCCAAGGGAAGGTGCGCTATGCTGGAAACATGTCTGAAGAAATGAAAATACCGCGAGTGGCGATTAATGTTTTGGTCATCAAAGACGGCAAGGTTCTGATGGGTAAAAAGAACAATCCTAGTAAAATAGGATGTGGCACTTGGTGCTTCCCTGGGGGTAAGCTAAATTTTGGGGAGACGCTAAGAGATGGTGCGGCACGAGAACTTCTAGAAGAAACCGGCTTAAAAGCCGACACGCTCACGCTTTCTAATATTATTGACGAACCTCATGCCTCTGGAAATGTCCACTACTTGCACATGAACTTTCTGGCAAAAAACTGGGAAGGAGATCCAACCGTGACAGAGCCAGACAGATTCGAGAGGTGGGAATGGTTTGATTTGGACAGCCTTCCGGAAGAAACATTCCCTAGCCACAGAAAATTTATCCCCGCGTATTTGGGTAAGGTTGTTCTGGAAGACGGCATGCACCAGTAAGTCTAAATCCTCTCCGGGGATTCTATACCCAAAATGCGCAATCCGTTTTTGAGGGTTTGAGCGGCCGCTCGAATCAGGGCCAGGCGCGCCACGCGCAGGTCGGAATTCTCCTCCTTTATAACCGGGCAGGATTCATAAAACCCGTTTATCGCGTTCGCTAATTCGTAAAGATAGGAGCAAACCAGATTGGGCGCGGCATCTTCCAGGGCAGAAAGAATAGCGTGGGGATACTCT
>JAZDLT010000037.1:0-15984 GCA_043801735.1 Candidatus Liptonbacteria bacterium | reverse complement strand
CTATTTCTTTCTCCGCCGGCCATGGAAGGCCTCGTGGACTTCTTTGAGTTCCTTGTTGGTAAGGTGCGTGTAGATTTGAGTGGTGGAAATGCTGGCATGACCCAGAAGTTCCTGCACGGAACGCAGGTCTGCGCCGTTCATCAGGAGGTCGGTGGCGAAAGAGTGGCGCAATTGATGCGGATGGATGTGTTTGGGAATGCCTGCCACGCGCGACCAATGCTCTACTGCGCGCTCCACTGCCCGGGGAGTGATCTTGCCCAGCACCTTTCCTCCGGAAGAGGGTCCTCCTTTGGAGGACGGCTTCTTGCCCTTGGACAAACTTACGAAAAGATGTTCGTCCGCATCGGTGCGCTTATCCAGGTAGTTTTTGAGGGCTTTTTTGGCACGGTCGGAGAGGAATACCACCCGCAACTTGTCGCCTTTGCCGCGTACGGTGAACTCGCCCCGCTCCATATTGAGATAGCGGTCCAGAGAACAGAGCTCGGCCAGGCGCAGGCCGGTGGAGAAGAGCATTTCCAGAATCGCCTTGTCCCGTAAGGAGCGCAGATCTTCCCCCGCGGGCGCCTGCAACAATCTCTCTAGGTCCTGGTATTCCAATATCTCTATCTGCGCGCGGGAAACCTTGGGTAACTCAATCTTGTCCGGCTGGAGGGACTCCACATCCCGTCGGGCCAAGTATTTCAGAAAGTTCCGCAGGGCGATGATGTAGTAGTTCTGGCTGATTTTTTTGATATCTCGGCGCGCAAGAGTGAGGCGGTAGTCGCGCACCAAACGGTCGGTGATGTCCTTGGGAGAGACGACTTTGGCGTAGGCCATAAAGTCCTTAAGGTAGCGCTCATAGTTCTCGCGCGTACGCGGGGAGCGCCCCTTTTCTATCTCCAGATAGTTTAAGTAGTCCGAGGCAAGTTCCTTTAAGCTAGCCATCAGCCCAATTTTACCACAAATTCGTTTTGCGACAGTATCGCAAAAATTTGCTTTTTGGGCAGATGTATGGCCATCTCTTTTCCCAAGGGAGGGGAACCGAGGCGCGGACTTGCGTTTTTTCACGTTTTGTGGTTTAATGTAATAGAAGGGAGGTGTGCGATGGAAAGGTGCGCACTGGGGATGATGGGTGTGTTATTCCTCTTCGCCGCGTCGGACGGCCTCGGGCGGTGGCTTCAAGGAGTTCCCCCGGGGAGGCCCATGGGCCTACTCTTTTCGGTGCTCCTTGTCGTTGTCATCGGGGGATACTTCCTTCTGTCCGCCATCTTCTCCTCGCGACGGGGATGAGGCGCGAGAGTGTTTCGCCGGGCGCGTCGCGAAAAGCGCGCGCCCGGCCCAAATTAAAATTTGCAGTTATTACCAAAAGGTGTTATTCTTCGGCCAATGTTAACCAAAAGAGTGAAGGCGAAAATTTCTTCGGACCACGGAGTTCACGGCAAAGATACCGGTTCGGCAAACGTGCAGATAGCTATGCTTACCCGCCAGGTGGAGGAGTTGAGCAGGCATCTCAAAAAGAATCCCAAGGACAATCATTCCCGGCGGGGTCTTTTGAAAATGGTCAGCCAGCGCCGGAAACTTTTGGATTACCTACGCAAGAACAAGCCGGCCGATTACGAAAAGCTGATCAAGAAGCTGGATTTAAAGAAGTAAAAAGGATGCAAACCTGCCTGCGGGCAGGTATACGAGTGCATGCGAATGATACGAATAAAAAAGCAGATTATTAGATGATTCCCGAACGTAAGGCCAGACAGCAGACCGACTACCTGCCCAATCAGAGGGTCGGAATTTTTGTGGATGTGGCGAATCTGTATCATTCGGCCAAAAACATTTACCACGGCAGGGTTAATTATGCGGAGCTGATGAAGCACCTTATCGGCGGAAGACAGCTTATCCGCGCGATGGCTTATGTGATAAAAAGCGAGGGGGTGGAAAGTGGCGTGCATCCCCTGGAGCAAGCCATAAGCCAGCGCCAAAAAGGCCTTTCCACGGAGAGCGCTTTCTTTGATGCACTGGAAAAATCCGGCCTGGAGTTGCGGGTTAAGGACTTGCAGGTTTACGGGGACGGTTTGAAGAAAGGGGATTGGGATGTGGGTATTGCGGTAGACGCCATCCGCATGTGCGACTTCTTGGACGTGGTAATTCTCGTGACCGGAGACGGGGACTACATTCCCTTGGTGGATTATTTAAAATACGGCCGGGGCCGCAGGGTGGAAGTGGCGAGTTTCCATCGCAGCGCCTCTACCAAACTGCAGGAAGCGGCGGACAGATTTATAAATTTGGAGTCGATACCTAAAATAATTTTAAGAAGATAAACGCGATGCCAACACGCTAATGCATACTAATGACCCGAATAACGGACAAAAATAATGGGCAAAAACAAAGTCAGCCAAATGGGCTTTTTTAATTTGAGCACATAAAAAACAAAAAACAAAAAAATGAAAGAAATAAACAAGAAAAAATTCACAACCGAAGTAGGAGGCAAAACATTAACGTTGGAAACCTCCATTCTGGCGGAGCAGGCCAATGCGGCGGTCCTCGCCAAGTACGGCGAGACCGTGGTTCTGGCCACGGCGGTTATGGTGCCCACCGAATCCGACACGGACTACTTGCCGCTCAAGGTGGATTATGAAGAGAAATTTTACGCCGCGGGCAAGATAATCGGCAGCCGCTTTATCCGCCGCGAGGGTCGCGCTTCAGAAGAGGCGATTCTTGCCGGCAGATTAGTGGATCGTACCATCCGCCCGCTTTTCGACCAGCGTATCCGCCGGGACATGCAGGTGGTGGTTACGGTGCTCGCGATTGACGAGGAAAACGAACCGGATTTTACCGGCCTCATAGCCGCCTCCGCCGCGCTCGGAATATCGGACATTCCTTGGGCTGGTCCGGTGGGCGGGTTGCGAGTGGCTAAGGTTGGCAACGAATTTGTGGTGAATCCCAATAACTCCCGCCTTAAAGAAAAAGATTTTGTGCTTGAAACATTCGCGGCAGGCCCCAAGGATCGCATAAATATGATCGAGCTGGCGGGGGCAGAAGCGCAGGAAGCGGACATCCTGCACGCCTTCGAGCTGGCGCAGACGGAAATAAACAAACTGATAGATTTTCAGAAAAAAATTATCGCGGAGATCGGTAAACCCAAAATCCAGGTTAAACTTTACGAGCCGCACGCGGAGTTGCGGGCGGCGGTGGAGGAATTTTTGACGCCCAAGCTGGAGGCGGCAGTGTTCCAGCCGGATAAGATGGAGCATTCCCGTCGCCTGAGTGAGTTAAAAGAGCAACTCATGACTCACCTCGCGGAGAAGTTCGAGAAGCCGGATACGGCCGCGGCGGCGTTTGTTATGGAGGACATGATCAATAACCTGGTGCACCGCGAAGCCATGACCAAAGACCGGCGCGTGGACGGACGTAAGATTACCGAGGTCCGCCCGCTTTACGGAGAAGTGGGACTTTTTGAACGCACTCACGGCTCCTCGCTTTTTGTGCGGGGCAACACCCAGGCCTTGGCGGTAACCACGCTTGCCGCTCCCGGGGCGGAACAGTTGATAGAAACCATGGAAACGACCGGCAAGCGCAGATTTATGTTGCACTACAACTTCCCGGCCTACTCCGTGGGCGAAATCGGTAACTTCCGCGGCCCGGGCCGTCGCGAAATCGGGCATGGGGCACTCGCGGAAAAAGCACTAAAACCGCTCATTCCGCCGATGGACCAATTTCCCTACACCATCCGGGTGGTTTCCGAAATTTTGTCTTCCAACGGTTCTTCCTCCATGGCCACGGTATGCGCGAGCAGCATGTCTCTTTTGGACGCAGGCGTGCCTCTGAAAAAACCGGTGGCGGGCATCGCAATGGGACTCATGATGACGGAATCCGGCGACCAATTTCGAGTCCTAACCGACCTACAGGGTCCGGAAGACCACTACGGCGATATGGATTTTAAAATAGCTGGCACCAAGGACGGTATTACCGCCATTCAGTTGGATGTGAAGATTTTCGGTTTGACCAAGCAGATTATCGAGCAAACCCTAAAGCAGGCCAAAGAAGCGCGCCTGGAAATCTTACAGCTTATTAATTCGGTGGTACCGGAGTCGCGCAAACAGATTTCTAATTACGCGCCGACTATCATCCAGCTGAAAATTAATCCGGATAAAATCGGTATGGTCATCGGTCCGGGCGGGAAGATGATCAACGGCATGATCAGAGACCTCGGCCTGGCCACCATAGACATTGAGGAAGACGGCAGCGTCTTCATTGCCGCCACCGACCGCAGTAAGGCGGAAGAAGCAGCCGGCCAAATCCGCTCCATGACCCGCGAGTTCACGATCGGAGAAGTAATCACCGGAAAGATTGTGCGCATCCTGGATTTTGGCGCGATAGTGGACCTGGGGGGAGGACAGGACGGGATGATTCATGTCTCCGAACTCAAGAACGGTTTCGTCAAAAACGTGACGGACGTGGTCCGTCTGGGGGATATCGTTACCGCCAAGATAATCAAAGCGGAAGAGGGCAAAATTGGACTCTCCCTGAAGCAGATGGAACAGCAGACCAACTGACAACTTACCACTAACCACTTACGACCAACCACCCTTTTCCAGCCTTTCTTTGGTTGGATGGATTTTTGTTGTAAGTTGTTGGTTATAAGTGGCGGGTTGTGTGTTAAAATAATCTGGCGATGAGCGATTTTTTCAATCAATCCCCATCTACCGGCAATTCGGGGCAGGAAAATCATTACACTGGTTTCGGCCGAGCGCCCGGCGCGGCCAATAATTCCAGCGGTCCGGTTTTGCCGCCCCCGCCGCCTGCGGCGGGGGCGGAACTAGAGATTCGGACCATGCGGTCCGACTTGGAACAAATGGGCGGACAGGCGAATGCCTTTGGTAACCTGACTTTTTCCGCTCCTCCGCCGGAGGTTGCCGTGCAGACGGTTCAGGCCCCCGCCCGGATAGATCCATATGCTACGCCCAACAGTAAGGTAATTATGATTCTTTGGATGTTCGTGGGCATAGGCGTCGCGGGTCTGCTTTTTGCGGCCGGGTATTTTTTGTTGCCGAAAATCACCGCCAAACAGGAGTCCGGGCAGATTTCGACTTCTGGCGGTCAGACCGCCGCCGTCCCAGCCCCGCCTGCGATTTCCGCTTCCACCACCTACCTTGGGTATCATTCCTTCGCGAAAATTCCTACGGACGGGAAATTCAATATAATTTTGAACGGAGACGCAAATCGGCAAAATTTCGTAATGTCGGTTTTGGATCAAGTTGGGCGGGGGAATGCGTCTTCCGCCTTGAATCAATTTACGGAAATAATAATCAGAAATCAGGAGGGGCAGGCCCTACCCTGGGGCTCTTATCTCAAGATGGTCAACGCCGGCTTACTTTCGCCGGATATCTGGCAGGAATATTTCGAGCAGGGATTTAATATGTATCTTTTAAGAAACGAAAGGGGTGCCTGGCCGGTTTATGTTTTGAAACACAAACCGGATCAAAACAGGTTGGTCTCCGAAAAAGACCTCTCGGAAATAGAAAAGAATTCGGGCGAGTTGGTGAAACTATTCTTTTCCGCCCCGGGCGAGGAAATGACCAGATTTGAGACCAAGCAGGTCTATGGCGAACCGGCCAGAGTTTTGACTTACGGCAATCCCGGCGCGCGCTTGGTTTATGGCTGGGTGGACAGTCAATACTTCCTGATAAGCACTTCCCTGGAATCCTTTGAGGAGGCGGGCAGGAGATTATGAACGTGAAGCGTTAAACCTGAAGCGTGGAATATAAGCATAAGTTATGGAACCAAACATACCGCATCGCGGCATGTTTGGTTATAGGGACATTTTATTACTTGCTACTATTTACTTACTACTTACCAATTATTCCTTTTCCGTTTCCACTTCCATGATGGCCATCTGGTTATTCTTGATGGCCTCTTTTACTTTGGCCTTGATGGTATTCAGTAGCTTCTTGTCCTCTTTGAGCTTGAGGCGGGTGTTATCGAAGCCATTACCCAGCTTTTCGCCATCGATGCTGAAGCTCGCGCCGGACTTGGTGATGACACCATATTTTACGCCCGCGTTCAGAACGTCCGCCTCGTAGGATATGCCCGAGCCGTACAAAATATCGAACTCCGCGACCCGGAAAGGTGGCGCCACCTTGTTTTTAACCACCTTGGCCTTGATGCGGTTGCCGTAAACCTCCTCGCCTTTTTTAATTTGAGCGGTACGGCGGACGTCTATTCTTACCGAAGCATAAAACTTAAGCGCCTTCCCCCCGGGAGTGGTTTCGGGGTTTCCGAAAAATACGCCCACCTGCATGCGGATTTGGTTAATGAAAATTATAGTCGTCTGACTCTTGGCCGCGATAGCGGTCAATTTGCGCAACGCCTGGGACATCATGCGGGCTTGGAGCCCGATGAACTGCGCGCCCATCTCACCCTCAATCTCCGCGCGGGGGGTAAGCGCCGCCACCGAATCCACCACCACCACCGAAATGATGTCGGAACGAACCAAGCTTTCCAAAATATTCAAGGCCTCCTCGCCATTGTCCGGCTGGGAGATGAGTAGTTCGTTTACCTTAACCCCGATGCGCGCGGCGTACTCCGGATCCAGGGCATGCTCCGCGTCTATGAAGGCCGCCTTACCGCCTTGCTTCTGAGCTTGGGCCACCACATGCAGGGCGAGCGTGGTTTTGCCGCTCGATTCCGGTCCGAATATTTCGATTATGCGCCCGCGCGGAATTCCGCCTACGCCCAAAGCTAGATCCAAAGAAAAGGAACCGGTAGGAATGACGGCTACGTCCACTCTCCTGCTTTCGCCCAAGGTCATGACCGCGCCCTCCCCGAACTTATCCTGGAGAGAGGAGATGAGGTCCCTTAATTCATTTTTTTCTTCGGGTGCGACCTTCGCTTTTTTAGCTGGAGACATTTTATTGGTTTATGTATTTTTGGGGACGGGGTGAATATGACCTTATTCTAAAACGAGGCGAAAGAAAGGGCAAAAGTTTATATAAGGGGCATTTTGTGCTCCAACCAACAACCACTCACCCCTAACCGACGACGGATAAAGGGTATTATTCCGGGGTGGAGGAGGCGTCCCTCGGTAGTTCTTCGGGTTCGGTGGAGGTGGGGCTTTCTAAGGAAAGAGTGGAAGTTGTAATCAGGGGCGGTTCGTAAAATATTTGTCGGATAGTTTTGGTCTCCCGTCCCAGAAATTTGGTCGCCTTAATTTCAAAAGTATTGAGTCCGGGCTGCAGGGGAACTTCTTTGCGCCAAGAATTATTCTCTAACGGAACGGACTCGGAGTTTATGAAGACCTGGTCACCGTATTTCATCTGTCCGCGCAGAACAATCGGGGATTCTTCGGTTTGAATCATGTCGCTTAAGGGATTTTCCACAAGAAGCACCGGCTTGCCGAAAATGGCGGTGAAGCGGAAACCGAAGTAAGCCAACGCAACCACTACTACCACCATCCACCAGATGTGTTTGGAAACCGGCTGGGGAGCGAAACGATTTCTGGGCAAAGCGTCCCGTGGGCCGGAGGATTTTAGTTCTGCTTGACGAAAATATTCCCACCAAATTTCCGGCTCAAATTCCAATGTTTCCGCAATACGGGAAAGATAACCGCGCAAATAGGGAACGGGCGGAAGGTTTTCCAAATTACCTTTCAGGAGCAGCTCCAGATACTCCAAAGAAATTCCGGTCGTTTCCGAAAGACGGCGCAGAGACATATTATGCTCTTTCATTTTGTCTCGCAGAAAAGATGGGAAATCCAAATTATCCATAATTATTAACTAACAACTTACCACCAACTACCCCCAACTGGCAATAAAATATTTTAGGAGAACTACTTGGGCTGGGGGGAGGCGGGATCCAAAAAGACCTCGCGGGGCTTGGCACCCTCGCCGGGGCCGACCACGCCCCGCTCTTCCATTATGTCCAAAAGTTTGGCCGCGCGGGCATAGCCGACGGCCAGCCGGCGCTGCAAATAAGACGCGGAGGCCTTGCGCGCCTCTCGCACCACCCGCACCGCTTCGTCGTAAAGTTCATCGTCCTCGTCTGCCTGATCCGCAAACTCGTCAAAGACCTCATAGCCGGTCATACCGCCGTTACCGTTTTGGGACCCCCCATTATCGAGATTCAGTGGCGTGTCTTCCATTACCGCCTGATTATTTTCTCTCACAAAATCGGCAACACGTATGATTTCTTCTTCCGTTACAAGGGCGCCTTGCAGGCGGTGGGGTTTGGGGTTGTCCGCAGAAGTGAAGAGCATATCGCCGCCACCCAAAAGAGTTTCCGCTCCGCCGGTATCCAGAATTGTGCGGGAATCAATCTGGCTAAAAACCTTGAGTGCAATGCGATAGGTGATGTTTGCCTTAATTAGTCCGGTGATAACTTCCACGGATGGTCTTTGGGTGGAAAGAATTAAATGAATGCCGGTGGCACGTGCCATTTGCGCCAGACGCACCACCGAACTTTCTACCTCTCGTCCGTAGGATTTCATTAAGTCCGCCATCTCGTCCACCACTATCATTAGATAGGGCAGGGGGTTATCCTTGCCCCCGGCCTGGTTGTAGCTTTTGATATCGCGATTGCCGCACTTCTGGAAAGTTTCATAACGCTTTTCCATTTCGCCAATGGCATAGCGGAATACTGCCAGCGCCTTTTTGTTGTCGGTGATAACCGGCCCGACCAGGTGTGGAATATTTTCGTACATGGAGAGCTCCACTCGTTTGGGGTCGATCATAATAAAGCGCAAATTGGAGGGGGAATTTTTATACAGAAGAGACACAATGAGCGAATGTAGGGCCACCGACTTGCCCGTGCCGGTCGCGCCCGCGATCAAAAGGTGCGGCATTTTTTCGATGTTGGCGTAGAGCGGTTCACCCATCACGTCTCGCCCGAGCGCGAAAGCAAGCGGACCCGCTCCTTGAAACTCCGGATAACCCAGCATTCCGCCCAAACGCACCGCGGCGGCGGCTCTATTCGGCACCTCGATACCCACCAGAGATTTACCCGGAATGGGCGCCTCGATACGGATAGGATGGGCCGCAAGCGCCAACGCCAAGTCCGATCCCAGTGCGGTGATGCGAGAAAGTTTCATACCCTCCGCCGGTTTGAGGGTATAGCGGGTGAACTTCGGGCCCACGTTAATCTCGCCCATTTCCACGATGATCCCGAAACTTTCCAGGGTGCGCTTGATTATATTCGCGTTCGCGCGCAAGTCGCCGGTAGTCGGTTTTTCGCTGGCTACGCGCAAAAGGTCGAGCGGCGGCGGAACATAGTCCTTGAACTTAATTACAGTCGCTTTCTTGCCCGAGGGAAAAGACAGCATGTGCCTCACTTCCGGCTCCGCGTCTTCTCCGGCATTCTTCCCGGAAGAGCCCCCTTTAACCTCTTCTTTGGAGTCCTTTTTTTGGTTTACCTCGCCCACAATCAGAACGGACTCATCTTCTTCCTCGATTTCCAGCGCGTCCGCCAACTGTTTTTTCCATTTGAACCAAGTTAGGCGCAAGGGAGTATTTAGCGTAACCAGGGCGGATATCAGCGCAACTATTATATTTATGACAACCGCTGCGATATTGCCGAATGCCGCCTTGAGCGAGCCCAAAATCATTCCCAAGATGCCCCCGTTGCCGGGAGAGAAAATATGGATTAAGCCCAGCACCGAAAGAACGAAAAATACCGCGCCCAGAGTGGTAAGTCCCACCCAGGCCTTACGGTCGTAGGCAAAGAGTATTCCCGCCACGACCACAAAGACAATGGGCAACAAAAAATAACCCCAGCCCAATAAATATTCCAGGCCCATAAAAATCCACTCGCCCACCGGTCCCGCCTTCTGAAATCCGGCCAAAGATAAGATTAGGGCAACGCCCAAACAAACCACCGCCCAGATGCTGCGGGTGGTGTCGGGATGAAGTCGTCCGGTCTTTTTGCCTTTTTCCTCCATGTATCCACCCCTTTCGTTTCGCTCTCCATTTCTATTCTTTCTGGCCATACGCCATATATTTTCGTTGATTGAGCCCGAAAAAGCAAAGCATGAATATTTTCGACCAATAGCCGACAACCATAACCGATAGCAGATTATCGGGCCAAATAATTTAGGTGAAGCAAGGAGGGGTCTGATATAATGGACATATATGGATTACGGCATCTTTAAGGCGTACGACATTAGGGGTGTATATCCTTCAGAGATAGACGAGCGGACAGTTTACGCGATTGCGCAGGCCTATGCCAAGTATTTCTCTCCCAAGAAGGTCGTCTTGGGAAGAGACGTGCGTCTGTCCGGACAATTTTTATGGCAAGCCGCGGTAAATGGGTTTATCGACCACGGAGTGGATGTGTTAGACATCGGGATTATCACTACCGATATGCTCTATTTCGCCGCCGCCGCATGCGACGTGGATGGAGGTCTTTCCATAACCGCCTCCCATAATCCTCGGGATTACAATGGCATTAAGATGGTCTTGCGCGGAGCGGTGGCGATATCCTCCGATTCGGGGTTGCGAGAGATAAAAAATTTGGTAGAGCAAAATTATAAATATCAGTCCAGGCAGCCGGGAAGAGTGACCCAGAAGGAGATAATGGGAGATTATCTGACAAAGTGCTTGGAGTTTGTGGACTTGTCCGAGCTGAAGCGTTTGAAGGTGGTTCTGAATGGAATGAACGGTCCGGTGTTGCGCAATCTGCGCGCGGCAAACCTACCCATCGAAATAATTCCCCTGAACGAAGAGATGGACGGCAGCTTCCCGAAGGGGCAGCCCGATCCATTGCAGGAGAAGAACCGGCTGGAAACTGCGGAGGCGATAATCCGGGAGAAGCCCGATTTCGGAGTCGCTTGGGATGCGGATGCGGACAGATTTTTCCTATTCGATGAAAACGGCAGATATATTCCCGGCTATTATATTACTGCCTTTCTGGGAGAGTATTTTTCCGCAAAGAATCCGGGCGCCAAGGTGATAAACGACATACGCCTTACCTGGGCGGTGCGCGACAGGGTTTCTACCGCGGGCGGGATCGCGTTGGAAAACAAAGCCGGACACACCTTTATTAAAGAGCGCATGCGCAAGGAGGGAGCGGTTTTCGGTGGAGAGATGAGCGGGCACTACTACTTCCGGGACTACTTCTATGCGGACAATGGCCTCATTCCGTTCCTGCTGATGCTCGAGATTGTTTCGGTTTCGGGGAAAAAAGTTTCGGAATTATTCGAGCCCTTCTTCCAAAAATATTTCATCTCCGGCGAGATAAATACCGCCCTGTCCGATTTCGAAAAAGCCAAGGGTACCATCTTGAAAATAGAATCTTTATATCCCGATACGAAAAAGGAGCATATAGACGGATTGTCCCTAGAAGAGGAAGATTGGCGGGCAAACATCCGTCCCTCCAACACCGAACCGCTTCTACGTCTCAATGTGGAAGCCAAGAGCGCGGAGTTGATGAAGCAGAAAACGGATGAGTTGCTGGGCGTTATCCGAGCGGACTAGCCGTTCGTGTTTTTATACCTATTGCTACGGTAATTCATGCCTCGAAGAGCGGGTTTTTTAGGTATTGTTTAGCGGACGGGTAGTTGGTATAGTGCGACTAGAACCATGTGGGGTGAGAGGAGGTGATTGGTCGTGAGCGTCCCCAATGAAAAGCCGAGATTCGTGCACCTGGTCGCATCCATCCTGCCCGCATTCGACGAACTGGCCAGAATGGTTACGGCCTTGGATGCGCGCCGTGCGGACGCAATCACGGCGCGCGACGGCGAAGCACTCGCGAAGCTGGAGGAGTCCCTGAAAGCCGCGCGAGATCTGCGGAACGAGGTCCTGCACCTTGCCGCCCTTCTTAGGGAATTTGATGGCAGACTTCTGGAAGAACTTGCCAGAGAAGTGCGGGTCTAAGGAGGCGGGACATGGATGGAAAAGCTGGGCAGTAGCGCTCGCAACCGTCGTGGTTGCGAGCGCTATAAACTACCGCCCCATGAATCCATCCGGGATTGGGTGTGCGGTGGAGAAATATTTACGCAATAGTTTTTACAAATAGGCGAAATTCAATTTTTTAAAAAAGAATAGATTGACGGATATTGTTTGATTGTTACTATTTAGCCAGTCAAGCCGCTTTGGCGGCAGGAGGGAGGCCTAAGTTGATGGAAAGACAAGTCGGTTTGGAGCAGGCGGTCGAAACGATCGGCCTGTGTCTGGCAAGGGCGAGTGGGCGACTATTCGCTTTTGTCGCCAACCCCGAAAAACCGCTCCTGGAGCGCCAGGAGGAAATGGCGAGCATCCTGGAGCAGATGCTTGCCATCTCGCCGCTGATCGGGAAGTTCACGGCGACGACCGAGGACGTAGAGCGGGTGGCGGCGGATCTTGCGCAGGATACTGCCGCGGCATTACGTCCGCGATGCCTCGCGCAGCCCTCCGTGGAAGTGGCTCGGTAGGGCGGCCCACCGATCGCCGCTAGGATGGTTTATGAGAGCCCGGGCAAGCGAGTCGCCCGGGCTTCATTTTTGACAGAATAAAAGTTTGGAGTAGAGTGCTTTTGCATGGAAGACGACACTAAGTTTAATAGCGCATACGGTATAAAAAGAAACCTCCCGGAGTTGGCGCGGGATTTGATTACCTTCATGCAAGTCGAGCCACTCTTTAAATACAAGATAACTATTGGCACCGATTCCCAAAAAAACACCGAGGGCAAGGTTGATTTCGTAACCGCGGTAGTGATTCACCGGATAGGTCACGGGGGCAGGTATTTCTGGCGCAGATTGAATTACGGCAAATTCCATACTCTGCGAGATAGGATAATAAAGGAAGTCCTGCTTTCCCTGGAGTTTGGTCAAAAGGTGCTCGCGGAATTGCGCAACTCATTGCCCCAAAGCGGCCCGGGCGCGGAAAATATCCCAGGGTGGGAGTTCGAAATCCATGCGGACGTGGGCGAAGGGGGAGCGACTAAAAGCTTGATCCAAGAAGTCGTCGGCATGATTCGCGCCTACAATTTCGCGCCGATTACAAAGCCAGATAGTTATGCGGCATCCAATGTGGCGGATAGGCACACTCACTAAAACGTGAAGCGTGAAACTTGAAACGTGAAGCATCTTCCTAAATAATGAAGACGTTAGTATTCGATATAGAGACGGCGAATTTTTTTACCGACCCGGACGTGGGTTGGAATAATTTTGCGCGCCTTAGAATATCGGGAGTGGGCATATACGAATACGAAGCGGATAGGTATTCTTATTTCGAAGAAAACGAACTTGCCGCCGCCGCGGAGCATTTCCGGAATGCGGAAACGCTGGTCGGCTTCAGCATGAACCGTTACGACATTCCGGTTTTAAATTACCATTTCGAGCGGCTCAAGGCAGGCATAAATCTTTTTGAAAAGGAAAGAGTGGACTTATTGGATAAAATCGAGTTCGTGACCGGGCGGAGAATCAGCTTAAGTCGGTTGGCGGAAGCGAATTTGGGAGAGATCAAAAAGGGGCACGGCTCGCAGGCCATTAAGATGTATGATGAGCGCAGATTTGAGGAACTCAAAGAGTACTGTCTTAAAGATGTGGAGCTAACCAAGCGGCTGTATGATATATACCTAGAGAGGGGGATGTTTTATATTCCGGACAAGGAAACGGGAGAGATGAAGGAAATATATTTTGCGAAACAAAACTCCGCCGATACAAATAGTTCATAACACGCAGCGGGGTGATTTAGAGTTATTAGTTTGCGCCTTTCCGGATTGGGAATATAATCAGCGTTATGGGTGAAGTCATAAGAGGTTTTTTCGGGCAGGAAGAAGAAGAAGAAGTTAAGAAGGAGAGAGTAGGGAAGCAATCCAAGAACACAAAGATTCCTGGGACGAAACAAGAGCTTCGCGAGAATAACATTATTGCGGATAGGGCCAGGCGGGCCGCCCTGGACATCTTAGATTACTTACTCACCCTAAAGTACAGCCCCTCTCGTGAAGTCCTCGCGACCGCGAGTAAGTCATGGCGCAATTTAACCGACATGGAACTAATTGAAGCGGCGGAGGAATCCACACCGTTTGATTGGAAACAGAAACCGGGCACTTTCGAGGCACTGGTAAGAGAGATAGACAGAAGATTTCCGGAAGAATAGCGCCGGCCGATAGCCCCACCGATAGCCCCGCTTGCGCAAGCAGCTACGTTCTCACGTTCTCAAGAACGTGAGAACGTAGCTGCGGGGATACTGGGGACCGTGGGGAGGTTGCTTGTGTGCATGGATAGTGCACCCGAGATTGACGAAATGGGTCGGGTAGTGTTTAATGCGGGGACGTACATTGAAATTGAAAACGCTTGGTTGCGCGCCGGAGAGTTTGATTTTATCGAGTTTTCCGGCGCGCAACCAAGAGTGCCTGCCTAAGTTCCCGCGATTCCCGCGGGATGAGTGGTGGGCAAAGGAGAAGAAGTTATGTCGTATCACTGGACCGTGGAGCAAGTGGAGAGGTTCACCCGCTTAGCACGTAAGGTGGAGCGGGCGGCGCGCAAAAAGGACGGGTCGCGGTTTAACCCCGTTCTTTTCCTCAGAAAAATGGAGGAAGCGTTTCTACACACCATTCCCGAGCCCGCCGGCGGCCGGATCTGCGTCCTATCCAACGTACTCGTCCACGAGGACGAAGATTGGACGCAAGCCCTGGAAGCGGCGGGGCCCCAGACGCCGCTCCACGATCGTATCCGCAGAGGCAGCAGCCTCTACCCACCCTCCGGGAGAGGTGATGTCTACAAGGACTTCCTCCTCTTGAACTGGCCCGGCCGGCCCCTGAGTAAGTTCCTGGATTGGGGGAAGGCAAATGGCCTTGCGGGCACCATCGCCCGTGACGTTTTCGCGGTCGGGCGGGAGGAGCCCCACCTAAACCGTGACATTGTCATGGACCCCATGTGGGTCTATGCCACAGAACTGCGGACATTGACCGGTTTCGTGGACCCCTGCATGGTACTAGTGCAGTGGAACAAAGAGGAGCGCGAGACAAACTATCGCGGGGCAGAAAGCTTTGGCTTTGCACGCGATTGGTGTCTTTTCTCCCGCGAGACCAATTACTAGGCGGATCTAGCTCAACTACTCGACCCCTTCTGCGGAACAGCGCAGGAGGGGTCGTCAATCTTTATAGGGCCCTGAAGTTATGATAATGACTGAAAACTTAGACATAAGTTCTTGACACCCACCCCCTTCCCGAACGACACTTAAAACATGAAGCGAATTTATCTGGATTATGCGGCGACGACACCGGTAGATGCGCGGGTTTTGCGCGCAATGCTACCGTATTTTTCAGAGAAGTGGGGCAATCCCGGTTCACTTCACTCTTTCGGGCAGGAGGCAATTGCGGCGGTGGATAGATCGCGGGAGACGATAGCGAAAATAATGGGTTGTCCGCCATCTGGCGGATTCAGGGATGTGATTTTTACGGGCTCGGCGACGGAAGCCAACAATATGGTGCTACGGAGCACCATATTGGGAATTAAGAATTATGAATTAGGAATTAGGAGTAGGGGAGACGATAAACACCTAATTCACAATTCACAATTCATAATTCCGCGGATAGTAATATCCGCGGTGGAGCACGAGTCGGTTCTTGGGCCCGCGCGGGCCCTGGAAAGAGAAGGATTGGTGGAACCAAAAATTCTGCCGGTGGCCGAAGAGGGGAAAGTAAAATTATCCGCGCTCAAAAAACTTCTAAACGAAAACACAGTTCTGGTTTCGGTGATGCAGGCGAACAATGAGGTTGGTTCTATTCAGCCCATAGTTGAAATCGCTAAGATGATTAGCGATTTCAAAAAGCAAGTGGTAAATAGCGAAGGGCAGGTGGCGGACAATAAGAGGGGCGACCATAAGCCATCAGCCATAGGCCCTTGGCCAGTATTCCACACCGACTTTGTCCAGGCCCTCCAATACCTGGACTGCCGGCCGGAGGCGCTGGGCGTGGATTTTATGACCATCTCCGGGCACAAAATTTACGGGCCGAAGGGGATTGGCGGGGGGGTTTTTGGGGGGGGGGGGAAAACGCCGCCCCCCGGAGAAAAAAAAAAAAATCCGATAGTATAAA
>JAZDLT010000026.1:0-6536 GCA_043801735.1 Candidatus Liptonbacteria bacterium | reverse complement strand
TGTTTCCGCAACCATTTTGGCCAAGCGCATCTCCAACGGACGTAAAAAATAGCTAGACACACGGCGACGCAAATTGGTGGCCTTACCCACATAAAGTAGGCGGTTTTTATTGCCCCGCATTAAGTAAACACCCGGCAGATTGGGCAGATACCGGTAAAATTTTTTCGTATCAATTTTCATCTATACCCCCGCCAATCAATAGTCGAATAGCCAATCGTCCAATGTCCGGCAGATCGTCTCCCTCTATATCCTCGATCATGTCGTCCAGGTTTGATGTTTTACTGGATCCATCGAAATAAACTTTATTGCCACTTACGTGTGCAATTCTATCTGCCCCCGCATCATAAACTGCGTCTTTGGTGAAAAAACCAAGTTTTTTATTATCTTCGCTGTATACATATTTGCCTCCTTCGATCCAACCTATTTTTTCCCCGTGATTATATACTTTATTATCTTGTACTTTGATCATGTTTTAATTATCTATCCTGGCATTCCGTTTGTCCACTCCTTCCCTCGTGCCACAATATAGCACGATCGTTTTGTAATGCGGCATAAAGCACGAAAAACTAAACAGGGTCCCGAATTAAATTGCTTTTAATTATTGCCTGAGAACTTTGCGCAGATATGGCCCCGTTACGCTTTGAGCCCTACGGACGATTTCTTCGGGAGTGCCTTCCGCCACCACCCTGCCTCCCTTATCTCCACCCTCCGGACCAAGATCAATTACCCAATCCGCGGTTTTTATTACGTCCAAATTATGCTCGATCACAACCACCGAGTTGCCGCGATCAACCAGTCGGTGCAAAACTTTGAGTAGTTGATCCACATCCGCAAAGTGGAGTCCGGTGGTTGGCTCGTCCAAGAGGTAAAGTGTCCGGCGAGTATCGCGCTTGCCTAATTCCGCGGAGAGCTTAATGCGCTGCGCCTCTCCGCCAGATAAAGTTGTAGCGGATTGACCCAGCTCTAAATAGCCCAATCCAACCTCTTCGAGTATCGTTAATTTTTCGTGCAACCAGGGAATATCCCCAAAGAATTTCACCGCCTCTTCCACGGTCATTTTCAAAATCCCATATATATTTTTCTTGTTGTATTCCACTTCCAACGTTTCGCGATCAAAGCGCTTCCCCTTGCAAACTTCACATTGCACATAGACGGTCGGAAGAAAGTGCATCTCGATAGCTATGGTGCCGTGACCTTCACAATTTTCGCACCTGCCCCCGGGCACATTGAAACTGAAGCACCCGGGTTTATAGCCGCGCACTCGTGCATCCTCGCTCGCGGCAAAAAGGTCCCGAATATGTGTCCAGACGCCGACATAGGTAGCGGGATTGGAGCGAGGCGTACGTCCAATAGGAGATTGGTCGATGTTGATTACCCGATTGATGTATTCTGTCCCCAAGATAGAACCGTGCGCCCCCACCCTATATGCTGCGCCATTGAACTTGTTGGCCATCGTCTTATACAAAACATCGTAAACCAAAGAACTCTTACCGGAGCCGGATACTCCGGTTACCGCCACAAATTTACGCAAGGGTATTTCTATGTTTATGTTTTTAAGATTATTTGCGCTCGCTCCCTTAATTCTGAGATATTCCTGACTAGAGCTTATTTTGCGCCTTTTCGCCGGCACCTCTATGAACCGATGTCCGCGCAGATACGCCAAAGTCAAGGACTCACTCTTCGTCTCCTTTAAAATTGCGGGAATCGGTCCGGCCGCAATTATCCTGCCACCATGGACTCCCGCCCCTGGTCCTACGTCCACCAAATAGTCCGCGGAGCGGATAGTGTCTTCGTCGTGTTCCACCACCAGAATAGAATTGCCAAGATCGCGCAATTCGTGCAGGGTTTTTATAAGCTTGTCGTTGTCGCGTTGGTGCAAACCAATGGTCGGCTCATCCAGTATGTAAAGAGTGCCCACCAAACGGGAGCCGATCTGCGAAGCCAACCTTATCCTCTGCGCTTCTCCGACAGAAAGAGTTCCGGCTTTACGTTCCAGAGTCAGATAATCCAAACCTACGTCCAGCATGAATTTTAAACGATTACGGACCTCTCGCAGAGGCACTTCCGCCACTTCACTGAATCTGGCATTACCGTCAATTTGTATTTGGCCGAAGAATTTGTACGCTTCCGAAACGGACATACCCACCGTCTCCGAAATGTTTTTCCCCCCGACTAGGACGCTCAAGCTCTCGGTCTTCAAGCGTTTACCCAGACAGGCCGGACATATTTCTTCGGACCAAATTTCTTTGGTGCCCAAACCATGACACTCCGGACAGGCCCCATAGGAACTATTGAAAGAAAAAAGGCGCGGTTCTATTTCCGGGAAAGAGAATCCGTCATTGGGACAGGTGAATTGAGCGGACAAGGAAATCTCTTTATCCAAAACAATGGTCACCACGTCCTTGCCGTATTTGAGGGCGTGCTCTACCGCTTCCGCCAAACGCAAACGATTATCTTTATCTTTCAAATCCAAGACGTGCGGCAATCTATCCACCACCAAGTCGATGCTGTGTTGTTTGTATTTACTAAGATTGATTCTTTCCCGCAAAGAGCAAAATTTGCCGTCTATTCTTACTTCTCGGAAGCCGGCGTTCAAAAAATCATACAGCATTTGGTAATACTCTCCTTTGCGTCCGCGCACTACCGGCGCGAGAACAAGTAGGTTTTTGTCGGACTTGGTTTTGCGGGTTATATCTATAATCGCATCCACTATTTCTTCCTTGGTCATTTTCTCTATGGCTGCTCCGCAGGCGGGGCAATACGGTTTTCCCAAACGAGCAAAAAGAACTCTCAGATAATCGTATATCTCGGTTATGGTTGCGACCGTGGAACGCGGATTATGGGAGTGACTTTTTTGGTCAATGGATATAGCAGGCGATAAACCCTCTATTTCATCTACGTCTGGTTTGTCTAATTTGCCCAAAAATTGCCGGGCGTAAGCGGAAAGGGATTCGATGTATCTACGTTGACCTTCCGCGAAAATGGTGTCAAAGGCCAAGCTGGACTTGCCCGAACCGGAAAGACCCGTAAAAACCACCATCTTGTCGCGGGGTATTTCCAGGTTGATGTTCTTTAAGTTGTGCTCCCGTGCGCCACGGATAATAATCTTGTCTTTCATAACGGAACACGCCCCATGACCAAGATGTCTAGGGGTAGCAGGCAAATCCTAACAGCAGAAAATCAAAAAGGCAAAAATTTATATATGGAAGAGGGACCCGGCGCAACTTGCTGCGACGAGTCCCTCGATGGTAATGGTAGGGGGAGTGTCTGCCTCGCGTTTTGCCCTTGCCCACCAAACACCCACTCCCCCGCGATGAACAGTTTTAGCTTATACCCACGCCTTTGTAAGTCAATACCTATTTATCCCCAATTCTTTTCCCGGTTTTTAAAATTTTTATTTCATCCCGCAATATAGCCGCAAGCTCGAAATCCAACTCCTTGGCGGCTTCGCGCATCTCCTGTTCCTTCTGGCGGATAAGCGCCTCCAGATTCTTTTTGGATTTAGGCACCGGCCGCATCTCCAACCTCAAGAGTTCGTCCACCGCCGGCAGAATGTCTTTTATCTCCCTTATGATGGTGCGCGGAGTTATGCCATGTTTTTTGTTGTAAGCCAGCTGAATCTCCCGCCGTCGTTCCGTTTCCTTGACCGCCCGCCCGATAGAGCCGGTAATGTTGTCTGCATATATCAGAACCTCGCCATTCACATTACGGGCGGCGCGGCCGATGGTTTGGATAAGCGAGGTCTCGCTTCTTAAGAAACCTTCTTTATCGGCATCCAATATTGCCACCAGAGAAACTTCCGGCAGGTCCAAGCCCTCGCGTAAAAGATTTACCCCCACCACCACATCTATTTTGCCCTTGCGCAACTCGGTTAACACCCGAATGCGGTCCAGGGTTTTCACGTCACTATGCAGATAATCCACTCTTATTTTTTGATCTTTTAGGTATTCGCTCAAGTCCTCCGCCATGCGTTTAGTTAGAGCGGTTACCAAAATTCGTTCTTTTAGGGCTACCCTTTCCGCGATTCTGGGAATTAGATCGTGTATCTGCCCTCGCGCGGGGCGGACGGTTATTCGCGGATCGATCAGACCGGTCGGGCGGATAACCTGCTCTACCGTTTGCCCGCGGGGCGGCTTGCTTAAGTTGCGTTCATAATCCGCGGGAGTCGCAGAGGTATAGATGGTCTGCCCGACCCGCTTGCGGAATTCTTCGTAGGTCAGGGGGCGATTGTCTTTGGCGGAAGGCAGACGAAAACCGTATTCCACGAGGGTCTTTTTGCGCGAGGCGTCTCCGGCGTGCATACCTTGAAGCTGGGGCAGGGTTACGTGGGACTCGTCGATAACGGTTATGAAATCTTCCGGGAAGTAATCCAGTAGGGTTGCGGGCGGCTCCCCTTCCGGACGTCCGGAAAGATGCCTGGAATAATTCTCTATGCCATGGCAATAACCCACGTTTTTCATCATGGCTAAGTCGTTTTTAGTCCGACGCTCCAATCGTTCCGCCTCCAAAAATTTGCCGTTTTTATCGAAATATTTGAGTTGATCTTTGAGCTCTTTCTTGATGGCCAAGACCGCTTTCTCCATTTGCGCCTTAGGGGTTATAAAATGTTTGGCCGGGGCAAAACATATGTCCGAAAGCATGGGCGTCCCGCCCGGAACAAAACCCACCACCGGGTTTATTTCGTATATTTTTTCTATTTTACCGTTCCGCACCTCGAGATTATAGATAATCTCCCGATCGGGCGGCATTATTTCCCAATCCTCTCCCCGGATTCGGAAAGTGCTGCGTTTCAAATCCGAATTTGTGCGCTTAAACTGCAATTCTACCAATCTATGGATAAAATCTTTACGCTCTATTTTGTCGCCCGGCTTCAGGCGGAAAATATTTTCCGCATAATTTTCCGGCGTGCCCAAACCATAAATACAGGACACGGAAGCCACAATAATCACGTCCCGGCGGGTTAAAAGCGCGACCGTGGCGGCATGACGCAGCTTGTCTATCTCGTCGTTAATCAGCGCTTCCTTGTCGATATAAGTATCCGAAGCGGGCATATATGCCTCCGGCTGGTAGTAGTCATAGTAGGAAACGAAGTAATGCACCGCGTTTTGGGGAAAAAGGCCGCGGAGTTCATTGGTTAGTTGGGCGGCCAAGGTCTTGTTGTGGGCGACAACCAAGGCGGGCCGATTCACTTCCGCAATTACGTTCGCGATAGTAAAGGTTTTGCCAGAGCCGGTTACACCCAGAAGGGTTTGATGTTGGTCACCTCTATTTAGGCCCGCAACCAATGATTTAATTGCGCGGGGCTGGTCGCCCGCGGGCTTATTTTTTGATACTAAGGTAAACATAAAGATTGCAAACTTTCCTTAAAATCCCAGTTCTTGAGATATGTCTTGAAGCGCTTTTATTACCAACTCGTAGTGCTTATCCTCGCCTACTTCCAGTTCCTTTATCCCCTGCGCGATTTCGGCGCGGTTCACTTTTTCTGCGAATTTTTCTCTTTTAAGATATTTTTTGACTACCTCTGGCGTAATGCCTGCAAGTTTGTCCGGCCGCATGTAGGCAATTGCCATCAGGAAACCGCAAAGTTCATCCACTGCGAAAAGGCACTTTGCCATTAAGGAGTCCCTGGGCACGCCGGCATAAACAGCATGTCCCAAGATTGCGGAGGCGATCTCTGGCGGATACCCCATTTCTTTTAAAACCTTTACGCCCTCGAAGGGGTGCCCGGTTTTGGCAATGGGATCGGGAACGGGATATTTTTCGTAATCAAAGTCGTGCAGTAAACCGGTAATCCCCCACAACTCTTGATTCTCGTCGTACTTCTTAGCATATTCGCGCATGGCCGCCTCCACACACAGCATATGTTTGCGCAGGTTGGGCGATACTACCCACTCCATCAATAATTGCCACGCGTCTTCTCTGTTTGGCATAAAACAAAATTAACAGAAATGAACGAGTTTATCAAAACTTTTATATAAATCCGAAAGCGCTCATCGACCTGTTGCCGATGAGCGCTTTTCTTGTTTGGAACCAGCGGTGCCACTTAGACCCTGATGGTCTCGACCTCGCCGATCTCGGAATCGAAGCACTGAAAAGCGACCAACCTTCCGCCCTGGGTCGGACGAAGTACCTCTCGGAGCGAGTGGAAACCGTAGTGGTCAGCCAGACGGACCAACGCGAACTCCAGACGTTCGCGGCATCCCCCCAGCTCTTCCGCCCGCAGAGCGAGCTCCCGGATCTTTGTTTCGAGTAGTTCTGAAAACCGCTCCACTTCCATTCCGGTTGCTCTCCTGCTTTCGACCTCCGCTCGCAGAGCGAGTATGGCACCCGCCAGCTCCCCGAGTTCGTATAGGACGGCGAGCACCCTTACCGACTCCAGAACCTTTTCTTCTCTGGACATCTCTTGCCTCCTACAGGGGCGGGCTGTTTGCCGGCGCGGTTGAGGTTGTTGACGTGCCCCCATAGAGGGCACTCAGCGCTTCCTGCATGGCCTCCTTGGCGTCGTAGAGGTGGTCCACCACAACCCTCAAGGACTC
>JAZDLT010000021.1:0-3952 GCA_043801735.1 Candidatus Liptonbacteria bacterium | reverse complement strand
ATGATTTTTTGCAATTCTCGCAAAAAATCATTGGTATGGGCGGCCCCCAATAACGCTGTCGAGAAATCAGCCAATCCCGCAAACGATACTGGATCTTTTTCCTGCCCCCCACGTAATCCGTTATTTTCCATTTTGCTTCTTCGGAGCTAAGTCTGTTCCAAGAATATATGAAGTTGGGTAAATTCAACCACCCAGACATTTTATCTTTATCTATCCACACCGCCTCGTGATTAACTGTTTGACTTGGGTCCACCCCCCCCCTCTCTTCATTAATCAACTCAAAAAGCATGGGTGTCCCTGTCGCGTAACGATTTTCTCCTTTATGACTTGCGTAAAAATGACTATGCAGTTCCTCTCCAATATATTTAACAAATTTAATGTTCTTATAGCCGGTTTCTTCTCTTATTTCACGCTCGGCGGCTTCTATATCAGATTCGCCTTCTTCTACCCCGCCTATTATTCCAGAATGCCAACCGTACTTAACCCAATCCAAACACAAGAACTTATCTCCCTTCCTATTCCTAAGAAATGCGTAGGCGGTTTTCCTGCGCACGGTCAGCTTGTCTTTTCTTATGGCATCCTGTCCGTTTGCAACCGGGAAATAAGGGGCTACAACTTGCATGATTGGTAACTTATATTTCTTTGCGAACTCGTGATCGCGCTCATCGTGCGCAGGTACGGCCATAATTGCCCCTGTACCGTAGGAAGAAAGGACATAATCCGCCACCCAGATCGGAATCTCTTCGTGCGTGGCCGGATTAATGGCCTTTACGCCTTTCAGCTCAATTCCCGTTTTAGATCTATCTTCAATCCTCTCTTCGTCTGTCTTCCTCTTGGCTTTGTCTATATATTTCTTAACCTCATTCCAATTCTTAATTCTTAATTCCAATTCATTGATCAGTGGATGCTCCGGCGCCAAAACCATGTACGTTGCCCCGAAAAGCGTGTCCGGCCGGGTAGTGAAAACCTCTATATGAAACATGGAGCGTGAAACCTGAAACGTTAAAAGGGCTCCTTCCGATCTCCCTATCCAATTCCTCTGCGCGATTTTAACCTTCTCCGACCAATCCAGCTTGTCCAGATTTTGCAACAAGCGTTCCGCATATTCCGTAATTTTGAAAAACCACTGCTCCAGGTCCTTTTTAATAACCACCGAACTACAACGCTCGCACTTACCTCCCTCCGCCTGCTCGTCGGATAAGACGGTCATACAAGATGGACACCAGTTCACCGCCTGTTTTTTACGATAAGCCAGACCTGCTTTAAACATCTGCGTAAAAATCCACTGTGTCCAGCGGTAGTATTCCGGGTCGTAGGTCTCGAGGCGTTCCTTCCAGGCAAAACCATTACCGATAGCTTGAAGCTGTTTATAGAATCTCTTTTCCGAAACCTTGGACTGCTTCATGGGGTGCGCTCCGATTTTCATGGCGTAGTTTTCGGAATGAATTCCAAAACCATCCAAGCCGATGGGCTCAAAAACCTCTTTGCCCCGCATTCTTTGATAACGCCCATAAATATCTGTTCCGGTAAATGCATACATGTTCCCCACGTGTAGCCCCTCTGCGGAGGGATACGGGAACATCATCAAGTTATAGAAAGGTTTACCCTGAGCTCGTCGAAGGGTGGAGCTTTTCGGATTGGGCTTGCCCTTCGTGGTCTTAGCGGAAGCAGAGGGCTTGCCCTGCGAAGCTTTAGCGAAGCAGGGCTCATACACGCCCCTCTCCAGCCAAATTTTCTGCCACTTGGCCTCTACCTTCTTGTAATCGTATTTTTTAGCCATTTAAAAGCAATATGCTAGAATTCTATTGTAAAATAAGGGTTATAACAAGATGAAACTAGTGATAATTTATGGCCCACCGGGAGTGGGCAAGCTAGCGGTAGCCAAAGAACTAGCCAAGCTGACCGGCTTCAAGTTGTTCCATAATCATTTGACCGTAGAGCCCGTCAAGGCCATTTTTGAATTCGGACATCCTGATTTTTGGAAATTGTTATTGAAAATCCGATTGAGCATCCTGGAGTTTGCCGCAAAGAACAACATCGACTGTATTTTCACCGTAGTATACGCCGCAGAAATTGACGATAGATCTACAGAGCAGAAGATTCGCGCAATTGAAAAGCATTCTGGAAAAGTTTGCTTGGTGAAACTAACTTGCGACCGCAAAGAACTATACAAAAGAATCCGTCATCCTTCCCGCAGGGAGTTCAGTAAAATAAATAATGTAGCCAGATTAAAAGAGATAATGGCCAGACACGACTTGGATGCCGTCATGAAGTTCAAAAATACTTTGGTTATAGATAACACCAAAATATCCCCTCGCAAGAGTGCCGAAAAAATTATCCGCCACTACAAACTTCCCAAACCGCCCGGGCCCTAGAAAAATCTATTCCAATGTTCTCAAGAACATTGGAATAGATTTTAAATACGGAGACAAAACGGGTCTTTCAAATCCATTCTCATATTCTGCAGAATATGAGAATGGATTTGGGCACACCTACGGAACCAAGTCCTCCGGACTGGTAACCGGCTTCCACCAGGTGGCGCGCACGATTTTTATTTTGTAACCGCCCTGGAGCATCTGAAGCATGGTTTGAGGCAGGCCAAATTCATTCCTGCCCGGCGCGGCTGGTCTGAGCGGATATTTGAAATATTCCTCATTCAGGACATATGCGCCCGTATTAAAAAGCACGCCCTTCACTGCCGGCTGACCCTCCACTATGTCCTGTAGTGCCCCAAATTTGTCTATCTTTACATCCGCTACTTTCCGATTGGGCTCGTCCGAAGGCATCTCCCAGACCATAAGTGCGTACTCGTGTTTAATCATCTCCAGCAAGTCCTCCTTGGCATAAAGGTCATCCCCGTTCAGCACTAAAAACTTCCCCGAAAGCGCATCCTTACACAAAGATAGTGCATGACCCGTACCTAAGAGCTCCTTCTGCTCAATATAAGTAATCTTGCGTCCAGCATGCTCCTCGCCTAGTAATTCTTTTATTTTGTCCTTCAGGTAGCCCACGACAATAACAACCTCGTCCACTTCATCCGGTAGGTAATGAAGCTTGTGTTCCAGGAGGGTCTTGTCGCCAATTTTAAGAAGCGGCTTCGGCGTGCCCGCCGTAAGTTGACCCATTCTTGTCCCCAGTCCCGCCGCCAGAATAACAGCCTGCATTTATATAATATCCCGTTGTCGGTTGTTTGTTGTTAGTTGTCCGTTATTTTAAACACTCTCCTCGCGTTTTGCCAGATCTGCTCTTTCATTTCTTGAGCCGCCATTCCCTTAATTTCCGCAAGTTTCTTGACTACTTCTATCACGTAGAGCGGTTCGTTGCGCTTACCCCGATGCGGTACGGGCGCAAGATATGGTGCATCCGTCTCGCTTAGCAATCTATCCACCGGAATATATTTCACAACTTCGTCTGCCGGAGTTAGGCCTACCTTGGGCTTGAAGGTGATGTTGCCCGCAAAGGTGAAATAAAATCCCAAATCCAGCAGTTTTTTTGCCTCCTCCATTTCTCTAACGAAAGAGTGGGCTATGCCGCCCGGAGAATTATGAATTTTGAACTGAGAATTAAGAATATCCAGGGTATCCTCAAGGGCGTCTCTGGAATGTATCATGAGAGGTTTTTGCACTTCTGACGCTAGACGTATCTGCTCCTCAAAAACCCGTTTTTGCCTTCTTTTGGCCTCCTCTTCCGGCGCTCCATGTTTCACGCTCCATGTTTCGTGATAATAATCCAATCCACACTCTCCAATTCCTACCACCTTAGCGTCCAATGCCAATTCTTTATAGTAATCGTAATTAAGAACCTCTCCCCTCCCAGAAAATCCCACCGCGGCCTCCCCTCCGCCCAACTCCTGGCTGTCATGATAGGATACCCCGGTGTGTATGGGATGGAGGCCAATTGTGGCATATAGACCATCAAATTCATGCGCCAACTCTACCGCCCGGCGGGAGGT
>JAZDLT010000006.1:0-9314 GCA_043801735.1 Candidatus Liptonbacteria bacterium | reverse complement strand
GTTTTGTGTCGGCATAGCACTCCTTCCGCTACGCCAACGCGAGGGAGAACATCCCCCTCTGTCTGGTTGGGATTATAACATATCACCTAATCTCTGCAAGCCCTCTTTGGGTAGAAATCCTTGTAAAACAGGGCTTCCCGGCCGGGGGTTGACAAACTCAAACTACTCGTTCTCGCTCGAGGGGTAGAGCGGACTTCAATCCGACACTCTACTTATTATCTGTCCGGCAGTTTGTATTCGAGAGAGGTGGCGGTAAATGACTTTCTGCCATAAACATTACCCGAACTGCGGATGATGATGCCAATCGTTTCCCGCTCCGCATCCGCGCGCAGGCGGGCAAAATCCACCGTCTCGGTTACGGTCGGCAGTTCCGCCGGCTTGAACATCCCGCCGGTCAAGGCAAGTTCCTCCGCGCTGGGAATTTTGAAACCGTGCCGGACTATGTTTGTTTCCGGCGCAATTTTTACTTCCACTTCCCGCGGGTCCCCTCGGACCTTCCCGTCCGCGCCGACGAACACGCCCCTAACCGAAATGGAGCTCTCTCCCGCGGAGATAATCGTTCCCTGGAACTCCTTGGAATCCTCTTTGAAAACGAACGCCAGAATCAGGGCGACTATCGCCACCAGAATGGCGAACACAGAAAACGCCGTGCGCAAAGACAGCTTACTTATATCCATTTTATTTATATTGAACATTGAAGTGAGTTTTTATCAAATATTTTTCCACCTGTTTTTATTATATCACAATCCGCAGGGGCAAGTTAAGAAAAGCGTGGGCCGTGATTCGCGACGAATCACGGCCTCACTTTCGGCCACGCTGGTCAGTAGCGATGACCCCATGGCCAATAGACGAATTGCACACCGCCCGCAAAGGTGCCCGGGAACTCCATTCCCCAGACGAAAACGGTCACGGCGTACCGTTCCTTGATGGTAGTGGTGGCACCCAGCGCGAACCCCGCAATAGGAAGCCATTCCCAGCCACCCAGAAGTTCCTTGGCGGGCCGCTCGGTTGTCTTGATATTCTCATCTGTCCAACACCGTCCGTCAGCGCAGATGAAGCTTGCGCTCTTTCGGCTCTGCTCAATCCGGCCAGAGATCTTGCCCGCGCCGCCGTGCACGGAGATCATGGGCGCAACTGGCCAGCGAGAACGACCGAGGCGGATCACCCTCTCCGCTTTGACTCCGCGGAAACGCACTCCTCTTATAATGTTTGTTTCCCAAGAATCGAAGACGGAACTGCCGTTCGCGAGCCGCACCTCCGCGTAGGAGATACGGAAGTAGGAGTTGTCCGGCCGACCGCGAGCCGCACCGATGTCCCAGGAACGACCGCGCAGATCGGTCTCGAAGCCAGTCATGAACTTGAGCATAGAGTTGGTCAAGTTCGTGTCAAACCGACCCAGAAGAAAACTCGCAGAGAGCGCCCACTGGGAGCGTTCTTTCCGCACGGCTTTTCCGGGGTCGCTTTGGTCCTGGGCAAAACCAGGAACCGCGCAGAGCACGAGGACGACCGCCAAGTAAATCAGGCGCTTCATGGGAACCTCCTCTAAGGCGGTAGATGCCCACCTTCTGTTTGGCACTAAAGCACATCAAAACCCCATCCGCAAGCGCAAACTAAAAAACATCCCGGGCCGCGAACCCAGGGTTCGCGGCCCCGTTTGACTTCTGTCCCCTTACGAGAATTTACCTATACTGACTGTAAGGATTTTAAATACTCTATCGCGTCCAATATGGTCAGGGCGAAATATTCAGCAGAGCCAGAGTTATGCCGAACTTCTATGGTGTGCATGCCTATACTCTTTGCGGGCAACACATCAAACCTGTACTCATCTCCAATCGTGTAAGCATCGCCGGGTTTTATCGAATATCTGTTAAGTAGATATTCGAAAACCAGCGGATCCGCGGTCAATTTAATAGGCACCACCGCTGGTTTTTCCATGGCAACTATCTCCTCGAAGTCCTGCTCTTTAAAACCCGCCCGTGCCAGAATCCGGGAGGTTATTCGCTTGCTGGTGCCCGTAAATATAACTTTTATGCCATCCAAGCTCCGGACGGCCTTCACCAGCCCCGGCCGGGGTTTCAATTCGGCAATTTGTTCTTCGGAGATTCTGTCCAACCATTCGTCATAAGATATACCTAAGGCCAACAGGGCGAACTCTCCTTTGCCCCCATTCGCCCGGCGCATCATATTCACCAACCGCAACCCCTCCACGCCGTAACGCTCACCGACCAATTGCTCCAAGTTCTCGCTGTATATTTTTTTATAGAACGGCATATCGTCTATAAGAGTTCCATCCAAATCAAAAATGTAAAGTTTTTGCTTCTTAGCCATACCACTGTTCCGAAATTTAACCATTTAGCGCTTGCTTGACGCCCGAACCAAACTCTCGGTTTTTTTGTGACTTATCCTCTGTCCGTAGCCCTTAACGTTCACCTCCCCCTTCCTTGTCGTCCCCTCTTTAAGTGAAGTGCTGACTATGGCTCCGTTTGCATATTCAAACAATGCCCGCACGTTTTTGGCGTCCGTACCGCTGCCAATCAGAATTGGAAAATCGCCGACCGCTCGGCGCACGGTTTTCAATTCCTCCATATCGGGAGCTTGGCCGGTCCAATTGCCCGTGAGGATCAATCCATCGGAATGATTTTTGATTGCCAATTTCGCCGAGGATATGATGTTGTGTCTGCTAAGCAACTTTGAATGCTTAACGTGAATGTCTGTAAATATAGCCACATTATCCGCTCCAATATTTTTACGGAAACCAACCACGTCTTTGGGATTGCCCCTTATGATTCCGCAGTCTGTTTTAACCTTGTCCACAAAAACCGGTATACGAATAAATTGCAGATTAAGAATTTTGGCGATTGACAACGCAACCCGGTAATCATTCCACAAAACATCTACCCCCATAGGTAATTTTGTCATTTCTCTCAGCTTAGAACCTAGATACAACATGCAAGCCACCGTTTCCTGGCTGACCTTGGGCGAGTGCGGAATGTCGTAGTTGTTTTCAAAAATTATTCCATCTACACCCCCCTTCTCCAAGGCGCGCAAGTCGTTTATTGCGTTCTTCAGAGCCATCTCAAATCCTGGAAAATCCGGATACCCCAAGAGAGGCGGGAAGTGTATCGCGCCGATTATCACTCCACCCTTTTTCCCAAAAATATTATTTAGTCTGTTTTTCTTGGTCATTTCTTAGATGATATGAATCTGGCCACATAACCCAGCGCAAACTCACCAGCACTTTTAGGATTTTGTGTCCTCATAAAATTTACCACGAATGAGGCCAGTAAAACATCGCCGGCACCCACAGTATCCGATGGATTAATTTTTTTAGGCAAGAATTTATGTTTTTTGCGACCGGCGAGCACCTCAAAACCTCTTGCCCCATTGGTCACAATCAAAATCCTGTTTTTCTGGTCCCGTATCAATTTTTCAGATACTTTTTGCATCTCCTGCTTGGTTGCCTTAAGTATCTTAACCCTGCCGGATAGTCCTTGCGGCAAAATGAATTTTTTCGCACCCTTAAGGTACCTGACAAATCCTTGAACATCCAGAGCGATGCTTCCGTTTATCTTTTCAAGATCACTCAAACTCAGTTCATTTCCTATCGTAGATACTATTGTTATATCGGCGCGCAAACTCTTGGGAATCTTCGCCTCACCCAGAGAGACTATCTCGCCAAATTCTTCCGGCATATGAATTTTAACAAGGGCATTCGGCTTCGCCAAAAAAATTCTGTACGGCATATTGAGTTTTTTTAAAATTTTCTCAATCCAAAATGCAGGACCTCCTTTTTCAATTTTAATTACCCGATTTTTATTCAAAAAAACGTCTTTCGCCAAACTAGAAATTACCGCTATCTTAAACCCGATATTATTCATAAATATAACTATACTTAAACCAGACCCATGTGCTCCAGAACCTTCCGTGCGTACCCCGAGGGGTTGTTGGTCAGAATCACCTTTGGGTCGGTGATGCGCTCCAGGTTATGACTAGGAGCGTACCAACGGTAGAGTTTTTCGACAATGGAAACAACCCGCTCCTGTGTTTCGAGAGAGTGATCGGAAACGCTTTCGAGTCTCATTTTCTGCCTCCAGTCAATTTCAGAGACCGTGGAATGTTGACAAAGAGCTGTCCGTGGAAAAACCGCATAAATACCCGTTGCGCTGGGTTTGAGCCAGGTCTTCGTAAGCGATGGCAGATCTATTTCCTTTGTTTCTGATATATATTTCTATTACTCGCATGAAAAAATCGTGGGTGATTAGTAATGTCTCCTTTTGTGGTTTTTCGCCAATTATTTTGAATACCCTATCCACCCGCTCATATGCATGTTGAAACGATTCCGCCCCCTGCCCGCTAAAGATGGCGGTAAGCACCCTTCGATTAACCTCTACTATGTCTATCCGGGTCGGCGGGGTCTCATATATCTTGCGCAGATCAAAAGACGCTTCTATTAGTTCCGGTAATATATTTATTTCGGGTACATTCTTGTTTTCGCCAAGCTTATTTTCTATTATCAACCTACCCGTATCCCTGCAACGCTCCGCGGGACTGGAATACACGGCCTCCAATTTTTTAAAGGGAACATTCTCGGATAGTTTTGGCAATAAAGAAAGTGTGTAATCTTTATCGATCAGGGGGCTTAATTTACCTGACGCCAAGTCGGCCAAAACCTCAAAAGGCATGTCCTCGTGGTTTTTATATGGCAAATCGAGTTTTCCGTGACGAATAAAGTAGTACATATTTATTGGTAATAATATAGAGAAACTAAAAAACCTACCGTGAAGTCCAGTAGGTCGTGTGGCAAAATAAAATCACAAACCGGGCTTCACGTCAAGAGAAGTTCGGCCCACCACCATGCGTTTTGAATCCGGCGACTGATCATTACTTTTATCCTATCCGCGTCCCCCGCCCCCTGTCAACGCTTTCTGGGGATATCTGAAAACAGGCAATATGGGACATATATCGTGAGACATGAAACATGAAGCGTGGATATTCGGACGCCCGAACATGATGGAACACCAGATAATCTAGCCACCCGCAAACTCCCGCCACTCTATTTCCGGTATCCCAGATTGACGGATAATACTTTTCAGAACACGAGGATGAATTGCGCCTCCTCCGTGAAACGGTATACAAACCTGACGCGGCCCGCTCCCACTATGCACATAATAGAAATGGCTACCCCGGGAATGAGTTTGTATAAATCCATGAGTGCGCAAAAAGCGCGCCACATCCGTGAAGCTCCAATTGCGCAACCCTCTGGGCATTCTACGATATTGCCAGAGCGGCTAGTTGATGACGGCCAAATGATGCAACCCTCGAACCAATACGTTCTCTTTCTCGCTCGTTCTGCAAGCGCACCCACAAACGCTCATATTCCACATCTGCCTTTTGATTCAAAACGGCATCTCTCAACTTAACCTTGCTAGCCGCTTCCACATATCCACGCAAGGCCTCATCCAATAGAATTTGCACCTCTTGAGGAGATCCTCCCTCCTCCACAATATTAAATTCTAAACCGACCGCAAACCAACGGTCTTTTTCACGAAAAACAATGCAACGCACTGACCCGTTCTTCAATGTATTCCTGGTATTCCTGGTATTCCTGCGCATGGGTTCATATTACAAAATTCTGTGATTTTTGCCAACAAGAACTCTTTTCTCTGACTACTCTTTAAAAACTGATAGAATAACTGGGCTAAATATGCCGCCATCGTTCCCGATCCCGACAAGGTCGCGGATCGAGGATCCACGATTCCGAAATGATCGGAATCGGGACTAGTCCATGTATTTCGTCTACATTTTACAATCTCTAAAAAATGGGAGATACTACGTGGGTTCAACGGATAACGTCGAACAGAGGGTGAGTTATCATAATGCGGGAAGGGTAAAATCCACTAAGCCACATCGCCCTCTAAAGCTTGTCTACAGCGAGAGTTTCGCCACCAATCGTGAGGCAAGAGAAAGGGAGGGTTTTCTGAAGAAAACAGCGAAAGCCAGAAAAGAGATATTCGCCAAGATAGAAAATGCCGCCATCGTCTAGCCCGGTCTAGGACGCGTCCCTTTCACGGACGAAACACGAGTTCGAATCTCGTTGGCGGTACGGAAAATCAGACACCCCTCGCGGGTGTTTTGATTTTTCTCGCCAAGGGATTCGAACCGGGAAGGGGGTCGGGAAAACGGGAGTTTTCCCGAGGCGGAAATACTAAAACCGAGGGGTTTTAGAAAATATTACGGAGTAATATTTTGTTCGATTCTCGTTGGCGGTACGGAACTAACCTACAACCAACAACTAATTACTCACAACGGGGGTTGTTTTCGTGGTTGTGGGTTATGGGTTGTTAGTTGTGAGTTGGTTAATTTGGCGTTACCTTCTGTCCGTTCTTCCGTTCTATAATTAATGTCGGACGGTTGCCGGACTCCCCTCCCGCGAGGGGGTTTTGGGGCTTGTCCGACAGAAGAAACCCCGTTGGTCGGCGGGGGTAAAAAAGTTGTTTATGAAGAACAAACCGGAAAGCACAATTAAAAGAACCCTGCGTCTGGTGCTCGTCCACCCCAAGAAAGTGGCATTCTTGGTGGCGCTCGCGGCATTCGCCACCGCGCTCGATATCGTGGTTCCTTTCGTTTCCAAAAATATTATTGACGGCATGGTCGGATTTTTCCGGGACGGCGGAGCGGCTCCGATTAAGATGCTCATTTGGTCGGCGGCGGCGATCCTTTTCGCGACCGTCATAGCCAGAATAACCAAGTCCGCCTACGATTATCACCTTTTCAAAACGGTGACCGTCATAGAAGACAAAATCAAGCACGATACCATCGAGAAATATCTGCGCCTGCACACTCTTTTCCACCACGGCTCCTCCAGCGGCCAGATTATCGGGCGCATCGAGCGGGGCGCCATGGCTATTTACATAATCCTGAACGACATCTTCGGGCAGTTTTTGATTCCCCCGTTCATACTTTTTACGGGCGTGTTCGCCGCCTTACTTTTCAAAAATCACTGGATAGCGCTCACCGTGGCTCTGCCTTTTCCGATATACCTTCTGTCTATCCAAAAACTGGCCAACCGCATTTACCTGATAGAAAAAGAGGTGAACGAGCAGATGGAGGATGCCTCCAAGGAATCCTACGACGTGGCCGGCAACGTGCTCACGGTCAAGAAGTTCTCGCAGGAGAAAGTCGAGGCGGACCGGCAGGCGGAACTTATCGGCAAGGCGCGCCAAACCCAATACAGCGCGGAGCGACTTTGGGCGGTGATAGAAAATATGCAAACCGTTATCTCCACCGCGGGCAGGATAACCGTAATACTTCTCGCCGGCTTTCTGGTTATCCGGAGCGAAATCACGGTCGGCGACTTTGTACTCTTTATTTCCTTGCAAAACATGGCCTACGCGCCCCTGTGGCAACTGTCCGTTATCTTCCCGCGTTTGCGCCGCAACAGCGCCCGGGTGGAACGGCTTTATAGTGTGCTTGACGAACCCATCCGGGTAACCGACAAACCCGATGCGCGGACCCTGCCCCCGCTCCGGAAAAAAATCGAATTCAAAAACGTCTGGTTCCGCTACGCGGCGGAGGGCGGCCGCTGGGCGATGAAGGAAATAAACCTGGAAATCCCCGCCCGCAGCACGATAGCGCTGATCGGCCGAAGCGGCAGCGGCAAAACCACTTTCGTGAACTTGCTTTTGCGCTCCTTCGATCCCAATAAAGGCAAAATAGAAATAGACGGTTCGGATTTGCGGGACGTAACCCAGGAAAGTTTGCGCGCCCAGATAGCGGTCGTCCCCCAGGAGGTGGATTTGTTTTCCAGGACCATCGCGGAGAATATCGCCTACGGCAAAGCAGGCGCGTCCCGCGAGGATATTGCGCGCGCGGCGCGCATCGCCTTGGCGCACGAGTTTATTATGCGCACCGACGGGGGCTACGACACGGTGGTGGGCGAACGCGGCATCAAGCTTTCCGGCGGTGAGCGCCAGAGAATCGGCATCGCCCGCGCGATTCTGCGCGACCCCAGGATTCTTATACTGGACGAAGCCACCAGCCATCTGGATACCGAAAGCGAGCGCTTGATTCAGCAAGCCACCGATGCCTTGATTAAGGACCGCACCACCCTGATCATTGCTCACCGCCTCTCCACAATCCTTTCCGCCGACCACATTCTGGTGTTTGAGAAGGGCGAGATAGAGGCCATGGGCACGCACGCGGAATTATTGCGCCGGAGCCCCACCTACCAGCGGCTGTATCGTTTGCAGTTTGAGAGACAATCTTGATTGTGCATAACTCATGTGTGCACAGAAACACATTCGGATTTATAATTGTGAGTGATGTACTTGCCTGTTGTCAAAGATGCGACCGTTCCAGCCATAAAAGCGGTGGCGTTGAAAGTTGCGATTCATGGAAATGATCTCTCCGGGGGTTTTACCTTGATAGAACTGCTGGTGGTTATAGCGATTGTGGCGGTTATTTCCACAGTCGTTATTCTTACTCTGAATCCCGCGGAATTACTGAAGCAGTCGCGCGACTCCAACCGCATGTCGGATCTGAGCGTGTTGCAAAAAGCAATCGTGCTCTATCAGACGGACGTGCCGGGCGGTTCAATCAGCGCCAATTCCAACTGCTATGTTTCCATTGGTTCCTCTCCCGGCGCGAACTGCGGAGGGTGGTTCACCGCCACTCACGCAACGGTGGTTACTTCCACCAGTCGGGCGGTGGATGGAACGGGCTGGTTGCCGGTTAATTTTTCGGCCATAACCCACAGCCGAGTTATATCTTCCTTGCCGCTGGATCCGGAAAACAACACTTCCTACTACTACGCCTATGCGGCCAGCAGCACCAACTACAGTTTTGAAATAAACGCCAATATGGAAAGCACGAAGTACGCCCAAGGGGGCATAGCGGACGTGGAGTCCAAGGACGGCGGAAGCATAAATAGTGTTTACGAACTGGGCTCCAACTTAACCCAATAGAATTACCCGCGCCAAGCATAAAGGGAAAGCCAGCTCTCTGGGGGCTGGCTTTTTCCAAATTCGTCGTCGCGCCTTCACGCGCTAGTTTTGCCGGTTGCCCCACCCGCCGGGGCTGCCTAGCAACATCCAAAACACCAGCGCGTAGCTGCAGGCCGCGAAGGCGACGTACACAAGGATACCTCCGAGAATACACATTTGCTCACCTCCTACTGAAATTAGATTGCGCTTTCTTGTCTGAAAGGTCAATCTCATTTGATTATCGGCCAATCTTTCCTTATAATATGCCCGTTTAAATATATCTGCTATGTCTGCCGAAAAAGAAACACATCCCGAAGAAATAGTCGGGGAAGC
>JAZDLT010000076.1:0-4901 GCA_043801735.1 Candidatus Liptonbacteria bacterium | reverse complement strand
ATTTAAGAGGCGAAACTATCATCGCTCTTGCCGACTATGGCAGGCGGCACAAAAAATCGGCTCCGGCTCTTACAAACGCGGCTCGCCGGCAGAACATTCCTGCATTTCGGGAGAAGGGCGCGTGGAAAATAGGGGAGAGCTTTGTATCTGATCCGCCACTCGCGAAACCGAAGGCAAAAAAGTCATAATCTAAGCCGTGGACAAGGTAGAAAAACTCCAAAAACTTAAAGAGGAAATGTTGGCGGACAAGTCGTTGCCGCTTGCGACCAATCTCGTTTTCGGGGAGGGGAGTGCGGATTGCGAAGTCCTCTTTATAGGCGAAGCGCCCGGCCAGGTAGAAGACCAGATGGTGCGTCCTTTTGTGGGGCGTTCCGGTCAGCTTTTGCGTAAAAATATCCGCGCAGTCGGCTGGAGAGAGGAGGATGTTTATATCACGAATATCGTCAAGCGCCGCCCGCCGGACAACCGCGACCCTCTGCCGGAAGAAATCGAGGCATATAAGCCATATTTAACCCGCCAGGTGGAAATAATCTCACCCAAGATAATCGTGCCTTTGGGCAGGTTTTCCATGAACTACTTTCTGCCCAATGCCAAAATAACCCGTGATCAGGGTAAAGTTTTCCGCTCCTCCAAATACCTCATTGTGCCCATGTTCCATCCCGCGGTCGCCCTACGCAACCCCGCCTACCTCCAAGAATTTGAGAGTGGTTTCAGAAACCTGCCCAAGATTGCCGCCCAGGCGGAAAAACTTTTGGTGGAGCACAGAGTCAAAACCATGGGTAATTCCATCTATGAGCCAGTGCAGAAGAAGCTGTTTTGAATTTTAGGTACCAAGCGTCGAAAGGCGGGTGAATTCCGGGCGCCGATTTTTAATTAAAGCGTGGGAATGACCCGTTTCTGTCGTTGGAATTTAGGTAATCGGAATTTGTTTGGAACTTAGGCATAGGAATTTAGGGCTTAAGATCATTAGGTCAATTAGGAATTGATGTAATATAATGTAACCATGAACTTTGCGCCGGTTTATCTTGCCTACCGCGCCATCGAGAGGGTGTTTGATTTTTGCCATCATTGGTATGTGGACGGTTCCGCCTGGTTCATTCACGGATTCATAAATTTTCTGGAGGCCAGCGATCGTTCTTTTGCGGTAAAAGAAACCTTAAGGCACTTTTTTCAGCCGCTCTATAAGGATTACACCGTCATCGGGCGAATTCTGGGAATCATCCTCCGTTCCATCCGTGTATTATTGGGAATGAGTTTTTACACTTTGGCCGGGACGGTCTTCCTGGCCGCTTATTTCCTTTGGTTGATTTTCCCGCCAATTTTATTAATTTATGGCTCAAGCATCTTTTTCTGATAAGCGAGAATACTTTTTCGACGAACCGCGCCTGCGGATGACTCTCGGCGGTCGGCTCTTGGTCCGCACAATGGGCATCGTTTCTTTGGCCCTCTTGGCTATATTCGCGGCCACCGCTTTTGCTTCGGGTATGCCACAACTATGGGCAATAGCCCTACTGATATTTATCTTTCTGGCGGACTGGCTTGGTCGCCGGGGTGAGGCCCAGCGCCACCTGAATGAAATGCCGGAAGAAGGCAGGGTTAATCTGGCGCATTATATCTGTCCCCATTCCTATGTCGCCCTGGAGCATGCCTACGACCGCGCCCTCATCAAGAAAACCAACATATTTTTGGAGATGGCGCTTTATCTGACGCGCAAGTCCGACCAGATTGGCTTGGGCTTGGATCGCCTGGATATAAAAAAAGAAGAATTCCGGCACAAAATAGAAGAACTGCTCCTGAACGACGAAGAGTGCCGGAGCGATACCCGGGAAACGATATATGCCCGAGTGGAACTTATAATCCGCCATGCGGTTAGTAAGGCGCCGGAGAACAAGGAAAGGTTCGTGGAAGTTACGGATATCTTTGCGGGCCTGGCGGACATTGACAACAACGGCATCCACCGTCTCTTTACCACCTTCTCCTTGGATTCCGAAGATGTTATGCAGGCCATGTCTTTCTCCGCGGCGGTCCGCCAGTTCGGGCGGCGGTTTCGCTTACCGGAAGTTCTAAACGCGATTATCTTGGGCGGCGAAAAAAGAAGGCGGCACCGCATCATGAACCGCGCCTGGACCAGCCGACCCACATACCACTTGGATGCGGTGGGTCGCGACCTGACCGATGAAGCGCGGGAAGGAAACGTAGGGTTTCTTATCGGGCACAAGGAAGAATACCAGCGTTTAGTCGAAACACTGGCCCGGGTCGGAAAACCCAACGCGCTGCTGGTGGGCGAGATGGGCACGGGCAAAACAACCATTATTGAACATCTGGCCGCTCAACTCGTGAAAGATCGTGTCCCGCCACCCCTTTTCGATAAGCGTTTAGTGCAGTTGAGTATCGCGGACATGGTGGCCGGCGCGCCGCCGGAAGAAGTTCAGCAAAGAGTCGCGAATATAGTAGAGGATATCATTACTGCCGGAAACGTGATTTTACATATTCCGGATATTCATAATCTGGTGCACACTTCCGGGCAGGCCTATCTTTCCGCAGCGGACGCGCTTATTCCCATTATTGAAAATGACTCCTTCCCGGTGGTGGGCAGTACTTATCCGCGAGAGTTCAAGCAGATGATCGAACCGCGCAGCGACTTCGCCAGCGCGTTTGAAGTTATACACGTAAACGAATTGAGCGAAAGAGACGCCCAAAGAGTCCTGACTTATGAAGCGGTTCTTTTGGAGGGCAAACATAAAATCAACATAAGCTTCGGGGCGGTCAAAATGGCGGTGCAGTTGGCCAAGCGTCACTTTCGCCAAAAGATGTTGCCGGCCTCCGCGGAGGACTTATTGAAAAGCGCGGTAACCCACGTTTTGGAAAAAGGCGAAAAAAGAGTGGGGCCGGAACAGGTGATTGCGGTGGCGGAGCAAAAGGTGAATATTCCCATTCACGCCGCGGGCGAAGAGGAGGCCAGACAACTTTTGAACCTAGAGGAGACGATTCATAAGCGTCTGATTGGACAAAAAGAGGCGGTCAAGGCGGTCGCGGATGCCCTGCGCGAATACCGCAGCGGCCTGGCGCGCCCGGGCGGCCCGATTGCGAGCTTTTTGTTTGTCGGTCCGACCGGCGTGGGCAAAACCGAACTCTCCAAGATTTTGGCGCAAATCCATTTTGGCTCCAAGGAGGCGATGGTTCGTTTTGATATGACGGAATATCAGGACAAACAAAGCTTTTATCGCTTCATTGGTTCTCCGGATGGCTCCGTGACGGGCACTCTTACGGATGCGATTCTCAAAAAACCCTACGCCCTAGTGCTCCTGGATGAGTTCGAAAAGTCCTACCCCGACATCCTAAATCTATTTTTACAGGTTTTAGATGACGGGCAGCTGACGGATAATCTTGGCCGCACCGTGGACTTCTCCAATACTATTGTCATCGCCACCTCCAACGCGCATTCCGATATAATCAACGAGGCCATGCGGGCCGGGCAAACCATGGCTCAAATAGGGGAGTATCTGAAAAGCAGATTGACGGACGTGTTCAAACCGGAGCTTCTGAATCGCTTTTCCAAAATAATCGTTTTTCACGATCTCAAGCCGGACGAAGTGCGCAAGGTGGCGGAGATAAACCTGAAAGGCCTTGCCGAATCCGTGGAAGACCAGGGTATCTTCCTTATTTTCGACGAGTCCGCGATAGACCAGATTTCCCACCTGGGATACGATCCGGCCTTCGGCGCCCGGCCCCTCCGCCGAGTGATAGAAGAAAAAGTCCGCGCGGTTCTCGCTCAAGCGATTCTTTCGCGTCAGGTCCAAAAGGGAAGCACGGTCAAGTTGGTTTACCGAGACGACAAGTTCGAATTTGTTTCTGACTAGTTTCCGCTCTTGCCCCCTCTGCTCCTGAATCACCCCAATTATTCATTGTTGGTTATAATTATTTTTTTAATCGTGATATTATAAGCGTCTGCCGGAATAGGCAGTAAGACAAATGAACCAACCTCAATTCCGAACCAATCGTTTCGGTGGCTCCCACAGAGGACGCGGCGGGTCCCGAGGCGCGCCCCGGCCGACCCCCGACCGAAATGTGAAAAAACAGGTAGTGGCCGGTTTTATCATTTACCGCAAAACCGAAGAGGGTACAAAGTACCTTTTGCTTTATCGCCGGGGCGCCTACTGGAACTTCCCCAAGGGGCATTTCGAGTATGGTGAAAATGCCATGAAAACCGCGCTGCGCGAGACGGAGGAAGAGACCGGGATTTCCGCGCGGGAGCTGCATGTCGTGCCGGGATTCAAGACCTATGTGCGGTTCAGCTTCGGCAAGGATGGCCATCAGATCTACGACACGGTGATTTTATATCTGGCCGAAACCCGCAAAGCGGAGGTGAAAATAGCGCCCCGGGAGCACAGCGGTTATGCCTGGTTTACGTACCCCGATGCGCTGCACATCTTGGGCCGCTATCAGGGCACTAAGCGTGCGCTAACTCAAGCCAATGAGTTCCTTCGCCGAAAAAGCCCGCCCGGTGGCAGGCCGACCCCTCGTAGCTGATTGGATCCGCGAATACTTCCTCTGTCGAGTAATGGAGAACAGAGAGCAATCACAATTTTGCCTTCGGGTTTACCGCGCCACCCGCAAAATCCCGCGCGGTAAGGTTGCGACCTATGCGCAAATCGCCCGCGCCATCGGCCACCCCCGAGCTTGTCGTGCAGTAGGGAATATTCTAAATAAGAACAAGAACACCAAAAACATTCCTTGCCATAGAGTGGTCCGTTCGGACGGAACCCCAGGCGGGTATGCTTTTGGGTTTAGGCGTAAAATAGAAATATTAAAAAGAGAAGGCGTAAAAATAAGAAACAGGAAAGCCCTTACCTAATGATTAACCTAGAAGATGTTCAGCCAGCACGACATCGTGCTGGCTG
>JAZDLT010000064.1:0-12792 GCA_043801735.1 Candidatus Liptonbacteria bacterium | reverse complement strand
CGGCACTTCCACCGTTAGGCGGTGGGATTTAACCAGAGACGCACCGAGTCCCCTACATACTCTTTACGCCCAATAAATCCGGATAACGCTTGAGGTCTACGTATTACCGCTGGTGCTGGCACGTAGTTACCCACCTCTTTCCGTCCCGCACTCAATAGTTTTAAGTTACTTGTTGCGGGACTACCGCAGTTTACAACCCGAAGGCCTTCATCCTGCACGCGGTGTCGCTCGATCAGGCTTTCGCCCATTGTCGAATATTCTCGACTGCTGCCTCCCGTAGGAGTACGAGCCGTGTCTCAGTCTCGTCGTTGGGGGTCAGGCTCTCACCTCCCCTACCGGTCATAGCCTTGGTAGGCCGTTACCCTACCAACTAGCTGATCGGACCTAGGCCGATCTTGAAGTGGCTTGCGCCTTTTAATGCGAATGGCTTCCGCCCCCGCATTCATATCGGATATTACCCCGCCTTTCGGCGGACTATTTCCGACTCCAAGGTACGTTACCAAGGTGTTACTAACTCGTTCGCCGCTAAACTTACAAATTAGTCGCCTTGATGTAATCGCAACTTCTTCAAAGTAAGTTCCGCTCGACTTGCATGCCTTATCCACACCGCCAGCGTTCATCCTGGACCAGGATCAAATCCTCTAATAAGATCGCGGTTCGTCCCGCTAGGCGGGATGACTACGCGAATTTGCAAATGGAGTAACCATGCAAATTCGCACAGCCCATCCTTCGGCAAGCTCAGGACAAACCCAAGTTGCTTCGGGATGAATAACCGTGACTGGAAAAACCGACCTTCCCGGCTTGCGCCGTTTATGATCGGGGTTGCCATTAGGACAACTAGAAAACTTTTATTTCTGATCTCTTTAATTGTTTCCTTCGACTTTACTCAAATTAGATAATCCTGAGCTTATCGAAAGATCTATTTCCTTCGATCCGACTCGGATCAAAAGATCCTGAGCTTATCGAAGGATGACGGGTCTCAATTATCAAAAAACTGTCGGTTCTATCGGGACCGCTCCTTTCAGACGCGAGGTATATTTTAGGCGAACTAACCCTCGAAGTCAACCCCCATCGTTTTTATTGTATCCATTGTATAAATCCAATGCTCCCATGGGCACCCTAGGGCGGCAGTCCTGAATTGACCAAGGTTGCATGCCTGCTTTCCATTAAGGGTGCGAGGGGTTGATTTTTTAGGACTTGGGATATATTTTGTGGTTAGGAGGCCTCTGCATATGTCCGAAAGAGCGATCGGTGGAGAAGGCGGTAATGTGGCGATTGAGCCCACCACGGCACCGTCAGAACAGCAAGTTCGCGTGGCGGGCCGCGACGACTGGGAAGTGACACGCACCTGCAAGTGCGGGACGCCCATGGTCTATGCCAAGGAGGGCTACTACCAGTGCCCCTCCTGCCGTACCGCGATCCCGGATGGCCACGAGATTTAGTCGCCTTAAGGCGACCATGACCATTACAGAGAAGGTGGGACATGGATCTCTTGGAGGACGGCTACAGGATGGGCAGAACGATGGGGCTGCTTGTTATGTACGCGCTGATACTGATCTTCTCTATTGCGGTGTCGGCGCTCTGGTTTGGATGGACGCTCTGGGGCGTGATCCGAAGCGTGATCTAGGGCGCAACGTCCAACCAATTCACCGCGCCGTGCCCACCAAGGGGCCCGGCGCGGAACTATTTTAATATTTGTTTAAGATAACTTTTCCGTCATTCCAACTAATTGACACTTAGGCCAACTAATTGACACTTAGGTAAGTTGCAGCATAATTCGAAATTAGTAAAACCTTGATAAACCCAGAAGGGCTTGTGTCGGAAGGAGTCGTATATGAAGCGTTGCTGGCTGATCTTCGTACTAGCCGCTGCCTACATAGCGGCGGCGGGCTGCCACGGCGCGGAGAATGCAACTCCAACCGCGCCTACACCCTCATCCACCCCGGCGCCGGCACTTATGCCCACGCCCACTCCAACACCAACCCCCACTCCAACACCTACGCCGACACCCACCCCCTCTCCAACTCCGACGCCTACGCCAATCCCGCCGTCGATACCGCCGACCTACCTGGCTGGAGCTGGAGACATCGGCAACTGCTCTTCTTTGGTGGAATCCGGCGAAACGGCCAAACTCTTAGAGGGCAACGCCGCGGTCTTCACTGCCGGAGACAACTCCCAAGACCGAGGCGCGCCGGCGGAGTATGTCAACTGCTATGGTCCAACCTGGGGAAGGTTTCTTGCCATCACCTATCCTTCGCCAGGTAACCACGATTGGAAGAACCCCGCCGGTTACTTCGGTTACTTTGGGGCTAGAGCAGGCCCGGGATACTACTCCTTCAACTTGGGCGGGTGGCACATCATTTCTCTGAATAGCGAGAGTGTCACGTCCGACCAGCTTGGCTGGCTGCGCACGAACCTTGTTTCTGCTAGGGGTAAGTGCGTAATGGCCTACTGGCACAGACCGCTCTTCACCTCCGGACCAAACGGGCGAAATCCGGTGGTGCGGGCGTTTTGGATCATCCTTCAAGAGCTTGGGGCAAGCATTGTAGTAAATGGCCACGACCACTTCTACGAGCGTTTCGCGCCCCAGGACTTAATGGGTGTTCCCGACCCAAACGGGATTCGCCAGTTCATCGCGGGTACGGGGGGCTACGCCCTGTACGAGTCGAACTACTCCGAGCCGAACATGGAAGCCCACGTTAAGAACTGGGGTATTCTGCGACTAGGGCTCACCCCCTCCAGTTACTCTTGGGAGTTTAGAACTATTGGGGGCGGCATAGCCGATTCCGGCAATTCCGCTTGTCGGCCAGTGACGCCTCCGTTGCCGCAACCCAGTAAGCGATAATTGTTGCCGCGCCGGGCCCACCAAGGGGCACGGCGCGGAATTGTTTTTATACTTGACCGACAACAACTTATGAATTAGTTTACCGGCAGGAGGGCGTACACATGCCAAGAGTAAGCAGCACGGTCAATGGAGAAATTCGCGTCGGTCCGGACGGGCAGATCCAAGCAGGCATGCTCGTTATTGGTGACGGCTTCGTCTGCGCAGGAGTCCCTTTCGGATTAGCCATCAAGGCCGCGCTCACGAGAGCACGCCTTCAGATGGACGGCAAGAGGGACGACCTTTCAAGGGAAGTGGAGGTTGAGATCTCCATGATAGTCGCCGCCGACCTACCCAACGCGGCTGCCGAAGCAAGCAGTGCCGGCGCGGCCGAAGTCCAGGCGGACACCGCGGGCACGACACCGCCAGGAGACCAGCAGAAGCCGATCTGCCCCCACTGCCAGCGCGCGACGGGCATGACCTATGAAAAAGATGGTGAATATCGGGAATTTCACTATCACTGCCCCGTCTGTCAGTTCGATATGCTTATTATTGAATGATGTCCCGCCGGAATGCGTCGGGTGGGGCGCGCCGGGAGAGCGTGTAAGCCATCCGACAGCAGATGGCTCGGCTGCCAAGTTGGACGCCCCGGGTTAGACGACCCTAGGTCGTCGATGCTGTCCACTAGAGACGACTCCGCGCACACGCGCACGGAGTCGTCATTGTTAAAGATCAATTATTCTAATTTGACTTTTTACTAAAAATCAGCGAAAATCTTGCAGTTATGAAAAATGAGATTCATCTCCCGATTTCTTTCAAATCTTGATTTGATAAAGAAATCGAGGATCCTCGGTCCGAACAGAATCGGACCGGGACGAAATACCGAAAAAATGAAACAAGAAATACATCCTAAGTACTTTCCCAAGGCAAAGCTCATCTGTGCTTGCGGCAATACGGTTGTAACCGGCGCCACCAAAGAAGAAATTCGCGTGGAAATTTGCAGCAAGTGCCACCCCTTCTATACCGGAGAAAATAAACTCATAGACACCGCCGGACGCGTGGAGAAGTTCCGAACCAGAAAAGCGAAAGCGGCTAGCGTAATAAAGAAACCGAAGAAAATTAGAACAAAGAAAGCTTCGGCCAAATAAAATTCTTCGGGGGTCAAGCTTCGGATTGCGCATAAACAAAGCATCGAGGAGGTCCGTAAAATAGTTTCTAACCCAAAAACCTTGCTTATTTACCCGCCCAAGGAAGGGCGGGGTTTTGGGTTGCGTCATTAAAAATTGGTCGGGGCGCTTCGCTACGCGCTAGGCGCCCCCATAGGTTTATTATCGTAGGCACGACGAGCCCTTGGGGCGTTCGCCGTCATGATGGATTTGGGACCTTTTCGCCCCATCGGGATGTCCGGGGAGTTGCTAGCACCCACCCACCACCTGCCAGCCAATCACCTCCTTTCCCTTTTCCTTGGTTTACTGATAAAAAATATAGTTCTTTCATTAACTATGTCAATATCCCTTAAAACTCAAAGACCCCCTGCGCTTATGCTGGGGGTCTCGTTCTAGGTGGGGTGGGGCGCCGAATGCCGTCGTCCCCGCGTCGTGGGCGCGCATGTCGCGTCGCGCGCGCCCGCGGGGTCTCTCCGTATCCATCAAATGCGATGCGGCGCCCCCACCCCGAGAAAACAATGTGCTATGATCCTACTTTATCCATTTCGGGTTTTAACCCTGGGATCTTATCCCTGAAATGGACCTCGCCTTGGGGGATCAGCCCAACCAGATCTTGCCCGCTTGCGGATTCTCCCTGTTTCCAGGACTCCGCAAAACAGACAAAGCCCGGTGCGAGATTCTGCTCTCTCCTTTCTGCCGCAGAGGTCGTGTTTAGGACGACTTGTGGCCAATAATCGTAGGGGCGGTACGGTCTCGTAGCCCCCACCTACCCCGGTGAACCCACCGGTAGGATGTTCCTCGTCGCGTTTCGCGCTGGCCCCAATTCCACTAGGGGAGGCGGGCGGGCGCGATATCGTGTGGCGCGAGGAACATTTCGCTGAACGGGTGGCGCAAGTCGCGGCGCCGGGCGGCCTGAAGCCGCAACCGGGATACTAGGGGTTTATATTCCCTGTACCCCGTATTCCGGCGCGCCGATGTGGCGCGCACCCGGTCGTGGGAAGGAGGCACCGGCCAAAACCATAGCCGGCGAACGAATCCTCCCTCGTCCCACTTGCGGCACATTTTAGCATACCCACAAAATATGTCAATAGCCCGGATTTGCCGCCAAATATATACCCAAAATACGCACTGCCACAATCCTGGTCCTCGTAAAACGCAGACGACTCCCTAGTTCTAATACTAGAGAGTCGCTGATGACGGGTGGGTGGAGATCCATGTGTCGCGCCGGCCACCTTGTGCCTGCCGGCGCAGGTGCTTCTATTCGGGCGTATCCGCCAAGGATGGCCACGGGGAGCTATGGCCACCAAGTCCCTGGCGTCGGGAGACCCCCACCCACATACGGCGGATTTTAATCTGCTCATGACTTATGTCAAGCCCAAATCGGGGAAAACCGGAGGGTGCGCCCTGAATCCTGCCATGCGCAATTGAACTGGATATTTTTTCCGTGTTACAATCCCCTCATAATTATGAATTAAGATAATTCTAGAAATCAGGGCGGGCGCGGGCTTGCCCGCCATAGCCTGAATAGGATAAATAGATAAAACAACATCATAAATTTGAATATGACAAACAAGATTATAATCGAGATAAGGGCGGGGGCGGGGGGCGACGAGGCGGCTATTTTCGCGGGGGATTTGGCGCGCATGTATCAGAGATACGCTCAAAAACGGGCCTGGAGCTTCAGTATAATAGACAGCAATGAGACATCTCTTTATGGATACAAATCTTTCGTAGCGGGCATATCCGGAGAGGGCTGCTACGATGCCTTGAAGCAGGAGTCGGGCGTGCATCGTGTCCAGCGCGTACCCAAGACCGAAAAAGCCGGCCGAGTCCACACCTCCACCGCCTCGGTCGCAATTATGCCGGAAGTGGAAGCCAAAGAGGTGCAAATAAATGAGGGCGATCTCGAGGTTACGTTCTCCCGCGGAGGAGGCCCAGGCGGGCAAAATGTGAACAAAATCGAAAGCGCGGTACGCATTCTGCACAAACCCACCGGTATAGTCATATCCTCCCGCGCCGAGCGCTCCCAGTACGCCAATCGTGAACGGGCCATGGCTATTCTGCGTGCCAAACTACACGAGGCCCATTTGGAAGCCGAGATGAAAAAATCGGGCGCAAACCGCAACGAGCAAATCGGCACCGCGGACCGCTCCGAAAAAATACGTACTTACAACTTTCCGGAAGACCGGATTACGGACCATAGAATAGGCAAGAAGTTCCACAACATAGAGAAAATCCTGGATGGCGATTTGGATAAAATAGTGGAGGCCTTCGCCAAAAACCAATAGTAATCGGTCAACCGCGAAATATTTAGGGCACAAAAGCAAATCATCGTCTAGTGAAACGGGATTCACTAGACAAGTTCTCATCGCCGCCTAAAATAGGGGCATGTCCACCATAAACCCAAATGAACTCCATCCCATTCAGGGACAGATATTAAAAGGCCTACTCTTCCATCCGGAGAGGAAATTTTCGGAGCTGAACAGCGAGAGTGTGCCGAGCGACCAGTTCAGCTTCCATCTGCGCCGACTCTCGGAGCTGAACCTTATCCGCAAGACCGAAAGCGGATATGAATTAACCATAACCGGCAAGGAGTTCGCCAACCGCTTTGATACCGACTCTCCCAAGATGAAGCTGGAAAGGCAGGCCAAGTTGGGAGTTCTCATAACCTGCATTAAAGAGGAGAGTGGCAAGATGCTCTTTTTGATACAACAGCGCCTGAAGCATCCTTTTTACGGATATCACGGTTTTCTGACCGGCAAGATAAAATGGGGTGAGTCCATCTTCGAAACCGCCAAGCGTGAGCTTTTGGAAGAAACCGGACTTAAGGCGGATTTAAAACTAGTGGGGGTGGAACACAAGATGGACTACTCCCCCGCCGGAGAGCTACTGGAGGATAAATACTTCTTTGTTTTCCGCGGGGATAATCCGCGCGGAGAATTGATGGAGAATATGGAAGGCGGCCGTAATTTCTGGGCAACCAAGGAAGAGTTCATGAAATTGCCCGACCTCTACGCTGATGTGGAATCGGCAATGGAAAAGACGCTCTCCCCGGACATTAAGGTTTGGGAAAAAAAGTTCACGGTGGAAAGATATTAGCTACAGCCCCAAGGCCTGCACTATCTGCTTCAGGAAGGTAACCACTATCGGTGCGGGCAGTAAACTATTGGAAGGCACGCCTTCGTCATCGTTAACAATCCAGGGCGTTTCTGATATCTGCACCTTGCCGGATCCGTCCTTGGTATAGCTGTATGTTGGGGTCACTTCATAATCGTCTACGCTCAACTTGGCCTTATCCGCCGGAAGAGCGTTGCGCAAATATATTTTGGGCCAACCGCTGACATCCAGTAGCTGTCTGATTATTTTCTCATCCAACTCTAAGCGGTCTCGAATTGGCTCTATGCCCAAGGAGTCCCCCTCTTTCGGCACCATGCGCGCCTTGTTGCATCCCGGGGTGTCGCATATCAGGTAATACTCGCCTTTATCGGCGTCGTATCCGGCTTCCTTGGTTGCCAGCAATTTGGTGCTGCGCGGGGTCTTACAGATAGGACAAATCACGCGGGTTTTGATGCGTTCCTCGATAATCGTGGTGGGTAAATCAATAAACACCAAGAAGTCCGGATCGTCTCTGTAGCCCAATACGTCCTTCAAAAACATGGAGTAAGCAATCTGATCCATGCCCCGCGGGAAACCGTCTATAAATATGGCCTGCTTGGGTCGCTTACTGATTTCATACTTAAGAAGCGCGATAATAAGTTCCGTGGAGATGAGCGCGGACTGGCTGCGTCCCTCGATCAAATCATCTACTTCCTCCAAGGTATGAAATCCGCGGTAGTTCTGAAAAAGGAAGTCGCTTAATTTTTTCTTCTTACCGGGGTCGGATAAACTGGCGTGAACATCACGCACGATATCACCTATGGAAACATGGCCTATCTTATCTCCCCCGACTGCTTCCATAATCAACTTGGAATAGGTTCCTTTGCCGGAATTTTTCTTGCCCAGAAGAAACCCCACAAATGTCTTGCCTTCGTCCAGGTACTTCCTAATCTTTTCTATTTCGGGACCGGCTTTCTGTGTAAAATATTCCTTACGTTCCGCCGGGTTGCTTAAATTGAATTTCTCGGAACCCTCTTCTGACTTAATGTTGAATATCGGAAAGTTAATGCCTGTCATATCGGTTAAATTATTATTGATTATTAATGATTAATTATCGCTTATCTTTCTGACCTCTATCCCCAGCTCTTTCAACTGCTTCGGATCGACTTCCGAGGGGGCGGTCATAACGGCGGTCTGGCCGCCAGAGCTGGCGGGAAAGGCAATTATTTCGCGCACACTCTTTTCGCCCAGGATCGCGAACAGAAATCTATCCAAGCCGGGCGCGATGCCGCCGTGGGGGGGCACGCCGTAGGTAAAGGCGTTGAGGAAGTACTCAAACTGTTTCTTCTGCTCCGCGCTGAAACCGATCAGGTCGAATATTTTCTCCTGCACGTCGCGTTGATGGATACGCACCGAACCGCCGCCCACCTCATAACCGTTCAGGACCATGTCGTGTTGTAGCCCGCGCACCTTCATTGGGTCGGTGTCCAGAAGCGGAATGTCATCCGGGTGTGGAGCGGTAAACATGTGGTGGGAGGGCGCGAACTTAGCGGAACCGGAACCGTGGAAAAAGTCCGCCTCGGTTTGTTCGGTAAAGAGCGGGAAGTCCACGGTCCAAGCAAAAGCCAGTTCATTCGGGTCTTTTTTGTCTTTTCTTAAATCGGGCTTGTCTGTGCCATACTTTTCCGTGGCCTCTTTGTGGGACAGACGCGGCCAGGGGGTCTGGCTGATTCTTTTTTCCGGGCAAAGCGCCCGGGCTAGTTTGGTAAACAAGTCTTCTGCCAACTGCAGGATGTCCTCCTGGGTTACGAAAGACATTTCCAAATCCAACTGGGTGAACTCTCCGTAGGCGCGGTCGGTGCGCGGATCTTCGTCCCGAAAACAACGCGCGATCTGGAAATATTTTTCCACGCCCGCCACCATCAGCATCTGCTTGTACTGCTGGGGCGATTGAGGCAGGGCATAAAACTTTCCCTTTTGCAGCCGGGAAGGCACCAGAAAGTCGCGCGCGCCCTCCGGGGTGGACTTGGTCAGAATCGGTGTTTCCACTTCCCAAAAACCTTTTTCGGTCAGATATTTACGGATGAACTGGGAGGCCTCGTGTTTCGCCTTCAAATTACGTTGCATACGCTCCCGCCGCAGATCCAAATAGCGATACTTCATACGCAAATCCTCGTTTTGCTCGTAACCGTCCGTATCTAACGGGAAAGGAATTGCTTCGGATTTATTGAGAATTTGAAGCTCGGTTGCTTCTATCTCATATGCACCGTTCGGCTGATCTTTGTTGACCATATTCGCCGGACGCTCTTTGGTTAAGCCCCTTACGGTCACTACGTACTCCAAGCGCAGAGTGGATGCTTCTTTTATCTGCGGAGTCAGAACTACCTGCACCATACCGCTCCGGTCACGCAAATCTATAAAGACAAGCTTGCCATGATCGCGGCGGGCATGTACCCAGCCGCTCAATTCCACTGTCTGGCCGATATGCCCGGATGCGTCTCCAATATTTGTTCTCATATTATTTATTAGATGTTCTTGCCTTTTGATTAATGCGTCCAATCCTCCCGGAAATCATGTGTGCTATAATAAAGCAATGATGGATTTTTCTCAAATGGTTATTCGCCTGCTGGTCGCGCTGGCTTTGGGGGCGCTAATGGGCTTGGAGCGCGAGCTGGTCGGCAAGGAAGCCGGCGTGCGCACGGGCATGATGGTAGCGGGCGGCGCGGTTATTTTTACTATGGTGGGACTTAATCTGCCGGGCATAATCGAGTCCAGTTACCAATTCGGAGCCAGCAGTATATCCGGTTCCGCAATGGCCGTTATTGCCAATATAGTGGTAGGTGTGGGCTTTTTGGGCGCGGGCACAATCATTAAGGACGAAAGGCGTGCCCACGGACTGACCACCGCGGCGGTTATTTGGACTACTGCCGCAGTGGGCGTATTGACCGGAGTCGGCATGCTTAAATTTGCGGCTTTCTCCGGCGCTCTCTTCGCAATCCTGCTCTATGCCTTGCGCAAAACGGACATAAAAATAGAAGGGTAGTTCACTTCAAAAGTAAAAATCGCCACTTCCGTTTCGACCAGTAGGGACCCGCATAATCAATGCCTATGCGCGCGCTTCTTTTGATTCGTCCCGGCGGAACCCGCATGCCTCTGTTTTCCAGCCAAAGCCGCAGAGCGGGAGAAGCCCTAAGACCGCTAATTCCGCCATCGATTTGGAAAAATTTGGCTACCCGACCCGGGCCGGAGACCCCTGCCACTCCGCGAATCAAAACCGCTCCGGGATAATCTTTTTCGCGAGTTACGATGTTAAGCATCCAGTGCCTGCCATAAGTGAAATAAACATACCAATTGCCAGCTGGTCCGAACATCAGCTGATTGCGCTTGGTCTTGCCCCGATAGGCATGTGAGCCCTTATCTTTAAAACCGTCGTATGCCTCGGTTTCGGTAATCATGGCGGCAATTACTCTGTCGCCGATGCGGCGCACCAGATACTTGCCTAGTAATTCCCTGGCGACAGCTTCGGTGGGTCGGTTGAAAAAATTCCTGTCCAAAATTTCCATTTTCTGCAAATTTTTTGACTAAATATGTACGCGGTGATATAATATAAGAGTAATTCAGGCAATCGCTCTTTGCAAAACAAGGAGAGGAAAGTCCGGACACTCGCCGATTTTGTTCGCCGCAGGCGAACACAAAATCGAGCGTCCATCCGAAGCTTTAGCGAAGGAGGATAACCCGCCTCCGCCGAGGCTACGGCAGGGTGCTCAATTTTGCGACACCTGCGGTGGGCAAAATTGGCACAAGTAGCGGCTAACAGCCGTCGTCCGCAATCCTTCGATATGACTCAGGATTCCCTGATCGAAGTCGAAGGGAAGGATAGAGGTGCGAGCAGTGACGTCCCGAAGCGAAAGCCGAGGGAGAGCCCAATTCCCAAGCTAGTTGGCTTAATCCTGCCATAGGGACAAAAAAGCAGGAGTGAAACGGCTAAATCCTTACTGGGTGCAAGGTCGTACTCCATCGCGCAAGCGATGGTTTGTGCCGCATAGCCCGCAAGGGCTTGAGCCCGAGAGTAATCGAGGGCCCAGAGAAATGATTGCCGCTGATTTTGTTCGCTGTAGCGGTGGGCAAAATTGGCACAGAATCCGGCTTACGAATTACCGAATATCCCGCTCGCGCGGGATTTATTCGTTTATATTACCAAGGCGGGGCGGCGCCATGTCGCAAGCTATTTTTGATAGGTGGTGCGCTTTTCCCGGTCTAATACGTGATTCACTATCTTATCCGCCGTAACATTTTCCTCGCGGGGCACATGGGCAAATTCAATTTTTTTGAAATCCAAGCGGGCATTCCATATTTCCAAAAAGTGGGGCTGGAGTTCCGGCTCCAGTATTTTGTACTGTCCATTTAGCTGCTTCACCACCAGTTCGCTGTCCACCTTAAACAACACCTCCGTTTCCCTGGTCTTCTTCTTGCCCAAAATCTGCTTCATTTTCTTGAGCGCGAAGATAACCGCCAGATACTCCGCCTGATTGTTGGTTTTAACACCTAAATATTCGCCGTATTCCTTGCCACCGATAACCACTCCGATCGCGGCCGGGCCGGGGTTGCCTCGCGAGCCACCGTCTGTATGAACCGTTATCTTGCTCTCAAAGAGTTTGTCTTTTTCCATACGCCTTTACGATAGCTCATTTTTTAGACGGACGCCATGGTAAAGGTTGCCCGGGCCCCAGGCAAAATCCCGCGGCGGCTTTGTGTCCCGCTCCGCCGTATTTTGCCGCGATTTTTGAGACATCCACACTGCCATCCGAGCGCAGGGAAATATGATTGTGATTGCGCTCCCTGCACCAGATTATAGCCAGGGGCGGATGTTTCCTATGCAACTCATTCCCCAAACGATCCTTCAAAATAGGAGAGTTGACCGCCATTACTTTCATGCCCTCGAAAAAAACCTCTTCCGCGTAACCCAGTAGGCGATTCAACTCCTTGGTTTCCGCCGCCAAAACCAGATTCCCTTCCGTAACGCGCTTCGCCGCCGACTTGGGATTATCCATATCTTTCGCCAACCGGTCCCAAACCCTAAAGTTGTAGTGGAGCGCATCCATCAGCGCGCGGACAGACATGGTTTGTTTAAACTTAAGATTCCAAATGTCGTAGTCCTCCACATAGGTCAAAAGTTTAGGTGTCTTCTTTTTGGGATGGAAATAATGCCAGGCCAAAACCGCACCGGAATGATCTAGAGCGAAGGAATTTTCGTGCGCAACCTTCACCGACTCCGCTTGGGAAATGTGGTGATCAATAGCAATCAAGCGCCTCACGTTTTTGCACAGAACCTCCATCACGGGCATGGAGTAGGTGAAATCTATAAGGTAAACTTCCTTGCCCTCCAGGCCCAAGGGCGGATTATGGCGATCAAAGGCCGCGATATATTCCGCTTTGTTGCCGAACTTTTTCCAGGCTGCCCAGGCACCCGAAAACCCGTCTGGACAGTCGCCATGATAAACCACCGCAATTCTTTTGGCACTCTTCTGCATGGCTAAATTATGCATTATTTCTACCGCCTAAACAATTGTAGGTGTAGGCAGATGCGGGCATTCACCCAACACTCCAACAATCTTGAGATTGTTGGAGTGTTGGGTGCGACAATTCTCTTGCCCTCGTCCTCCTAGCTTGGGAGATCTACTCCAATGTTCTTGAGAACATTGGAGTAGA
>JAZDLT010000059.1:0-4004 GCA_043801735.1 Candidatus Liptonbacteria bacterium | reverse complement strand
GAAGATGAAAACGAGCTTGTTTCTCCCGATTTTTCCGCCGTAAAGAATTTCAAGCTGGGCCTGCCCGAGGAGTATTTCGGCGTAGGCATGGAAGGGTACATGGCGGATGCATTGAAAACGGTTCAGAAACAATTGGAAGATCTGGGTATAAAATTCACGCCGATCTCCTTGCCGCACACCAAATACGCTCTTTCTACCTATTACATTATCCAACCCGCGGAAGTGAGCGCCAATCTTGCCCGCTACGACGGCATACGCTACGAAGGCGCAATGCCCGCGGAATATCTGCCGGAAGATCTTCGGGAAATTTACCTGCAAAGCCGTGGCCGAGGACTTGGCGCGGAAGTAAAACGCCGCATCATTCTCGGCACTTTTGTGCTTTCTTCCGGTTACCACGACGCTTATTATAAAAAAGCCCAGCAAGTGCGCGCCCTCATCTCCCAAGATTTCGAAAAAGCTTTTCAGAAAGTTGACGCGATATTCGCACCGGTCACACCGCACTTCGCTTTCAAATTCGGAGAAAAAATAAGCGACCCGCTCTCCATGTACTTGGAAGACGCCTACACTCTACCCGTAAACATTGCCGGTTTACCAGGCATAAGTATCCCCGCCCGGGTTGAAACGAAATTACCCATCGGATTTCAACTCATCGGTAAAAGATTCCGCGAGTCGGATATTCTGGGAATCGGACGATTGTATGAAAAAGAAGTACCTCCACCTTCACTCTAAGAGCTACGGTGGACAAGTATCCTGTCCAATCTAAAGCGGAGGTTTTTTGAGCTTTATGGAGCAGGAATGGTAGTGGTAGGAGCAGAACTGGGTGAAGTTGTGGTTGGAGTAGGAGTCGGAAGAATCGGGGGAGGGGTTGAGGTTGGGGCAATACTAGTCGTTGCGGTTTTCCCGGCTGTTATTATTTCCGCCAGAGTCATCCCGTTCACCTTTTGGAGAGTCAGGGAGGGCACTCCTCGGTTGTATGTCCCGGACAACTCTACCGTCTTGCCCAAAAGCGGTTTCAGCGCGCCGACCACGTCCGGATTGGAAGAATTAGCGACAGAAATTTCGATTCGGTCTTCCGTGGTAAGGTAATAAATTGATTTTTTAACAGAAATCTCTCCGGAGATCGTAACGGGCTGGTTGAGGGTGGTAGAAGTGGGTGCCTTGGGATCAGGGGCCACCAAAAAAGAAAGTTCGGTGGCTAGTAAGTTGGATTCATCGGTAATCTTACCAAGCTCGGATTTATAACCGTCCATTTCTTTCCGGAGGGCCTCTATCTCGGCTGCACTGGCGGAGGCGGAGGCATCTCCCGTTGAAGCTCCCGGGACAGGCGGCGGAGAAGAGGTAGCTGCGTCAAGTTGTTTTTGAAGTCCGGCGCTCCTTACGTACATCCAGACAAAAAGAACCGCAAAGACCAGGCAGGCCGCCCCTAAAGAAATTATTATTGTTAAGTTCCCGTGCGTCGGTTTTGAGGGAGCTGCAACTTTTTCTTTGGCATTCGGATCAAAGAAGCTTTCCTTGGGGGGTTGGAAAACCGGCTCATTTTGGGGCTGGAAGGCATCGCTCGCAATAGTCGCTTTCCTCATCGTCAATCCCGCCTTGGGTTCCATGGTGGAAGTTACCGCGGATTGGACGGAGGCGGTTATGTCCTTAATGGTTGGCTGGGCGGCGCCCTGGGTAGGTTGGGCTACGGTCGGCGGTTGAACCTGACCCATAGTTGAAACCTCGGCGAAAACAATATTGATGTCCGCTTCCGGCCAGCCGGTATTCAAAAGGGCGGTTTTTATCTCCTCCCGGGGAACATTTAATTGGAGTTGCTGCTTGACGTAGTCCAATAATTGTTGATTAGCCATTTTGCGTTTTAAAGTAAGCCGACTATGAGTTTATAACCTTTGTTTCATTATAGCAGATTGGCGTTGGGTTATTGTGTATATCTCCTTACCAAATTAGAATTGGGTGCATGATTCTCTCGATTCACGTTCTGGGCGGCGCCGCGGCGGCGAGTTTGGCACCAAACTGGCTGGTCTCTTTGTTGTTTTCTTTCTTCAGCCACTTTCTGCTGGACGCGATCCCCCATTGGCACTACCCCACATATTCCGAGAGGGCGAATCTGCGCAATGGATTTAAAGAGCTCGTTTCATTGGCCTACCGCCCAGACCGGTGGGCGCGCCACCCGCTTGGCAGAGACGCGTTTTCCGCCGGATTGGACCTTCTGCTGGGCTTGGCTATTCTCGGAGGATGCCTCTTGTATTCCGAATCGAGAAGTCCGTTACTCTTGGTGCTGAGCGGAGTCGTGGGTGTTTTGCCGGATTTCGCAACTTTGCTTTTTATTCTCTTTCCGCAAAACAATTTTTTGGCCGGATTTCGCCTTATCCATAAAAACCTGCACGCGCGCACCCGCCTGGATGACCGGTATTTTGAAGGTATCTCAAGCCAGTTGGCGATAGCCCTAATTTTGATCTGGCTTTTAATCTAAAACCCCGCCTGGCGGGGTTTTAGATTAATTTGGACTGAGAAGATAATCGGATTATTTTTTTCTTGGTTTCGGCTTCGCCCCAAACTCCCGACTGATGCTCCGCCAGTGCCCCTTCATTTCCCTAACCAGAGCGGCTAGTTCCTTGGGACTAACATTTCTTACCTTGGCATAACGTTTGGCAACTTCATCCACCACCCGATTGTAGACCGGTCCAGTAACCTCCTTCATATTTTCCAGTCCCTCCATCACTTCCGCTTTCATCTTAACCATCCAGCTCTTGAGCTGCTTGCGATGCTTGGCCCCGTTTTTGCCGTACAAAAAATACGCACCCGCGGCGGCGGCTACCACTGCCGCCACTCCGATTCCAATTCCGATCTTGCTTACTTTAGATTTGGCCATTCTTTTTATTCCTCCGATTCCGACCTTTCCCATTCACAAATTTTTTGATTGTCTGATAAATACCCGGCCAACCCTCTTCTTTCACTATTCCCCGAAATTCTTCTATGTCGTCCGTAATTTTGAATGCCTCCCCCCTGATTTTGCGGGAGATGTCCTTGATGTCGTTCAGAATTTTCAGAACGTAATACAGGGCAACGGCGGCAAATACGGTTAGAATGCAAACCGCTATGGTCGATACAAAAAAAAATATTTCGGATTTCATGACTGGATCCATACCAAGTATTATATACGGACTTAAGGGTCGGGCAACAGCTACTGTTGATAAAACCAAACGACCCCTTCATATTGAGGGAGCCGTTTGCCCAGAAGCAAGATTACATTGCTAGTCTTTCTTGGCGTCCAACTTATCTAACCTCAAAAGCTTGACTCCATAATAAACCACCAACGCAATGACCAAGAAATCAATAGCGACAGCGATAAAATTGCCATACATTACCCGCGCGCCGAAAATGGTGAAGTAGGCATATTTAAGACCCTCGGAGGAGCCGAGGACCAGGCCCAGGATAGGTTGAACGATGTCGTTCACAAGAGAGGAAACGACTTTGGCAACCGCTCCGCCCAGGATGAAACCGACCGCCAGACCGACTACGCCTTGCTTGCGGATGAAATCCAAAAATCCCTGCATTATTTTCAATAAAGATTTGCGACCTTTCGTCCCCAAAATAATAGCCGCATCTTTTCGAAATGTCTATAAAGACGAGCCACCCCGGAACGCGCATTGCGTTCTGGGGTGGAGGTTTACTACTTGCCCGATCCCGAAGGCGGAATCAGGCGGAATTGGAGCGCGCCGGCCTGTTGCCAGCGCATACCCCTGGTTTCCGCGGCTAGGTCTACCAGCCCCCAGAGCGCGCGCAGGTTCTCTGTGCCCCCGCACGGCAGAGCGAAGTGGGCCAGAAAACCGTTGCGGGACATCCTGGGCAGATTCAGTGCGATGGTGAAACCCCTGTCTACCTCTCTGTGGAACGAGAGACAGAAGGTCTCTGAGTCGTATCTGACGATGTCCCCGCAGCGGGAAAGATCATCGCCAGACGCTACCCTTTCTCCGAGGGTGAACGACAGGCCGGGGATAGTTTCG
>JAZDLT010000046.1:0-3806 GCA_043801735.1 Candidatus Liptonbacteria bacterium | reverse complement strand
CAAATACTTATATGAATCATTAATTAGCAAGGAGGGGTTGCGCCGAAAAAGTAAAAACATGACTTTCCCCGCTGTTCCAGATCAATATCTGCCGGATTTTACAAGAGGATATTTCGACGGAGACGGTAGCGTATTCCGGGTAAGATATTTGTCCACTAAAAATCATAAACCTCGAGTGGAGCTCCGCAGCAACTTCACCTCCGGCAGTAGGCCTTTTTTAGAAACATTGATGTCGATGCTTAATAAAAAGCTTGGGCTTACTCTTAAAAAGATCGGGGTCTATAACAACGGTCTTTCCCTCAAGTTGGGCTATGCTACGGGCGATACGGAAAAACTTATGAATTTCATGTATTACCCCGGATTTAAGATTGGCCTGCAAAGAAAGGCTGTGTATGTGAAACACATCCGAGCATAAAACATTGTTCCCCTATCCTCTGGTCTGCCAATCCAACTCCTTATTCTAATTCTCCTCAAATCAAACCTGGCACTTAGCACAATAAACCGTGGAGCGTCCGTTGACCATTATTTTTTTTAGATTTTCTCCACAAATCACACAGGGTTTCCCGCTCTTGCCGTAAACCCGATGCTCGCGGGCATAGTTCCCTCTGCTCCCGTCCGCCAACCGGTAGTTTACTACCGAAGAGCCACCCATTTCTATCGCCCGCTTCAAAATATGCTGGATGGCTAAGTGTAGCTTCTTTATCTCGTTCGGCTTCAAGCTGCTTGCCCGACGGGTGGGCCGGATGTTCGCCGCGAAACAAACTTCATCGCAATAGATGTTGCCCAGTCCAGTTACAATCTCTTGTCCCATCAGGACTGTTTTAATGCGGCCGCTTTTCTTTTTTAATTCCTCCGCCAGATATTTGAGATTAAAGTGCGGATCGAACGGTTCCAGCCCCAACCTATGGAAATGATTCTCGCGGATGAGCGTCCCAATCGTGGGATAGTAAAGAAGATAACCAAACATGCGCGTGTCGTTGTAATAGAGAACTCCCTTGCTTAGTTCAAAAATGACCCGGGTGTGCTTGTTTGGTAACTGCATCTCCGACAATTGAATTGGATGGCCGCCTTCTACTAGATTCTTGTTCCTTTCCCGATAGACCAATTGCCCGGACATTTTGAGATGAATTAAAACAATCTTGCCGCTATAGAAGTGAAATATCAGGTTTTTCGCCCGGCGCTCTATCTCCTGAATCTTCTCGCCCCGCAATCCGCGCACAAAAACCCCCGTCTTCTGGGGTGATGCTTTGCGGATATTGCCCTTGCCGGAGACCAGCTTGGGAGCCAAAACCTTAACCCTTTTTATGGTTTGGCCCTTAATCTTCGCGACAAGTCCGCGTCTTAGATTTTCCACCTCTGGCAACTCCGGCATAACCAGCACATTATATCCCGCTCCCTTAAAGTCGTGAAATCTCTTGTCTCGGCGGCCGCTCTGTTGTCGGTTGTGGGTTGCAAGTTATTGGTTAGCTCTTGCTGGGTTTTTCTGTTATCATTGCCGATACAAATACAAAACTATGGTTGAAAAAAAGAAGCTTTGGTCCTGGACAACCAGCGGGGTCGTGCTCGGTCTGGTCGCCGGGATATTAATCGGCTGGAGCTACCAACCCGTGCCAGTTTCCGCTCCTACTGGCGTCCTGCCCGGAGCGGAACAGAAAACCGTTTCCTTGATGATTGACTACGGAGAGGGTTCGGTGCAAACCTATAATAAAATTGAGATTCGGCCAGGCCAAAGCGTATTGGACATGCTCCGCGACACCATGGCAACCCAAAAACTTATGTTTGAATCCAAAGAATATGCGGGCATGGGCACGCTGGTGACCCGCATCCATAGCCGTGCCAACGGTGAAAATAATAATTATTGGCAATATTGGGTGAACAACGAAAAACCGAATGTAGGCGCGGACACCTACAAACTTCAAGGCGGAGAGTGGATCGCCTGGAAGTTTATGCCATTCACACAAGAATGAGCCGAGTTGTTTTCGCCGCAATTTTTGTTTTGTTTTCTGTTGGGGCGCGCCTTGTGGACCACGCGCCTAATTTTGTTCCCATTGGAGCACTGGCTATCTGGGCGGGAATGTTCTTGCCGAGAAAAATTGGCGTTGCTCTGCCGATCGCGGTTATGCTCGCTTCGGACGCGATTATAGGATTCTACGATTGGCGGGTAATGCTTACTGTATATGGAAGTTTTGTTTTGATGGCCGCGATCGGCAGGGTCTTGCGGGGACATAAAGGCCCGGCGATAGTTTTGGGCTCTCTGGCTGGTTCTCTTTTTTTCTATATCACAACCAACTTCGCTGTTTGGGCTTTTGGCGCCACGTACGCTCCAACTTGGCAGGGATTGATACAATGCTACTACCTGGCATTGCCCTTTTTCCGCAACACTCTTTATTCCGATCTAATCTACGGAATCATTTTTATAGGTATCTACGAATTTGCGTCCCAGCGTTTGCGCCGGAAAAAACCCATTTTTCTGTCCGCCAAACAGACCCTTCTGTCCAATTAGGTCACTTCGCTCTCACGTTTTATTCTTTCCATCCTGGCTTTCTTCTCCATACTAATCAGAGCCCTATCGGCCAGGTCCGTAACTTTTTCCGCATTAAGCATAAGTTCTCCATGTCCGCCCTCTATGGTATAGAACTCGTCTATCTCCCTGGCTGAAGCCATTTCTTTGACTCGCTGTATCGGAAAGGCCCTATCCTTGGTGGTGTGGATTATGGATACACGCACGCCTTTTGTTTTTAATTCGTCTATCAATTCGCCGGTATGAGTATTGGCGATGGCAACCACCTCTTTCAAGCTCCGGAGGGGATTTTTCGCGACGGATTTAATTATCTCCAGTCCTGCGGTATTGGTTCTCTGCGCGAATCTTTTTCCGCCCGGGAAACCGGATGCGACTTCCGCTAAGGTTCTTCTGACGTTGTCGTAACTGAATCTGGTGGCTAAAGCCGCGGTGTTGTCTTTTTTCATCAAGCCCGCCGGATTGACCAGCACGATATTCCTGAATTTTTCGGGGTAAAGCGCCGCCGCCAGAAGCATATTTATCCCCGCCTCGGAGTGTGCGACCACGTCCACCTGGCTTATTCCCTTCTCTTCCATGACCTTCACCGCGGCGGCCACTTTCCTTAATTCCGCCTCACTAATAGTTTCTTCTGTTAAATAATCTTCTGCTGTTTCCTGCCGGGATACCTGACCAACCTTACGCCTGGCGGCAGTTCTGGAAATTGAACTTCCTCCTTGCGCCCCTCTTAAATCCACGCCGTGCGGAGTGTCCAAGCAAAGAGTTCTTCTTCCTCCCGCCCCGTCGCCCCGCACAAAACCCTCAATATTATCCTGTAAAAACTTGGGGGTGGCGGCCCAGCCGGGCGCTACCAAGAGAGGTGTTTCTGTTTTTAGTTTTTCCGGGGATATGTCCACAACCTTCACCCGTTCTCCGTCTATCTCCACCGCCGCCGCACCTTCGATTTGTTCTCTGACGGAATAATCCCTAAGAAATATGTTGGTTGGCGACCACTCACGCTTGTTGGCGCTGGATTTATCTGCTCGTTCCGGAGAACCCCCATCTTCCGAATGGGGCTCTTGCTTTGTTTCCCCGGGAGCTGGTTTATGTTTTTCCATTGCCTGATTATAACAAACCTTGGTGCTCCCGAGAGTTTATCCGCCTCTGGCGGAGATTTGCCCTTCGACCGACTCAGGATAAAAACCTCTAACCCCCGCCCCCACTAAGACTTCGGCGGGTAAACTTGCGGTTAATAGCGGCCCTGCGACGCAGTCGCTGCGCAAAGTGCTGAGGGGGAGACTCGAACTCC
>JAZDLT010000024.1:0-10628 GCA_043801735.1 Candidatus Liptonbacteria bacterium | reverse complement strand
GCTTTGCAGAACATCTGACGCGGTTCTCCGGTTTCATGTTGGCCGGTCCCGCTGCGGGACCGGCCAATTCTTTTCTTTTTTAGAGTGATATAATCAAGACATATTATTTCCATGACAAAAAATAAGGACACGGTTTTTATTCTTGGAATTATCTTCGTCGGAGTGGGTCTGGCGCTACTGGGCGGAGGAGTTGTGATCTACAGTTCCACCGCGGAATTCGTATCGCAATCTTCCCGGGCAGAGGGAATGGTAACCGGTCTGGAGCGGTCCGGTGGGAGCGGCTCGGATGGCAGCTACTATCCTATCGTGGTTTTCCGATCTGCGTCCGGGGAAGAAATAACTTTCAAGTCCAACGTCAGCAACAGTCCTCCCGCACATGAGGTGGGGGAGTCAGTGGAAGTTCTATATAGCCCCGAAAAACCCGAGGACGCCAAGATAAACTCTTTCGTGTCGATCTGGTTCGGCGTTTTCATATTAGGAATACTGGGAGCGGTCTTTTCGCTCGCGGGCGGGGTTATGGTCCTGGTCCAGCTGCTGAAACGAGCCAAGAAGAACTGGTTACTAATCAGTGGCCAGCGCATCCGCGCGCAGTTCGTAAAATGTCAGCTGAATATCCTCGTAAAGGTAAACAACCGCAGTCCATTCGTAATTTATGCCCAGTGGAAGAATCCGATGAACGGGGAGATATTGGTCTTCAAAAGTGAGTACATATGGTTTGATCCTTCTCCCTTCGTGCAAGGTAGAGAGCTGGAGGTTCTGATAGACCCGCAGAATCCCAAGAAGTACTGGATGGACGTGTCCTTCCTGCCGGATTCGGTTGATTAAATCCCAAAAATTTTTTTGTGCTAAAATAAATACAAATGCGCAAAAGGGGTTTATGGCTTTATGCTTTAGCCGGCTCTGTCGTCGCGGTGGTCTTGTTTGCCGCGGTTTCTTTTTCGCCCACTAGCGCAATCGCGCCAGCGGTTCTAACCGGCACCTGCACGCCCGGGACAAACCCGCGTGTGAGTTTAAGTTGGGCTCCCGTGCCGAACCAAAACTCCAATTCCATTCAAAGAAAAGTAGATGGGGGAGATTGGGCTTGGTTATATCAGGACCCGGTGCCGTTCTCTACATTTAGCTACTCGGACAACTCTACGACCAACGGCCATTATTACGCTTATCGTATAAAAACCGCTCCGGAGGTTCCATCCAATGAATTTGCCTGTGATTTTAGAGCACAAATTAGCGCGCCTACGGTTACGACGGGAAACGCTAGCGGTATAACCACCGGTAGAGCGACTCTCTCCGGTATGGTTAACCCGAATGGAGCGCTGACCGAGGCCTGGTTCGAGTATGGCACCTCAAATTCCAACTTAGACCAAGAGACAACTCGCGTCTCGGTGGGTTCCGGCACAAGCGCCGTCAGTCGCAACGCGGCCTTGACTGGGCTTTTCGCGGACACGACCTACTACTTCCGGTTGACTGCGATAAACAGCCAGGGTCAGCGCAGCGGTTCCGTGAGTTCCTTTAGAACCTCTGCGAATCCGATTCAAGCCCCAACTGTAGTTACCGGCAGCGTCGGTAATATCACAACTAGCGGGGCGACCTTGGCGGGCACGGTTAATCCGAATGGCGCTTTGACCGAGGCCTGGTTCGAGTATGGCACAAGCGCCGGGACTCTAACTCAAACCACCAATCGCCAAGCCGTCGGTTCCGGGACATCTGCCTCTGCGGTTAATGCCTCTTTGACGGGGCTGACGGCTGGTACAACCTACTACTTTCGTCTGGCAGGCATAAATAGCGGCGGAATTAGCAATGGTCAGACGGCTTCTTTTCAGACCGCCAGCCCATCTCCTCCACCTCCCCCTCCGCCCCCACCCCCTCCGCCCCCACCCCCTCCGCCACCGCCTCCGAGCGGCAGTGCGCCCACCGTCGTAACTGGTAGTGTCGGTGGCATTGGTACTAACTCTGCCACTCTCTCTGGCACCATAAATCCCAACGGGGCCTCTGCGGAGGCCTGGTTTGAATACGGCACGCAAAACAACAACCTTTCTCTGGTCACTTCCCGTCAGTCCATGGGTTCCGGCGTAACCGTCTCAAATTTTTCCTCTACGCTGCCCAATCTTTCTCCGGGTACCACTTATTATTATCGAGTCGTAGGTCGCAATAGTTTCGGGGAAACGCGGGGCAGCGTATTGCCTTTCGCGACGGCGAGCGTGGTGACGATAAATTATCCTCCGGTGGTTGTTACCGGTGCGGCCGGGTCGGTAACACCTAACTCCGCGATTCTTTCCGGAACCGTAAACCCGCGAAGTTCTTCCGCAACAGCTTGGTTCGAGTATCGCGTGGGCAGCAACGGAACAGTTCAACAGACCTCTGCGCAGTCGGTCGGTTCGGGCAATTCGGATATTAATATAAGTCAGAATATCAGCGGCTTGTCCGCCGGCAGCGCTTATCAATTCCGTTTGGTGGCGCAGAGTTCCGCGGGGCGGGCAGAGGGCAATTTTCGTTCCTTTTCCACGGGCAACGAGCCCCCGTCTCAAACTCCGACGTTAGCCATAGAGCCGGAAAACCAATCGGTGCAAACCGGCGCGCAGATAAGCTTTCGGGCCTACTACGACTCCGACGGTTTGGGACCAATGGGCGGGACGGAAGTGACGGGGAATGCCGTCTGGAGTTCCAACGATACCAATATCGCGGAAGCTCTGGGCAACGGGATGTACCGCGGTAAAAGCGCAGGCGGCACGACCGCATCCGCTAAATTTGGGAGCACAACCGCCGCCGCTACCATAAGGGTTCTCCAGAGCGTGATAATTGCCACTACAACTATTCCAACCTCAACCACTCCAACCGGAGGCAGGCCGGTTGTTTATACTAAATCCGCCCAAGATGTCTACGGAACCTATGCGTTGCTTGCGGGATTGGTGAATCCCAATGGCGCCGCCACCAGGGCTTGGTTTGAGTACGGTAAAAACAAGTCATCTTTGGATCAATCCACCGATCCGGTTCAATTTTCCTCAAGTAAAGGCCTGCGTCCCATTTCTACTCGAGCAATTATAGCCCCGAATATGCTCTACTATTTCCGGGTGGTGGCCCAGAACTCTTACGGCACCTCCCGGGGCGAAGTTCTGGAGCTGGCCTCGGCGGGCAAACCGATTATTTTCGTGGAACCCTCCGCCGTGGAAATAGAGATCGGACAAAGAGCCGCCTTTAAGGCCTATTATGACCCGGATGGATCCGGCTCCGCTTCCAAAGAAGACGTTACCAAAAAAGTCAACTGGGTTTCCTCGGAAATAATGATTTTGGAATACGAGAAAAACGGAGAGTTTGTTGCTAAAAACGGAGGAGACGTAAAAATAACCGCGGTTTATAACAGCACGGGCGTGGTTAAAAGTATCTATGATCTGGACAACATCAAGGCGCAGGCGGGCGCAACCGTCTTGGGGGATGCAAGCTGGTTGAATCAGCGGGGCGGCGCGCCGGATGTAACTTTGGGCGACGGTAGCAATAGCTCTACCGGCACAGGCACGGAGAGTAGTTCTTCCGTTAAATCCGGGAGCAACTCGTCCTTCTGGTTGTGGCTGACGGTCGCAATTCTAGTTTTATTTATCGCGGGGTCCGTAATATTTCTGCTTTGGAAAAAACATCAGGAAGAATTTTGAGACCCCTCCGCCAGCCCGCCTCTTTATGAATTACGCCGCCCGTGATAACCTGAAAGTGCGTGGCAAGCGGATGGAAATTCATGTCAGAGTGGAGGGTTCACCTAATGGTTATGGTACCGGTCTTGAAAACCGGCGGGAGAAATCCCTTGCAGGTTCGAGTCCTGCACCCTCCGCCAGTTAGGAAAATGCAAATTTGAAGGAGTAAGCTCGCGGCGCGAGACGCGCCGCTCGCATAGGATTTGAAAGGGCTTTTTTGGCGAAAAGGAAAAGGATTTATCAATGAAGGGCAAAAGAAATTTTTTCATAAGATTTTTTCCAATAAGCGGCAACTTGCCGCTTATTGATTTTTGTTGTCTGATATGTTATTCTTATCGTTAGTCAAGTAGCACATTCCCAAACCAAAAACTGATAGGAGGAATCCTCAATGCGAACCAAAACGTCTCGCCTCGGGCAAGTCGTGCGGTTCTGCATTGCAGGAGCCGCCGGCGTTATTGCCTACTACACAGCGTTGTACGGCCTTACGGAGTATCTCGGAGTCTGGTACGTCGCTTCCGCAGTGATCGGGTTCATCCTGAACACCGGACTGAACTTTATACTTCAGAAGCTCTGGACGTTCCAGAACAAAGAAACACAAATGGTCGGCCGTCAGCTCACGCTGTATGTCGCCATGACAGTTTCCTTTCTCATCGGAAATACCGTCTCGCTTTACCTCATGGTGCAGTACTTGCATATGTGGTACATCGGGGCACAGATGATTCTCACTGTGGTCATTTCCATTTTGAGCTTCATCATTTCCGGGAGAATCTTCAAGTCCTCGCAAACGTGAGGCGAAAATCCAATCATCCGGTTGGTCAGTCAGCGCAAGCTGGCTGTTTTCATAATTCAAAGAGCGAGAACTTGCCGCCAAAGAAAAACTTGAAATCGTCCTTTTCGCTTCCGTTTCAAGGCGAGGCGGGCGGAAGGGGGGGGTTGGGGGGAATTCCGCCCGCCGAGCCAATCGTTCGCAAATTCCGTTCGGATATTCTCAAACAGACACCGCCAATTTTCAAAATTCGGATTTTGGGCGTTTGATGAAAGAATAGTTTCGGATATAATAAATTTGCAAGCATGCAAAACGATAGAATCAAACAAATTGTAAAAAAGCATTACGGCAAGATTGCCACCTCTGGCGGCAGTTGTTGCAATAGTTGCGGGTGCGGCTCCAAAGACGAAAATGAGCGCATATCAAAAAGTATCGGTTATTCCGATCAAGAGATAAAATCAGTTTCCGACGCCAATCTCGGCCTCGGTTGCGGGAATCCGACGGGAATGGGAGAAATAAAAGAGGGTGATGTCGTTTTGGATTTGGGTTCGGGAGCCGGATTTGATTGTTTTTTGGCGGCCAAAAAAGTCGGTGCGCGTGGCCGAGTAATTGGCGTGGATATGGTCGAAGAAATGGTAGAAATAGCCAAAGCCAACGCCGACAAATACGGTTATAAAAACGTAGAGTTCAGATTGGGCGACATTGAAAAATTGCCGGTCGAGGACGATTCTGTTGACGTAGTAATCAGTAATTGTGTTGTCAATCTCGCGCCGGATAAATCAAAAGTATTCAAAGAAGCGCACCGAACATTAAAAAAAGGTGGCAGAATGTATCTATCGGATATTGTTCTGTTAAAAAATCTCTCCGAAACGCAAAGAACCGACGATGAATTGATAGCCGGTTGCGTTGGCGGCGCTTTACTTAAAGACGATTATTTAAAAATCATCAAAGATGCAGGATTTGAGGTTAATGTTTTATCGGAGGATAAAGACATTAGCAAAAGACAATATGAGGGTGCACCGCTTGAAAGTTTGAAAGTTGAAGCGGTAAAATAAATCAAATGCGGCGCGCCGACTAACATCAATACACCTCCGCCTTTGGCGGAAATTCCGTCGGTGTCCAAAGCGAGAGCGTGGTGAGGGGGGCTTAGGGGGAATTCCGCCCGCCCGCCCGCCGAAATTTCAGCGCGGGTGGGGCACAGTCAGTCCTGTTTGGATATTTTCAAGCAGACACCACCAAGGACGTCGGAGGCGTCGCAAATGCAGTAGTCGGGAAAATGAATGCACCCTCTATAGTAGACAGGTTTACCAGACATCTCAAATTTTGAATAACAAAATCACAATTGTTCTTTAAAATCACAATTGTTCTTTTTGTGCAGATAGATTAGACTGAACCAAGGTCGAGGCCTGGTGCTTACATAGACAAAATCCATGAATCAAAAAGGAATTTCCTCAATTGCAGTGATTTTAATCGTTTTTGGAGTTCTAGTTATAGCTGCGGGTATTTACTGGTGGCAGAAAGATGTTGTTGGGAATCCGATTTTAGACGGACGGCCAGAACAGCCCGGTCCGGGTGTGGTCTGTTCCCAGGAGGCCAAACAATGTCCGGACGGTTCGTATGTTAGCCGCACTGGTCCAAATTGTGAATTTGCGGCGTGCCCATAAAATAGAAAAGCGGGGGCGCGTCTTGCAAAAATTTTTTTCGGTTCAAAAATGGTTCTTGTGAGCCGTTTTTGAATTTATTTAGTAACTGTTTTTTCGGAGAAGTGGGCGCCAGAACCGATGGCTCTGGTGTCTCCGTGTTTTAATTTACGGAAAAGTCAAGTTATAATATCAAACATGAAAAAGAAGTGGATCATGCCCGGGAAGTTACCGCCCAACGCCAAGATGGTTTTTAGGGGAAAAATCTTCGAGGTTTGGCAGTGGAGACAGAAGCTTTTTGACGGCTCTTCCGCGACTTTCGAAAAAGTACGTCGTCCAGACACATCTTTAGTGGTTGCAATTGCGGGGAATAAGATATTGGTTTTGGACGAGAGGCAGCCCCATCAGAAAAAGGTCAGAGTGGGACTTCCGGGTGGACGGGTGGACGAAGGGGAAAGCCCCCTTCGAGCGGCACAAAGGGAGCTTCTGGAGGAAACCGGGTATGCCTCCGGAGATTGGAAGCTATGGATGAAACAAAAGCCGTTTTTCAAGATAGTGTGGACTATATATACCTACATTGCCCGCGACTGTAAGAAAATTAAAATGCCCAACCTGGAAGCCGGGGAGAAGATAAGGACGAAAGCCATCTCTTTTGAGGAATTTTTAAGATTGGCGGGCAACAGGGATTTTTTTGAAGGTCGAATGAAGGAATTAATGCTTCGGGCACGCTATAACAAAAAAGAACGCAAGAAGCTAAAAGAATTGCTCTTTGGCGGAAAATAAGTAAGATATTGGAGCAAGCGCCGATGTAGCTCATCCGCCAGCTGGCGGAGGCGGAGGTGGAGCAAAATGTATTACGTTTACGTAATCTACAATAGAGAGGCTGATAAGTTTTACATAGGTCAAACCAAAGATTTGGCTGAGCGGTTAGAATTACATAATAAAAAGATATTTAAAAACAGTTACACCAGCCGTTTTGGAGGAAGATGGTTTTTGGTATACACTGAGGCGGTGGTGGATAGAAAAATTGCCTTGGTTAGAGAGCGGCAATTAAAAAGTTTCAGGGGCAGGGAGTTCGTAAAAAGCCGATGTAGCTCAGCTGGTAGAGCAACGCTTTCGTAAAGCGTGGGTCGCCGGTTCGAATCCGGCCATCGGCTCAGTTGGTGCCCGCCCGAATGACCGAAGTCATTCGGGCGGGCGGGGAGCAACGCTTTCCCGCTTAACGGGATAAACTCCAAGTAGAGGTCCGGGGCTTAAATCCTTGCCCATCCGTAACTCTGGTGAAGGAGGGCGGCCCATCAGCTCTCAGGTCGAAATTGGGGGCGCGGAGGTGTTTTGCCCCACCTGCAAAAGCAGGATTGGGACAACCAAAATGATTCACGGCAGCGTAGCCATCAAACTCAATCAGGGCAGGATTCCCAAGACAACTATTTGATTTTTGGGCGGACAGGCGTAATAATTGGGCCAGGGAGGAGGCCTATGGAAGAGTTGGGTCCGTGGGTTTGTGCAGAGGAGTCATGCGGGCGCGAATTTGCCGAGGTTCCCTATGCCTCAGGCAAACCGTCCTGCCTCTTCTGCCACGGCAGTCGGTTCGTGCGGCGAGTGGAACTAGACCACCGCCGAGCGACCTTATTCCTCGACGCTATGCGTGCAGATCTGGAAAGCATGCATAGCCATCCCGCTTCCACCTAGGAATTCCATCCGCTCTGGCGCCTCACGAGACGCCAGAGCGGACCAGTCCCGGTTACATCTGCGGATTGAAAATATATTTGCCATAAATAACCTAACGACATGAAAGAAATTACAGATCTTAAAGAACTTGCGGAAGAAGCCCGCCGACTGGGCGGGCGTCTTTGAGGTAGAAAAAAAGGAAATTCGGATAAAGGAGTTGACTACCGAAATGTCGGACCCTGATTTTTGGCAGAACCGCGCCGCAGTGGATGCAAAAATAAAGGAGCTGGGAGAGCTTCAGGCCTTAACGACTCGCTATGTCGAGATATCCGCAGGCATAGAAAAACTGGAGAAAAATTTTGACAACAATCTTTTTTTCGAAATCAAAAGGAAATTTCGTCAGTTGGAGTTAGAGCAGTTGTTTAACGGAACATACGACAAGCAATCCGCAGTAATCTCCGTTTATCCGGGCGCGGGCGGTGACGATGCCTCGGATTGGTCCAATATGCTTTTTGAAATGTTTGATAAGTACGCCGCCCGCAGGGGGTGGAAAACCTCCGTTTTGGACGACAATCCCAACCGCCGCACCCTGGAAATAAGAGGGGACTATGCTTATGGCTACCTAAAGAAAGAATCCGGCGTGCATCGCCTGGTGCGCATTTCTCCCTTCTCCGCCCAGAAGTTACGCCACACCTCTTTCGCGCTGGTCGAGGTCGTGCCGGACCTGCCGGAATTGGATGAGGCCGCGATAACTTTGCCCGAGAAAGATCTTAAGTTCGAATTTTACCGCGCCGGCGGTCCCGGCGGTCAGAATGTAAACAAGGTTGAAACTGCCGCGCGCGCCATACATCTTCCAACTGGGCTTTCCGCGAGTTCTCAGGTGGAGCGTTCTCAAGCGCAAAATCGTGAAAAAGCGGTGCGCCTCTTGAAGTCCAAGTTGATTCAGCTGATGGAAAAGAATCAGGTCCAAGAATTGAGCGCTCTGCGCACCAAGGCCAAGCCGGAATGGGGCAGCCAAATTCGCTCTTATGTGCTTAATCCCTACCAGCTGGTCAAAGATCACCGCACCAACCGAGAAACCTCTCGGGTAGAAGAAGTTCTGAATGGGGACTTGGATATATTTATAGAAGCGGAGATAGAAGCAGTCGACTCATAACCCACCAACAGCCAACCAACGAAATTTACTGTTTGGGGATAAGTGCGTGAACTTAATGACGGGATGGTGTATAATGATCCCGTGGCTGTTTAGCTCATGTTTTTTACTTTTTCCTTCCTAAGCGCCAAGTTCTAAGTCCTGATTTTCTAACATGATCGCTTTCCAAAACGTCTATAAACAATACGGTAAAATGACCGTCTTGGAGGATATCAACCTGCGCATTAATCCGGGAGAGTTTGTTTCTTTGGTGGGTCGTTCCGGCGCGGGCAAGTCCACTCTGATAAAACTTTTAATAGGGGAGGAAAAACCAACCCGCGGAAGAGTGTTTTTCGGGCAGTATGAAGTCAATAAACTGCGCGACCGGGAGCTTCCTACTTTGCGCCGCCACATCGGAATAGTTTTCCAGGACTTTCGTTTGCTTCCGAACAAAACCGCCTACGAAAACGTGGCCTTTGCCCTGGAAGTGGCGGGCCGCCTGCAAAGCGAGATAAACGAACTGGTGCCGCAGGTACTGGACATGGTGGGTTTGGGCGACAAAAACAAACACTTTCCGCACGAACTTTCCGGCGGGGAAAAACAGAGAGTAGCAATTGCGCGCTCCATGGTGCATCGTCCGGAAGTGATTATCGCGGATGAGCCAACCGGAAATTTGGATCCTATTCACACCTGGGAAATCATTGCCCTGCTTCAGAAAATCAATCAATTGGGAACCACTCTTATTTTGGCTACCCACGACAAGGATGTGGTGAATAGTTTAGACAAAAGAGTCATCACTCTAGATCAAGGCCGGGTTATCAGAGACGAAGAGAAAGGGAAGTATATTCTGGTCTAACAATTATTAATTTTTACCCCGACACCAAATTTTGAGAAAATGATTATTTCAAAAACAACTCGTCTGGCTCAACGCACCGATTTTATACTCCAACGCTTGCATCAAAATTGGTGCGGGGTGCTCAATTTTACAACCGCTCGGTCGGCGCGGTTAACCACTTGCCCTCGCGGGTAAAATCGGCATGTTCACGGTCTTTTCGCGTATCATCAATTACGGACTAAACGGATTTTGGCGAAATGGTTGGCCTTCTACCGCCACCGTGGCAATGATGGTCTTATCTCTCATAGTGTCTATGGGTTTATTGCTTTTTAATGTTTTCACCGACAGCGCGGTCAAGTCCATTCAGAATAAAATAGATATCGCGGTTTACTTCAAGACCAACGCGCCCGAAGATGAAATTTTGCGCGTGAAACAATCCCTAGAAAGTTTCCCGGAAGTGGAAAGGGTGGAATATATCTCCTCCGCGCAGGCGCTGGAGTTGTTCCGAGAGAAACACAAGGACGACCCGACTATCCGGCAGGCGGTGGACGAACTGAACGGCAACCCACTTCAGGCCTCCCTGAATATCAAGGCCCGCTCCGCGGACCAGTACGAGAAAATCAACGGCTATCTCAACAACGAAACCATCAGTGGCAGTTTTGCGGGCACGACCTATATAAAAAACAAAGGCGTCATAGATAAATTGATTACCTTTATAGATAATGTCAATCGGGGCGGGTTTGTGCTGACCATTATGCTGGCGTTTCTGGCGGGCTTGGTCGTTTTTAACACCATCCGTCTGGCGATTTATTCCAACCGCGACGAGATTTTCGTTATGCGCAGCGTGGGCGCCTCTAATGCTTTGGTGCGCGGTCCTTACGTGATAGAAGGAATTATCAGCGGG
>JAZDLT010000035.1:0-8960 GCA_043801735.1 Candidatus Liptonbacteria bacterium | reverse complement strand
GGATTGGTTTATATGAATTGTTGTATGCCGATCCAGAGGAGGTTCAGACCAAGGTGGCTATAAACGAAGCCATCGAGATAGCCAAGAGCTATGGGGGTCCTAATGCGGGCCGCTTTGTAAATGGCGTGTTGGGCACGATTTACCGTGAAAGGAAGGCGGCCAAACAGAAAGAGCGGGAGGCGGAAGACGTGCAGCAAGAAAAGAACAGCAAACCGGAATGAACGATTTGGAGAAAAGAATAGGTGTAATTTTCAAGGATAAAAATTTACTAAAGGAGGCCTTAACCCATAGGTCTTATTTGAACGAGCATCCGGAATGGGGTTTACCGCACAACGAACGTTTGGAGTTTTTGGGGGATGCGGTTTTGGAGTTGGTAACCACGGAATATCTTTTTAGTCATTTCTCGGAAAAGCCGGAGGGTCAGCTAACCATGTTGCGAGCGGCACTGGTCAACTACCAATTCTTAAGTAAAATCACCGGCGAATTCGATTTGGACGATGCCATTTTGATGTCCCGAGGCGAGCGAGCGGACAATTCCAAGGCGCGCGAAGTAATTTTGGCGAACGCAATAGAGGCTCTAATCGGGGCAATATATTTGGACCAAGGATTTGAAATCGCGAGCAACTTTATACATAGATTCATATTGGAGCACCTACCCGATATACTGGAGAATAAAAGCTACAAAGACGCCAAAAGCGAACTCCAAGAAATAGTCCAGGAACAGTTGAGGGTAACTCCAAGCTACAAAGTTTTGGAAGAAAATGGACCCGCCCACAAGCGGATATTCCGCATCGGTGTTTATTTCGGAGAAAAACTAATCGCGGAAGGAGAGGGTAGTTCTAAGCAGGAAGGGGAAATAGAGGCGGCGAAGAAAGCCCTAAGCAAAGATAAATAAGAAATAATTGATAATTTATAAACAGATAAGCAGAACATGGAGATTTTTGGATTCAGAGACTGGAGTGTGTATAAAGATGCCAAAGATCTTTTTGGTTTATCTATTAGGATATCCAACAGATTGCCTGCGGAGTATAGGCATTCCATAGTTGATCAGTTGATTAGAGCTAGTCTTTCGGTGGCTTTGAACATAGCAGAAGGGAGCGGTAGGGGAACGAAACGGGAATTTAATAGATTTCTTGATATAGCGGTCGGATCTTTAAACGAAACATTTGCAATATTAGACGTTTTGAGGGATCTGAAATCGATTAAAGATAGCGACTATCAAGAAGCTGTCAACTTGTCTTTAAGCATATCCAAACAGTTGGGTGGGTTTAAAAGGAGTCTTAGAAAGTAATTATTTATTATTAATTATCTTTTATCTATTGATCGATGCCCCATCTCCTTAAAAAACTAGAGCTGAACGGCTTTAAATCCTTTGCCCAGAGGACGATTTTGGATTTTCCGGAGGGCATTACCGCGATAGTGGGCCCCAATGGTTCAGGCAAGTCCAACGTGATAGACGCCATTCGTTGGCTTCTGGGCGAGCGGGAGGCCAAGAATCTGCGCGGCGCGAAATCCGAAGACCTAATATTTGCGGGTACCGCCAAGCGCCCGCGTATGGGCCAGGCCTATGCCAGCTTGCACTTTGATAACAGCAGCGGATTCTTCCCGGTGGACTTCTCGGAAATTATCGTGACTCGTCAAGCCAGCCGGGACGGTAATAATCAATATTTCATCAACAAAGCGGAGGTGCGCCTCAAAGACATTATCGACTTTTTTGCGCAGGCGCGCTTGGGCTCGCGCGGACTTGTGGTGGTAACCCAGGGTAATAGCGACGTATTCATTCAATCCACCCCCATAGAGCGCCGGGAAATGATAGAAGAAATGTTGGGATTGAGAGAATATCAACTGAAAAAGAACGAGGCGGAAAAGCGGCTCAAAAACACCCAAATTAACCTGGACAAAATCCAGGCGCTTACCGAAGAAATCCTACCCCATCTGCGTTCTTTGAAGCGCCAGACCGGACGCTGGGAGAAGCGCTCCATATTAGAGCAGGAATTACGTGACTTGGAAAATCGGTTCTTCGGTTCCGCTTGGCAGGAAATACAAAGCAAGAAAAAAGTTTTAGAGGCGGATTTGACGGAACACCAGAAGCGGTTTGGTCAATTGTCCAAAGACAAAGTTTTCGTAGAGAGTAAGCTGGCCAAGGTAGAGGCAAGCCAACCGGAAGAACGCAAAGAGTTGCATGAGATAAAGGAAAGAACCCAAAAGCTTCTAGAGGAGAGGAACGCCTTGCAAAAAGAAATAGGACGCCTAGAGGCGCAATTAGAATATTCTCCGGCAATCCCAAAGAAAGAAAACGCATCCGATACCGGAGAACTTTTGGCCTTGGTTAAAAAAATAAGAACCAAACTGGAGATTGGTTTGGATGACCCGGAGAAATTGAAAAAGGCTGCAGAGGAAATACTCAAAGAAGTAGAAAATTTTCTTGCGTCCAACATAAATATTGCGAGCGGAACGATAGCTTCGCCCCAAAATCAAGAAATAAAGAACCGTTTTGAAAAAATAAAAAAAGATATCAATCAACTGGAAGACGACCTGAAGGATTTAGCAGGAAGAGAAAAACAGCTGGAGAAAAATCAGGAATCTTTCTATCGGGAATTTAAGCTGGCGGTGGCGGAGTTGGAATCAGCCAAAGAGAAGATGGAAAAATGGCACAACGCCGAGCAACAAAAGAAATTCGAGTTGGAAAAAATAGGTTTGCACATAGAGGAATGGTCCCGTCAGGTGGAACAGAGCGGACGCCAGCAGGAGGAATTTCAACGACTAGAAGCTTTTTCTTCTCCCGGGGAAGAGGAAAAAAAGCAGATTGAACATCGCATTTTTAGATTGAGAGGAGATCTGGCCAGTATTGGAGAGGTGGATGAGGTTTTATTGAAAGAAGCCAGGGAGACGGAAGAAAGATATGAATTCCTAAGAAAAGAATCCGCGGATCTGGAAAAAGCCAAAATCGACTTGCGTGCACTGATTGTGGAGCTAAACGAAAAAGTAAAAACGGAATTCGGTTTAGCGCTGGTTAAGATTAACGAAGAATTTGAAAAATTTTTCGCGGTTATGTTCGGTGGCGGACAAGCCAAGCTTAAGTTGGAAAAATCGAAGACGATACAAATTACACCCGAAGCGGGGGAACAATCCCTTCCGGAAACGCATGTACCGGACGAGGTTAAGGTTGAGAAAGACGAGGAGGTGGAGGTAGGCCTGGAGATAGATCTTAAACTGCCCCGCAAGCGTATCAATTCTTTGGATGTCCTTTCCGGCGGAGAGAGAAGCTTGGTTGGCATAGCCGCCCTATTCGCCCTAATTTCCGTTAGCCCACCGCCATTTTTGGTATTGGACGAGGTAGATGCTTCTCTGGATGAGCGCAACACGCGCCGCTTTTCCGAGATGCTCAAAGAATTTGCCAAACATAGCCAGTTTGTTTTGGTAACCCACAACCGGGCTACCATGGAGGTAGCCAATCTCCTTTACGGCGTAACCATGAACGACGACGGCACCTCCAAGGTTTTGTCTTTAAGTATAGAAACACAATAGATTCAATACTTGCCTTTCTCTCGGGTTTATATTATTCTTACTTCGCTAAATTCGTCATAAAATCTCAATTTACCGCACATGTTAATCATCAGATTGCAACGCATTGGCAAAAAACATCAACCCAGCTACCGTTTGGTGGTGGCGGAAAAACGTTCTCGTTTAATTGCCCGTCCGACCGAGGACCTGGGTTCTTATAATCCTTCCGGTAAAAAGGCCTCCTTTAAAAAAGATCGTATTTCTTACTGGTTAAGCATTGGGGCGCAAACGAGCACAACCGCGCATAATCTTCTGGTCAAAGAAGGGATTATCTCCGGCAAGAAAAGAGCAATTAAGATGAGGAAATCTTCGGGCAAGAAAGTCGAGGCCTCGGCGGAACCTTTCGTCCCGGCGGCGGCCGTGCCTACGGAGTAAAAACTGCCAGGACAATAAAATAAAAGGTCGTAGAACTGAAACACAGACCAGAATGAACAAGGAGAACGACAAGGAATTTCTGGAATTCTTGGTCAAATCCCTGGTGGATCACCCAGAGGATGTGCAGGTAAATCGCACGGTGGACGAGCGGGGAGTGCTGCTTTCTCTTAAGGTGAATCCGGCGGATATGGGCCAAGTGGTGGGTCGCAAAGGTGCTACCGCCAACGCCATCCGGCCGCTACTGCGCATTGTGGGCCGAAAGAATAATGCCCATATTAATCTTAAGATTGAGGAACCGGACGGCGGTATGCGTGGATCCCATCCGGCAGACGGCGATATTCACAACGCTGGAATGCCAGATCTGCAGATTTAAGGAATTTTTACCTTAGCAAAACCCCTTGCCCCTCCGAAGGCGGGTAAACACCAGCGGGGGTTTTGTTTTTTCGTCTTTCCAAGCGCGAGGATATGTGTATAATATCCCCGTCGCAACAATTGGTGGTTAGTATTTAGCAGTTAGAATAAAAATGCTTAATTATACGGATCTAAAGAGAGGAGTAATATTTTTATACGAGGGACAGCCCTATGAGGTGATAGAGGCCAATTTTTTGCGTATGCAGCAGCGCAAGGCGGTGGTAAGCACCAAAATACAGAATCTTGCCACCGGCAAAATCCTGGACCGCACCTGGCAGGCCTCGGATTCTTTTGAAGAAATCGAGGTAGAAAGAAAGAAGGCGATTTATATTTATACCTCCAAGGGAGCCCGCCCGCAGTCGCCTGAGCGTAGTGATGGCGGGCGGGAATGCTGGTTCCATGAAGCGGGGGACAAATCCAAGCGTTTCATGGTTAAGGAGGAGGTGATTGGAACCCCCGCCCAATTCATGAGGGCAAACACGGAGGTTATAACCCTCATGTTCGGAGAAAAGGTTTTAAACGTTGAAGTGCCAATCAAAATGACGCTGGAAGTAAAAGAGGCCCCTCCGGGCGTGAAGGGAAATACCGCCCAGGGCGGCACCAAGCAGGTAGTTCTCGAAACGGGAGCTATGGTCAACACTCCGCTTTTCGTAAACGAAGGAGATAAGATAGTGGTGAATACGTCTACGGGAGAGTATGTGGAAAGAGCGTAAATTAGCAATTAGAACTTAGTCCTTAGGACATAGTTGTGCGCAAGGGCCATACGAGTAGAATTCAATAGCTTGTAATCACTTCGAGCGGAGTTTTCATGTCTAGTCCCATGTGGGGCCTTTCCGTATTGTAGTATCGGAGATACTCCGGAATCTCTTTCCGATATGACCCGAGGCTCTTTGGAATGCGCCTCAAACACTCATCCTGAATAGTTCTATTGAACCTTTCCAGGTGAGCGTTGTCATTTGGTTTCCGTATCCGGCTATGCCGGTGCGCTACGCCATCATGCTCAACCATTTTGGTAAACCATTTAGAGAACTCTGAGCCATGGTCAGATTGAAGGGTCGTGATTGGGAATGGGAGTAAAATTCGCGCCTCTCTTACGAATCCCAGACTTTTCCAGGTGCTGATTCTTGGGCTGGGTAGCGCGTAAGCCCATCTGGAGCAGACGTCCAACATGGTGTAGAGATAGAGTACTTCTTTTCCAATGCCATCATGCACCGTGTCAATTTCCACCAGAACCCCTGGTTTTTCGGGTATGGGACGGGGTGGATAGATATGCCACTTCTTCCACTTGGAAAACCTAGTCAGCTCATTCCTGTGGAGAGTTCGTTTCACCGAAGAAAGCGATACCTCGTAGCCATCTCTTTGAAGCATATGGTGCAGAAAAAAGGCATCTCTTTCATATTTCATCCGATACTCAATAATTGTTCGTACAAGATCTTCTCCCAGCTCCCGGGGATGACGATATGGGCGAGAAGATCTGGTGGGGATTATCCTTGCCCGGAGGTCGGAAGGGGCTCTTTTCATCCATTGCACGATTGCTGCTTGGGAATACCCGAAATGAACTGCCGCCTCTCTGGTGCTATGACCCTTCCTTACATACTTCACTGCCTCCATGCGTACATGGGGCAGATGTGGGTTTGTGGTGTACATATACATAGCTTGAATCAGTGAGGGGTGATTACAAGCTATTGAACCATTACGCCATATTGTAAATATGGCTCTTTGTGATATAAAACTGTTTAGAAGGGTGCATTTCCGCATCCGAGGAGACAGCATGAACACAGTTGGGTCGAAAAGGGTAGGTAACAGGTGCTTCGTGCGGCCTAATTCAAGAGGAGGAACCGTATGTCTGTAACCGTCATCCTCCCTGCTGAGCATCTCAGGTTCCGGAGCGGGAAAGTCACCTTCCGGGTTCTTCATCGGAGTTCAGCGGGAGGCGCGGACTTCCACGACCCACCGGCACTACCCGTCGAGTTGCAGGAGATGCTTGACCAGCCCCTCCTGCGAGAAGGGGGCAATCTGTTGCTCTCCTTTTTTAGGTGGGGAGACGGATGGCCAGGCGAACCGAGCAACCCCAGCGTGCCGCAACGACTGCGGTGGCGCAACTTGCGTCGCCTGACTCCGTACGAGGTGATGTGGATTATCACCTTCCAGCCAGCCGAGACCATGGGACATGTCGTAGCTCCGGAAGGTGGCTCGCGCTTCCTCGTGGAGCCGATCGGCGGTCAGGAAGTGCTGATGAGGTCTGAAAACGGCCACTATCAGATCTACATGGTTCCTGCCGTGAAATGTCTGGGCGAAGGAGACCATGTCGTAGCCGCCATCAACCTCGCAGAGTAGTTCAGGATTCCCTGCCCCGCGCGTGTCGTAGATCGCGCGGGGCACTTGTTTTTTGGACTAAGATTAATTTGAGTGATATAAATTATTTGTGGAAAGATCAGATATGACAAAAAAAGCCCACCCCGAGTTTGGTCGAAGAGTTTTTGTGGGCATGAGCGGAGGTGTGGACTCCTCTGTGGCGGCGCTTCTTTTGAAACGTCGGGGCTATGATGTGATAGGGGTGTTTATGCGCTGCTATAACTTGGACGGTTGCGCCGAGCGTGATGCCGAGGATGCCCGCCGAGTAGCGGAAAAAATAAAGATCCCATTTTACGTCTGGGATTTTGAGGAGGAATACAAAAAGCGGGTGGTGGAATATATGATAGATGGCTACAGGAAGGGAATTACCCCGAATCCGGACGTGATGTGCAATCGCGAGATCAAGTTCGGTTTGTTTTTGGAGAGAGCACTCGAGATGGGGGCCGATTACGTGGCGACAGGCCATTACGTCGTGAAACGTGAAACATATAACGTGAAACACGGCGGCAAAAAGGTTTCACGCTTCACGCTTCACGTCTCAAGAGATGCAAACAAAGATCAATCCTATTTCTTGTGGACTCTGACCCAAAAGCAGTTGACGCATTGCCTATTTCCGATAGGCGATTATCTAAAGCCAAGAGTCCGAGAGATTGCGCGCCGAGCCGGTTTGCCTACGGCGGAGAAGAAGGACTCCCAGGGCATATGTTTTTTGGGCATGGTTTCCATGGATGAATTTCTGGAGAAATACATTCCCCGTCGCCGGGGGGATGTTTTGGATGTGAAAGGCAGAAAAATAGGCGAGCACGTTGGAGCGCATTTTTACACCATTGGGCAGAGGCGGGGCATAGGCAATATTAAACACCAAAAAGGGAACCGGACGCACGTGCCGGTTTATGTTGTCAGAAAAAACATCAGGAAGAATACGGTTACGGTCGCGGAAGGAGCCGAAGATCCGGAACTTTATCGAAAGGTGTCGAATCTTATTGATGTAAATTTAATTTCGCCTGCCTATCTGCTGGCAGACAGGCATAAGGAAAAGAAGGGAGGTGGCGCTCCCGAACAACATACCAACATTCTCAAGAATGTTGGTATTAAATACAATAATATTGACGTGCTGGCAAGAGTGCGATATCGGCAACCATTGACGGCCGCGCTGCTGAAAATCGGAAAAAACAATAAAGCCACATTGCTATTTCGGAAACCACAGAGGTTTATAGCGGAGGGACAGTCCGCGGTTTTTTATAACCAGTCCGGGGAAGTATTGGGAGGAGGTATTATCGCTTGACCTAGGGATGCCCAGAATTCCGGTTTTGACGGGAACTTAATTCCATGTTATTTAATAGATAGAGTTTCGGGTTGGTATCTTGCGGAATCTGGGATAGCCGTCAGCACGACGGCGAGGCCCGATTTTGAGGCTGGGGTCCATTCCCGTGTCTCCCACAAGCTCTACCATCCCGGTCCGACTAGGCGCAAAACTTAGCTCCGACGCTGCGGCGAGGAGAGCTTTGACCCTTGTGCTCGGTCGGACCAAAAACCAGGGGGCTGCTACGTGGTGGCAGCCCCTCATATTTGCTCTAAAACTAGCTCTTGGTAGAATGGAGCCGATACATTCCTCGTTTAAATGATTATATTATTTACCGGAGACGGTAAGGGGAAAACAACTTCCGCCCTGGGGCAGATGATACGGGTTTTAGGGCGGGGCAAGTCCGCGCTCATGATCCAATTTATCAAGGGCCCTTGGATTTCGGGGGAGGATAAGTTTGCGGAAATGTTCGGTGATAAATGTTCGGGTTTCGGCCCGGAATTTGAAATTCGGAAAAGGGGATTGGGATTCGTAGGAATATTGGGAGACAAACTACCGCGAGAGGAGCATGCCGCCGCGGCGAGAAAAGCATTGGCGGAGTTTGTGGGGGAAAAGGAATCGGCTCCGCCAGACGGCGGATGGCACCTGATAGTTTTAGACGAGATCAATGTCGCTGTTTCTCTGGGGTTGCTGACCATAGAGGAGGTTCTGGATGCGATCGGGGACTATCCCGAGGATAAGCTGTTGATGTTGACCGGCCGGGGCGCGCCGCAAGAGTTGATTGATTTAGCTGATCTAGTGACAGAAACCAAAGACGTTAAACATCCTTATTGGGACGGCAAAGACGCAAAGGCGACAGTGGAGTTTTAAAACCCACGGTCTTTACATCCGTCCAATCATTTACTATACTTTCTCGGTGCCTTTGAGGAGGCATTTTATTATGACCGAAGAC
>JAZDLT010000005.1:0-3024 GCA_043801735.1 Candidatus Liptonbacteria bacterium | reverse complement strand
GCCGTCCAGCTGGCGCAGGACAGGCCGGCCTGCCAGCCCACGCCTCGTTGGGCGGCAGGGGAGCGCCGTATAAATTTAAAACTGGGCCCGTAGTAAAGTGGTATTACGCGGCATTCGCATTGCCGAGTCGGGGGTCCGATTCCCCCCGGGTCCACCAGACAGGAAATTGCAATATCACAACCGCTCACGGTCTCCGACCATAAAGAATGGCCAAGATTGGCCGTTTTTTATTATCTCGCCGAAGCGATAGCAAAGGCGGATGTTTCACAAGGAACAATGATAAAATTATGAGGATATGCCAGATTATTATAGAAAATCTCCTCGTTTAAAAAATTTTGATTATACGACCCCGGGGTATTATGTGGAAATATCGAATTGGATACATTCGTAGTCATGCCGAATCACATTCATTGAATCATCAAAATAAACGATGCAAATGGTCGGATCATATAAATCGGCGGTTACGAAAATAATTAATTATGAACGGGGCACTCCGAGCCAACCTGTTTGGCAAAGTAGATTTTTTGAACATTTGGTTTCAATCAATGGCGATTACCTTCCGGCCATTCGACAATACATAATTGATAATCCAAAAAATTGGGGAACTGATTGTAACAATCATCCCAAAGTTCCCCGTGAAACAATACCTTGAAACCAAAAGTTATCCAAGGGGACGTTTTCCCGTTTGTCGACAAGGGTCTAGACAAACAATACCATCTGTGGATAAAGATGTGTAAAAAGTAGGAATAATGTGGGTAAAAAATAGTTATCCACTTTAAATCTTAAAAAAATAAACAAAAATCCGCTTAAATTGGCGGATTTTATGCTTGAAATAATTTTGTGTTCATGCTATAATTCATTCAGGAACTAAGAAAAGTATGCGTCTTAGGATAGTCATCGCGGTTTTAGTGGGGATTTTTAATATCACCGGTTTTGCGTTTGCTGAAATGTCCTCGGTCAATTATCAGATCGATTGGGATTCCATAACCGCGGGTGGAGAAAGTCAAGCCTCCTCAACGAGCTATAACCTACGAGACACCATTGAAAATCAGGGTTCGGGCCTTAGCACAAGCGCCACCTATCAAGACACGGCAGGATACAGAGCTGGCTTTGATGTCTCCACCCTTCCGGCCGGAGAAGGGGCTGACCCCAGACCCCGTCCGGCCGAATGCGCTTCTGATGTTACGGCTCCGGTTGTTAGTGGTGTCACGGTCGTCGGCCTTTTATCAACTTCGGCCAGAATCTTATGGACAACGGATGGAGCGGCTGGTGGACATGTTGATTTTGGCACGGCGCCGGACCTAATGACGGGCCTGGTTGTGGGAGACGGTGTAACCGTTCACTCAGCTACTCTTACTGGCCTGGCTTCGGCCACGACTTATTACTTTCAAGTTGAAGTTTTTGATACTTGCGGAAATTCCAGCACAGCGAGCGGTTATTCCTTCACAACCGGACGAGCCACTCTCGCGCCTTCCAATGTTACTTCATTTGTAGCCACCCCTGGTGATGGCTATGTTTCATTAAGTTGGATCAGGCCGCCGGAAACAGATTTCGCTGGAGTGATCGTCCTGTCTTGTCTAAATGAATATCCCTCCTCTTACACTGACGCTGATTGCGTCACAATCTACAACGGAACAGGAATTACCGCCCGACACAGCGGATTAACCAATGGCACCACCTATTATTACGGGGCCTTTGCCTACGACACCGACGGTTATTACTCTTCGGGAGCCTTAGCTTCGGCAACACCGGTAGCCGCCATAACGGATGTTTGCGGCGATACTGTCTGCGGATCAACTGAATCATCGGCCACCTGTCCGGCCGATTGTCCGGTTGCTCCAGTTGATGTTTGCGGCGATGGCGCTTGCGGTGGAACAGAAAATTCAAGTTCGTGTCCGGCCGATTGCGCTGAAGCGCCGACCGAAGAACCTCCGGTTGAAGAACCGCCGGCCGAGGAACCGGGCGAAGAAACCGATGAAGAAACCGGCGAAGAAACTACGGAGGAAACCGGCGGCGGAACGACTATCTGCGGCGATACCCTCTGCTCAATTGATGAAAGTAGTGCCCTTTGTCCTTCGGATTGCCCTTCAATTGAAATTCCGACCACGACCGTTACGGAAGAAGAAATCTTGCCTTTCTCGGATATTTCGATTGTTTCCAGCGCGGGAAATGTTGGCTTGGAGATTTCCGAAGAGGCCGGAGTAACCGTCTTGTCCGGGACAACGGTTTCCTTCCTTCTTTCACAAACCCATCTTAATAAAGAGGTGGCTGAAGTTATTTTGACTCTTGGCGCTGATACTTATCTGCTCCAGGATTCAGATTATTACTACTTCACCACCGTTACTTTTCCAGACGCCGTTTCCAAATATGCCGCTCATCTGATTGTGAGTTACGCCGATGGAACAACGCAGACTTTTGATTGGACGGTCAATGCGGTTTCTTGGGGCTTGGTTTATGAGGATCTTGATGGTCAAGAAGCCCCGGTGTCCGAAGCCAAGATTACTTTATACCAATCGTCAGGCGGTGAATGGGTCGTCTGGACGCCGCGCTCTGGCCAAGCCAATCCGGTTTCTTCCTCAGCCAATGGAACTTTTGCTTGGTATGTCGAGAACGGCGCGTACAAAGTCGTGGTTGCTAAAAACGGATACAACGAAGCCTCGCGAACCCTGGAGATAACCAACAACATCGTTAACCCGGCTATAAAAATTTCCAAAGAAATAGTCTTGCCGATCACGGTCGAAACGATCACTCAAGCGGTCGGCGAAACGGTTACCGCCATCACGGAAACCGTTACCGCCATTCAAGAATCACCCGTCGCGCAAACCGCGGCCACGGTGGCCACACCAGTGGTCGCGGCGGTGGCCGTAACTAGCACGGTAGTTCTGGCCACTTCTTCCAACCTCCTGGCTTTTCTCCAATATCTTTTTACCGCACCGATTCTCCTTTTCGGCCGACGCAAAAGAAAAGCTTACGGCGTGGTCTATAACGCCTTTACAAAAACCCCGATTGATTTAGCTCTGATCC